>JBBROH010000085.1:0-16557 GCA_038229595.1 Chloroflexia bacterium | reverse complement strand
GCATAGTAGTGGTTGCCCTCAATCCAGTGCGCCGTACACTGGAGGAACTCTACCTGCAAGTGAGTCGCGGTAGCTATCGCCAGCCTGCCGCTCAACCGCCCACCCCCGGCAACGGGCAAGCGCGCTTCCTTGAGCCGCTGGGCAAAGGGAGGAGCCGCCGATGATGCGCCAAACCCGCTTGATCGCCAACCACGCCCTGGCGAAGCAACTACGTAGCTGGCAATTCCTGCTTGCTCTGCTACCCGCTATTGCTGTCATCACCTTCCTGTTCAAAGACCGCTACAAGGCCGATGTGGACTTCTATGGCACGATGATCGGTGGCTACCTGATCGCGCAGACGGTGCTGACGACCAGCCTTGTCTTCCGGGCGGCGGCGCAGCACACTGCCTACCCGGTGATCGCCCGCCTGCGGACGCGCACCCCCTATCTGCTCGGCAACCTGCTGGCGGCCATGCTGCCGATCTGGCTGCTCTGGGGCGGGATCACCTGCTACCTGCTCGGCTTCCAGTACCTTGCCCTGGTGCGCCCTCGTGGCCTCGATGTCGCCCTCGTGCAGATGCAATCCGCGCTCGGTAGCCTGGGCCAGACGTTGGGACTGGGCTGGTGCAGCGTGCTGGTGCTGCTGCTAGCGGGGCTGGCGATGTTGCTCGCTTGCGCGGTGGTCGCCACCCTGACTACCCTGGTAATGCCGCTGGTTAGTCCACGCTGGCTGCTGCTGCTGCTGGTTAGCCTGGTTGCCTTCAGCCTCTACAGCTTCAGCCCCGATATGCCCGCCAGCCTGAAGGTGGTCGGCCAGCCCTTCGGCGCGCTCCTCTTTCCCATCCTCGTCCTCTACGACCTCTGCCGCACGGCGCACTTCCAGCCCTGGACGGGGATCGCAGTCGCAGCCGCCCTCACCTATGTGGTCGGTGGCCTTGCTCTCGCCCGCTATCTGTTTGCCCGCCGCGACCTGCTGCTTGGTTAGGGCGGCTAGCTGGCCTGTTTCTACCCGGCAGATTGGCTGAAGCAGGGTAACTTCGCCTGGGCGAGTGGTTGACGCTGGCTGTCACGGCCCGGAACTTGCATCTAGCCACCATCTGCGTTATAATCCTTTCGGGGGGTTAGACATATATCTTATGAAAGTTGTTGCTGAACGTACTTTGGAGCTTGCTAAACTAGAGCCGGTCGCGCTTAAAGTGGCTAGCGATGGGCTAAAGGATGATCTCGACTGGTTGTGGCTGCCCGAAACCTTCCGAGCGATGCGCCACCGTAACTACCGCCTCTTTTGGACAGGGGTGTTCACCTCGAATATTGGCAACTGGATACAGAATGTCGCCCAGGGCTATCTTGTCTACCAACTAACCAACTCACCTTTCATGGTCGGGCTGGTCAGCTTCGCCAATTCGCTGCCCATCCTCCTGTTCAGCCTGGCAGGAGGGCTGCTGGCCGACCGGCTGGAGAAGCGCAAGGTGCTGCTGCTTACCCAGTCGGTGATGATGGCCTGCATCCTGATCATGTCGCTGCTCACCTTCGGGGCGATGATCAATATCTGGCACATTATTGCCCTTAGCTCGATCATTGGCACCGCCACCGCCTTCAACGCGCCGTCCTATATGTCGCTGACGAGCGAACTGGTGGGTAGGGAAGATTTGACCAACGCGATTGCCCTCAACTCAACCCAGTTCAATCTTAGCCGCCTGATCGGGCCGACGATTGCCGTGTTGCTGGCGGCGGCGGTGGGGCTAGCGGGCTGCTTCCTGGTCAACGGTCTCAGCTACCTGGCGGTGATCGCCTCGCTGCTGATCCTACGCATCCCTGCCGTAGCCAAGCCGAAACTGGCAACTGGTAGTGCGCTGGCGAACCTGCGCGAAGGCTTCAGCTACCTGCGTCAGCACCCCGACCTGCTTACCCTCGTCGGCATGGCCGGGATGCTAACCATCTTCGCCTTCCCCTACGCTGCCCTGATGCCAGTGATGGCCCGCGATGTCCTGCACCAGGGGATTGGAGGGCAGGGCTGGTTGATGACCAGCATGGGGGTGGGCGCAACCGCTGGCGCACTGACCCTGGCGCGGATGAGCGACTACCCTAACAAGGGGCGGCTGGCCGTTCTCGGTTTCTTCACCTTCTCGGTTGCGCTATTTGCCTTCTCGCAATCGCAGGAGATGTGGTTCTCGATGCTGGCCCTGGTGGTGCAAGGCGGTGGGATGATCACTTTCATGGCTAACGGCAACACTATTTTGCAGTCTACCGTGCCTGGCGAGTTGCGGGGGCGGGTGCTAAGCATCTGGACACTCTGCAACATGGGCCTCGTCCCTTTCGGCAGCATCCAGGCCGGAGCGGTGGCGGAGAACTTTGGCGCACCAGCAGCCCTCGGCGTGGGGGCTATCGTCTGCTTCGTGTTCGTTGCGCTGATCGCCACCTTCCGCCCCCAGATGTGGCAGTTGCGGATCATCCAGGAGCGGTAGTTGGAGACCGTTGACCTTACAAGCAGAACGCCACGCCGCCTGCGATGCGCGGACGGGTGACGTTCTGCTTTAGGCTGCCCTTGCTTACCAGGGCTGGCTAGTCGGTCTCCCCATTGAGGCCGATCAGCACCCGTCCGTCTTCGACGATCACAGGTAGACCAGGCTGGCCGCTCAGGCTGAAAGCATCTTCAGCCCACTGGCGGTTCTTCTCTATGGCCCGCTCCTCAAAGACTACGTTCTTCTTGCGGTATTGCTTCCGGACTGCCTCGCTGCGTGTTGAGTCGCGGCGGGTGTAGATGATTACGCTCTGGGGCATGGGCTAGCTCCTAGCGGGCGAGTTCGGCCCTGACCTGGCGAGTGGCTTCGGCGACGATCCGCATCTTCTCCTTCGCCTCCTCCACCGTGCGGGTCTTGAGACCGCAGTCGGGGTCAACGTAGATGCGCTCGGCTGGGATCACTTCCAGGGTGCGGCGGATGCCTTCCTTCACTTCTTCCAGCGTCTCCATCGTGTGGCGGTGTACGTCTACCACACCCAGGCCAATAGCTTTGGTGAAAGTGTTCTGCTTGAAAAGTTCTAGCAGGTCGTAGTTGCTGTTCGCCAGTTCAAGGTCGATCTGGTCTACTGGAATGTCCAACATCCGCGGGTAAATCTTCTCAAAGTCGCCATAGCAGATGTGGGTCAAAGTATGAGCCTTGAGGCCGTTGGTGACCACCGCCATCGCCTTGATCGCCAGTTCCAGTTCTTCGGGGCGGGTAGAGACAGCGGGTTCGTCGATCTGGATGTAGAGCGCACCAGCCTGCTCCAACTCAACCGCTTCCTGGTGGATCGCCTCGGCCAAAGCCATCGCCAGAGCCTCGCGGTCGGCGTAGTACTCGTTGAACGACCAATCCATCATCGTGTATGGGCCAGTCAGCATCCCCTTGACCGGCTTCTGGGTCAACCCCTGGGCGTACTTGAACATCTCCACGCTGATCGGTTCGCGCCACTGGATTGGGCCAACGGCAACCGGCTTGCGGTAGTAGCGGTTGCCGTAGCTGCGAACGAGGCCGCTGATCTCGAAGCCAGCCAGCTTCTCGGCGAAGTAGGTCGCCATGTCGCCCCGGTACATCTCGCCGTCAACCAGGATGTCAATACCCAGTTCTTCCTGGAAGTCGATCCACTCGCGGGTAGCTTGCTTCTCAAGCTCGGCCAATTCCTCGGCAGTAACTTGCTTCTTGGCAAAGCGGTTGCGAGCCTCTAGCAGGTAAGCTGGCTTGGGGAAGCTACCTACGCTTGTAGTCAAAAGTCCTTGTGCCATTTTTACTGCACTCCTTTCGCGCCCTTGACCATGTTCGCCAGCTTCTCTTGAGCGCGCTCACGGGGCAGGAACTCCAACCCAGAGTTGGGGTTGATGTAGAGGGTTTCGCGGTTGATGTTCTCTGGCAGGCGAGCGATCAGTTCGGCAACCTGCTCTGCGCTCTCTAGCTTGGTGTTGCGCGCATCCACGATACCAGCGGCCAGCGTCTTGTGCTGGGGGAACTCGTTGATCAGCCCCCAGTTGGCCTTGCCGTAGGTGGGGGTGAGGTCGAGGCCGAAGATAGCGAAGGGCAGATCGAAGTAACCATGCAGGCCCGTCGCATCGCCGAAGTAGGTGTAGAGGGCCAGTTTAGCCTGATCCAGCCCCTCGGTCAGGCGGGCCATTACTTCCTTGAACAACTCCCAATCACCCTTGTTGCGGAGGATACTAGGCTCGTCGAATTGCACCAGCGGGCAGCCAGCGTCGAGCAGTTCCCTTGCCTCTGCATTGAGGATCGCCGCGAGGTCGAGGGCCATAGCCTTGATCTCTCCCCCGTAGAACTCGTCCTGGCTGAGGCGGGCGAGGGTGTAAGGCCCGTCGCAGGAGACCTTGACCGGCTTGCTGGCAACCGAGGCGGCGTACTGGTAATCCTTGAGCAGGATCGAACCCTTGCGGGTCAGCTTGCCGCTGGCGACTGGCTGGCGGTAGTAGGTGTTGCTGTCGAAGTAGCGGATCAGGCCGCTGACCGTGAAGCCCTCAATGCCGTTGGCGAGGTACGTCTGGTCGTCGGCCCAGCGGATGTGGCCGTCGGTTACGAGGTCGAGACCCGCCGCCTCCTGCTCCTTGATCACCACAGTGGTGACGTTGCTGCTGACCTCGGCAAGTTGCTCGGCGGTCAGCTTGCCCTCGTCAAAGAGGGCGATTGCGCGGCGCAGGTTGGTGGGTAGGGTAGCGATCTCGGTAGCGGTCGCAGTGGTGATCGAGGTGGCATTGGGGTTGAAGGCGACGGGCGCGCCTGTCTGCTGCCCCTCCTCACGGCGGTTGCCGATTTTGGGGTAGTTACCTACCGCAGTTGTGTGCATGAGACTCCTTCTCTATTACCTGGTTATACAAATAAGGCGGCCAGGGCAGTAGGCCGCACAGGATTTCGTTCGCTTGCAATTTATATCACAAAAGCAGCCCCTTTGTCAATTGCCAGGTCACAAAGCGGCTGGCACAAAGAAGGAGCGGGACAATCGCCCCGCTCCATCATGCGCTTGCCCACTGGGCTGGTCTACTTGACCGTCGGCTTCTCTACGCTGAAGGACTTGTTGTACTGGCTGTAGATAACGCTGATGTTGGTGTTGCTGCCGTCGCTGCTGTTGTTTACATCGAGGTCTACGCGCTTGGCAACGTCACCATACTTGCTGTCATCGGCGATCCAGAAGTCGCTGGTGCCAGTGTAGCCCGTCCCGAGCAGGCTGCGGTCGCCCGTGCTGTTGACCCGCACATGGCGGGTACTAACCCCCTCAATATTCTCCTCACCGATCATCTCCAGCTTGTCGTCAGAGCCAATGGCGAAGGTGTCGCGGTCGAAGATTTGAGTGAAGAACTCCACACCAGTGCCAGCGTCGCTCTTGCTCCAGGTGGTGCCATCGTCGAGGCTGAGGTAGGTGTCAGTGCCGAGCGAGCGGGCCTTAACCTTCTGGCTGCCGACGGCAAAATCATACTGCGACTTGTCTTTGGCGAAATCACCCTCAATTAGCAGCTTCTGGCCGCCTGCAGTGGCTGTGCTATTGATCATAGCGTTGATCTTGAGGTGATAGCCAGACATCGCCCGCATGGTGCGCGCCGTGCCGTCTACCAGGCTCTTGCCATCACCGCTGTCAGTGGTGCTTGATCCTGAGGTGGCGGTGGCCTTGCTGATAGCGACGAAGGTTGGGCGCGTAGAGGCGGGCGTACTCCCCGCTACTCTCCAGGTGGCGGTGGCCTTGCTGATAGCGACGAAGGTTGGGCGGTCGGGGACTACCGTGCTGTCGTTAGGGGCAGTAGTCGCCAGGGCAAGCGAACCGGGGGTTGCGGTCGCCAGGGCAAGCGCACTGGGGGTGGCAGTCGCACTGCTGCTGCCGCCACCCGGCTTGACCACGAAGACCACGACCAGGATCGCGGCGACCGCCAGCAGCCCTACGCCACCAATAATCGCAGGTAGGGGGCTACTGCCCTTACGGGCTGGGGGGGCGGCTGGCGGCTGGCCGTAGCCAACCTGCTGGTAGCCAGTGGGCATCCCGCCCTGGGGCATCCGTTGGGTGGGGATACCAGGCTGCTGGCTGGCAGCAATGTTGGTTGGGGGTGGGTCAAAGCGCGAGGGTTCGCCTGCTGGGGCTGCTGTCGGGCTGGGGCTGGCCCCCGGCGTGGTCTTGAGGCTGCCTGGGGCGGTCAGGTTGTTACCACACTCGCCGCAGAAGCGTTCGCCAGGGATAGCTGGCGTGCCACAGCGGGCGCAGTAGAGTTGTTGGTTGGGGCTGGACATTGCTGGTTTGTCTCCCTCTAAAGGTGCAGCACCGGGCTATGGTGCTGCTGGGTTGTTTGCAATAATGATCACAACTTTATGGCCTGATTATAGCACGCCAGCCCAAAGCTGGTCAAGCCACTGGCTGCGTTTCCAGGTTCTTGCGTATGGGTGCTTTACCAACCGCCCTGACGCACCCGAAGCTGTCTTCAACTCAGTCGATCTCTCTCTGCAATCTTGCACATTCACCTGTGCCTACCCGCTTGTGCAAACAGCGTGCCTATGCTATAATGCGAAAACAGACCGAGCGGTTTGTAATTGGCAAGGGGGTGTAGCTAATGACTAAGGGGACGGAGACGCGGGCGCGCATCCTCGCGCAGGCTGCCCCGCTGCTCAACCAGCGCGGCTTCTTCAGCACGCCGCTGGCCGAGATCATGGCGGCAACCGGCTTGCAGAAGGGTGGTCTCTACAACCATTTTGCCAGCAAGGAACAGCTTGCCCTGGAGGCATTCGACCACGCGGTGGCTGTAATTCGCCAGCACTTCATCATTGGCCTGCGCGACAAGCGGGGGGCGGTGGATCGTCTGGCAGCGATCATCCAGGGCTTCTGTGACTACGTAGAAGCTCCATTCCTGGCTGGCGGTTGCCCTGTAATGAACAGTGCTATCGAGAGCGACGATGCCCACCCCGCCTTGCGTCAGCGAGCGCAGGCAGCGATGCACAGCTTGCAAAGCATGGTAGCCCGCGTGATAGAGCGCGGTATCGCAGCAGGAGAGTTGCGCCCCACCTGCGACCCCGATACCCTCGCCAGCGTAGTGATCGCCACCCTGGAAGGCGCACTGATGCTCAGTAAGCTGTACGCCGACCCTATTCATATGCAGAGAGCCGCCAGCCACCTGCACCACTACATCCAAACCCTACAAGTTGAAAAGGAGCAGTCGTGAGTACACCAACCAGCGGCAGGCCGCTTGCGGTCGAGATGGCGATCCCGATCCGCACCTACGATATTGACTACGCTGGCATCGTCAGCAACATCGTCTACGTGCGCTGGCTAGAAGACCTGCGTCTGCACTCGCTGGCGATCCACTTCCCACTGGAGGCGCAGATCGCCCAGCGGATCGGCCCCATCCTGATCAAGACCGAGATCGAGTACAAACGACCCTTGCGCCTGTTCGACCAGCCGCTGGGCCGAATGTGGATCGCCGAGTATGGCAAGACCAGCTTCAGCCTGGCGGCAGAGTTCGTCGTCGGCGAGACGCTGCACGCGGTTGCGCGGCAGACGGGCTGCTTCGTCAACGAGACGCTGCGCCCGATCCCGATCCCCCCAGAGTTGCTGGCGAAGTTCCAGCAGGCAGAGGAGGCCACCCTGTGACTTACTCCCACCCCGCCCGCCCCCACAAGGGAGTAGAGGAGGAACGCCACAACCTTGCTTCCAGAGCGGATGGTAGCGGGCTGGTCAAGCTGGCAGTCTTCGACTTTGACGGCACGCTGATCAAGGGCCAGAGTGGGCGGGTGGTAGCCCAGAGTTATGCCAGCCAGGGGTTGAAGCGCAGCCAGATTCGCTCCTTCCTCGTCCGCAATGTTCCCTTCTACTTTCTCAGGAAACTGGGGGTGATCGACGACGTGGCTTTCCTGCAACGCTGGCAGACGAACATGAGTCGCGACCTCTTGCGCGGCGATGAGGTAGCCGCCAGCCAGCAGCACTTCAGCTACATGGTAGAGAGCCACATCAAGCCGCTGCTGCGTGGGAGTGTGATCGCCAGGCTGCGCCAGCACCAGGCCGAGGGTTGCCGCACCGCTATCGTCTCTGGCACCTGGACAGACCTGCTGCGCGTGCTGGCCGACGAACTGGGCATCGACTATGCGGTTGGTAGCGACCTCGACAGTGTGGGCGGCAGGTACACTGGCAGCCTCACGCACGGGGTCAACTATGGCAGGCGCAAGCTCGAAGGGTTGGAGCGGCTGCTCAAGGCCGAGTCGTTGACTCCCGACTGGCAGGCCAGCTACTGCTATGCGGATGGTGGTGGCGACATCCCTATGCTCTCCCTGTTCGGCCACCCCACCGCCGTCGCCCCTGACCGGCGGTTGGCCGCGCACGCCACCGCCAACGGCTGGTCGCTGCTGCCAGAATGATCAGCGCAGGGCGCACGCTGGCTGGTGGGATGGTGTAGAATAGTGGTGGCGAACAGCCAACTCCCAGCAGAGGCGGGGCGCGATGGACTATGATGCAGCGATAGAGTATCTCTACAGCTTTGCGCGGCTGATGCGTGGCAAGGCCGACACTCACACTGCTCTCAGCTTCAACCGCTTCAGCGCACTAATGGCTCTACTAGGCGAGCCACAAAACCGCTTCCGCAGCATCCACGTAGCGGGAACGAAGGGCAAGGGTAGCACTTCGCGGCTGATCCAGAGCATCCTGATGGCGGCTGGCTACCGCGTCGGCCTCTACACCTCACCGCACATCCACAGCTACCGCGAACGCATCCGTATTGGCGACCGGCTGATCGGGGAAGCTGAGCTGGCCGCTATCGTCAGACGCTTCCCCACCTTGTTTGCCAGCTTGCAGCAGCAGTACCCCGACCTCGGTACGCCGGGGCTGTTTGAGTGGGGGACTGCTCTGGCCTTCCTCTACTTCGCCGCCGAGCAGCCAGATTGGGTGGTGGTAGAGACGGGTATTGGCGGCGCATTCGACCCGACCAACGTGGTTACCCCAGCCACTGCCGTCCTCACCAGCATCAGTCTCGACCATATGGACGTGTTGGGAACGACCCTGAGCCAGATCGCTGCCGCGAAGTCTGGGATAATCAAGCCGAACACCCCCGCCGTCAGCAGCCAACAGGTTGACGTGGTGCGCCTGGTGCTGGACGCGGTAGCCGACATCCGCGAAGCCCCCCTCACCCATGTTGGCGAAGAACTTTGGATCGTGGCGGGCAGCGAACGGCTGCTGCGCCTGCCTGGGCAGAGAGCGGCGGCCAGCCAGCAATTCAGCCTCGCCTTCGCTGCCGACTTCCCGATAGCGGGCGCGAACCTGCCGCCGCTGGCAGTCAGCCTGCCGTTGCTGGGTGCTTATCAGCGCGACAACGCCCCTACTGCCGTTGCCGCCACCTTGCTAGCCGTGCCACAGCTTTCGCTGAGCGCAGTGCAGGTGGGCCTGGCGGGGGCGCACTGGCCGGGGCGGTTGGAGGTGCTAGCCGATCAGCAAGGCAGCCCCCTGCTCGTGGTGGACGGCGCACACAACCCAGATGCCGCCCTGCGCCTACGCGACGACCTGGGCAACCGCGACCTCTTTGCCTACGAGCGGCTGATCCTGATCCTCGGCACCAGCGCGACCCACGCCCCAGCAGAGATCGTCACCATCCTTGCGCCGCTTGCTGCTGTGCTGATCGTCACCCGCTCCCGCCACCTGCGGGCCAGCGACCCAGCCAGTCTCGCGACCGCTGCTGCCCTTGCCAACCCCACTGCTGTGCTTCGTATCACCGAAAGCGTGACGGATGCCCTGCGGCTGGCCCAGGAATTGGCGGGGCCACGCGACCTGATCTGCTGCACTGGTTCGATCTTCGTCATGGCCGAGGCGCGGGCGCAGGTAGGCCACGCAGCAGAGGTGGATCGCGTGCAGTTCTAGGCCGAGACCTCTGTCTTCTCTGGTTTGGCTGCTTCTTCGCCAAAGAGCGGGCCGTTGGTGGTGCTACTCGTGCCGCCCTCCACTACTGTTACTGTGCCGCTGACGTTGGGGCTGCCGGGCGGCTCGATCACCTTGCGCTCACCCACTTCCTCGGCGGCGACCCGGCGGATGTCCTGGATCGTCACCTGGATCGCAGCGGCCAGCGGCACCGCCAGCAGCGCGCCCGTCACCCCCGCGATGGTCTCGCCAATCAGCAGGCTAACCAGCACCAGTAGCGGGCTAACCCCCACCGTCTCACCCATCACGCGGGGAGCGAGGAAGTTGCCCTCGAACAACTGGATTACTACCGAGTAGACCAGTACCCAGACCAGCATCTCTGGCTTGTAGGTGATGGTGATCACGATGGTTGGTACAGCAGCCAACCAGGGGCCGACCACTGGTACAAGCTCAAACAGCCCGGCGATCAAGGCCAGCACTGGCACATACTCCAGACCCATCAGCGTGTAGACGATAGCTGCTGCCACCCCGATGAAGATCATGAGGAACAGTTGGCCGCGCACCCACGCCCCCACCTTCTCCTCGATGTCGTCCCAGACGCGGCGTATCTTGCTGGCGGTATTGGTGCTGAAGTAAGAGGTGAGGCTGCGCTTGATCGTCACCCGCTCGACCAGCCAGTAGAAGATCAGCACGAAGGCGATTACCAGTTGGAAGACGAAGCTGGCCGCGTCCAGGGCAAGGCTCATACCCTCGGCTCCCGAACCCTTGCTGACCTGACTGAAGTCAAACTTGCGGATGAAGTCGGTCGCCTGGTCGGTGAAGATGTTGTGGCCCCACTTGCCGATCTCATCTACCGCCCGTCGCTGAATGCTGGGTAGCTCGCTGACGAAGCTGGAACCGGCATTGACGACCACTGGCACCGTCAGGGTGATGATGCCGCCGATGATCGCGAAGATGACCACGTAGATGACAATGATGCCCTGGATGCGGCTAAATGGGCCATGCCGCAGGCGGGTGACGAGCGGCTCCAGGGCAGTAGCGATGATGATGCAGAAGAAAAAGAGGACGATGATCGACAACACCCGATAGAGCAGGTAGAAGCCGAGCAAAGTCGCCCCCACTGCGGCAGTATAGGCCATCACCCGCCGCACATTCGGGCCACTAGGGGGGGGAGTAGCCGGTATTTGTACCTGGTCTTCCATCTCACTTCTCTCCAATGTATGATCTCTGCCCTTGTGTAACGCAAAGCCGCAGTTGCTGTTACTGGCTGGCGGTATGCTATAATGCAGCATGAGCGAACGTGCGCGTACCCACCTGCGGGCTAGCAGAGTCTATGCCGACTTGCGGGCTGGCGGGCCGACCCTCTATCTTGCCTTGCTAGCCGCTAGCCTGCTGCTGGTGGTCATCTACCTGCGGGTTAACCGCTTCCTCAACCCGCAACTGGCTGTTCCCGGCTTCCCGATTGACGACGGCTACATCTATAGCAACTACGTGCGCTACGCCAGTGAAGGTCACTTCTTCCAGTACAACCCTGGCGAACAGAGTGGCGGCGTTACCAGCCTGCTCTGGTATCTGTTGCTGCTCCCCGCCCGCCTGCTGCTGCGCCTGTTCAGCAGCGACGTACTGACGCTGGCGGTGGGCAGTGCCTACCTGCTGGGGACTTTGCTGCTGGCTCTCACCGCCTGGTTGAGCTATCGACTGACGCAGGAGGTGATCAGCCCGCTGCTGCCCGCGACTGGGCGGTTGCTGCCGGTGATCAGCACGCTGGCAGTGCTGCTGAACCCACAAGTAATCTGGGCCGCCCTCTCCGGCCTCGAACTGCCACTCTCACTGGCGATGGTGCTGCTAGCCTGCCATCTGTTCCTGCGCGACCTGCGTGATCTCCGCTATGAGGGGGACTGGCCGGGGGTGCTAGCGATTGGTCTGCTACCCTGGGCGCGCCCTGAGTTGCTAGTGCTGACTGCTGTCTTCCTCGGCGTGGTCTTTGCGGCTGCGCTGCTCGGTCGCTGGCCCTGGCGTGGAGCGATGCGCCTGCTGGCGGGCAGTGCTGGCCTGACGGGGTTGCTGCTGACGATCTACTATCTTGGCTATGGCCGCCCCTTGCCCAGCAGCTTCTACGCAAAGGTGCGCCCCTTCAGCCCCGGCAAGCTGGGCCAGGCGACGCTGCAACTCTGGCAAGACGGCCACTGGCTGACGGTGCTGCTCTTTGCTGGCATCGCCGTTACTGGGGTGGTGGTGATCGCGGTCGCGGGCTGGCAACGCTTCCGCCGCTCACACACGCCCAACCGGCAGGCAAAGGTGGAGCAGCCCCATACGCTGGCCCTCTTTTCCACCCTGATCGTCGCTTACTACCTTGCCCTCAGCTTCAGCCTCAGTTGGTTCGGGCAGGAGAACCGCTATCTGCTGCCCATCCTGCCGCTCGTCACCATCGTGCTGATCGGTAGGACTGCGCTCAGCCTGGCCCTGACCAACTGGCGCGTCGATACTCCCGGTTGGTTGACGGCGGCGGTGCTGGCCGGGCTGGTGCTGGTCGGCGGCTGGCACGCCCGCGAGTGGGCAGGCAGCCGCTACGCAGTGGAGGCGGGCAACATCTACGCCGCGCACATCCAGCCCGCCCGCTGGCTGCAAGCGCACACTCCCACCAATGCAGTGGTGGCGGTCGAACCGGCGGGCGCACTGGGCCTGCTCAGTGACAGGCGGCTGGTGGACGTGGTGGGCCTGACCAGCAGCCCCCAGCTTGGCCGCTACAAGGATTGGCCCGCCACCTGGCCTTACTTGCGCGCCCAACACGTCACCTACCTGCTCTACTACCCGCGCTGGTTGCAGCAGGAGATGGCTGGCCTGCCGCCCTGGTTGCGCCCGGTGCAGCAGTACGAGCTTGCTAACAACCTGATCGCGGGCGACAGCCGCATCACTCTCTACGCGGTCGAGGGGCAGTAGGGGAGATCGTGCTATAATAGGTTATCACCCATCACCCTTCGCACAAGGAGGTGCGCCACCATGATCAGCGACCACGCGGCCAGCCGCATCCGCAGCTTTGGCACTTCGATCTTTAGTGAGATGAGCCGCCTCGCGCTTGAACATAACGCCGTCAATCTCTCCCAGGGCTTCCCCGACTTCCCCGGCCCAGAGTACGTCAAGCAGGCAGCGGTGGCGGAGATCAACGCCGACCAAAACCAATACGCCCCCTCACCCGGCCTGCTCGCCTTGCGCCAGGCGATTGCCGCAAAGTTGCAGCGGCACTATGGCCTAGAGTACGATGCCGAGGCCGAGGTGACGGTGACGAGCGGCGCAACCGAGGCTCTGTTCAGCACGCTACAGGCCTTGATCGAGCCGGGTGACGAGGTGATAATCTTCCAGCCCTTCTACGATGCCTACCCGCCCGACGTGGTGATGGCGGGTGGCGTGCCACGCTATGTCACCCTGCACGCCCCTGACTGGCACATTGACGAGGGGGAGTTGCGGGCGGCATTCAGTCCGCGCACGAAGGCGGTGATCGTCAACACGCCGCACAACCCGACCGGCAAGGTGTACTGCCGCGCCGAGCTTGAGTTGATCGCCGCCCTCTGCCAGCAGTACGATGTGCTAGCCGTGGCCGACGAGGTCTACGAGCATCTACTGTTCGACGGCAACCAGCACGTTGCGCTAGCGAGCCTGCCAGGGATGCGCGAACGCACGATAACGGTTAATAGCACGGGCAAGACCTTCAGCCTGACCGGGTGGAAGATTGGCTACCTGACTGCCCCTGCTGACCTGACCGCCGCCGTCCGCCGCGTCCACCAGTTCGTTACCTTCGCCACCGCCACCCCTTTCCAGGTCGCAGCCGCTGTCGCCCTGATCGAGGCGGACGAGCGGGACTACTACACCGCCTTCGCAGCCATGTACGCTGCCAAGCGCGACAAGCTGGCCGCAGCCCTGACCGCTGGCGGCCTCACCCCACTCACCCCGCAGGGTACCTACTTTACGATGGCCGACACCGCCGCCTTTGGCTTCAGCGACGACGTAGCCTTCGCTCGCTACCTGACCACCGAGGTGGGAGTGGCCTGCATCCCGCCCTCCGCCTTCTACCAGGCGAGCGACCGGGCAGCAGCCCGCCACCTCGCCCGCTTCTGCTTCGCCAAAGTCGAGCCAACGCTGGACGAAGCCGCCCGCCGCTTGCGTAGCGCGGGCGATGCGCTGCGCCACCCACGTAGTAAATCAGCAAGCTAGCCGACGCGCTAAGAGTGCCTCCAGGCACGGGAGTACCACCTCGTCGCCGCAACCGCGAACATTCACCTTGCCTGGCCCAGACTTGACTCTGCCAACCGCCTGTGGTAGCATATGGCAATCCCATATTCAGGATTGAAGTCTGCTAAATAGAGAGCCTTAGATTGAACCAATCCCGCCCAGCATCGGTATATGGTGTGTAACTCTGCGCTGCCGCCCAGGGTTTGAGGCGAGAGAGGATCGTAGTGGACACGAATGTGCCGAAGGGCTGCCGCCCAGGTTCGTCTGTGTCAGCACGCACACAGGAAAACAATATGCCAGACACACAGGTTGGCGCAAGCAGCGTTGATGACGCTACATTGGTGATCCGCGTGCAAGGAGGCGATCTAAATGCCTTCGAGCAGCTATTTATGCGCTACAAGGGGATGATCTACCGTACTGCGCTGGCGGTCACGCGGGATAGCGGGGCGGCTGAAGAAGTGCTGCAAGACTGCTTCCTCAAGACTTACCAGAATATCAACCGGATCAACACCGATGTGCCACTCTCGCCCTGGCTGCACCGAGTCGCGGTCAATCTTAGCTGCAATGTGCTAAAGAAACGCCGCTCCTGGTTGGAGCCGTTGGAGAACCTTGCCGAACGCCTCTTTGCCGACCCTAGCCGCTCCCCAGAGCAGGCCGCCGAACACAGTGAACTTAGTGCTACCCTGCAAAGGGCGATCAACAAGCTGCCGCTTAAGCATCGCGTCGTCGTTGTCCTTCACTACTTGCAAGAGTTTTCCTTGCCAGAGATCAGCTACATCCTGGATTGCCCGGTTGGCACCGTCAAGTCGCGCCTACACTACGCCCGCCAGGTGTTGCGTATCAGTCTGGAGAAGGAGTTCGCGGTTGCTACCTCACCGGGGGCCGAGCTAACCAGGGAGATTATCTATGACACGCAGGGTCTCTAACCAACAATCTGATAGCCTGCCTGCGATGCAGTTGCCTGCCGAAGAAGGTGTGACCGAGCAGCTAATCCGC
The DNA here is from genome assembly GCA_038229595.1 of Chloroflexia bacterium. Lineage (GTDB taxonomy): Bacteria > Chloroflexota > Chloroflexia > QHBQ01 > QHBQ01 > JBBROH01. Next base: position 1,506 of record JBBROH010000085.1, on the reverse strand, counting down.
CATGCGATTCAGCGGCAGGTAGCTGCGTCCGAGCCACCCGCTGACGCATGGCAGAAGTTGCAGTATAGCATCCTCGCCAACCAGCCCTTGCCTACCCAGCCCGCCAACCGCAGCTCCAGTAATTGCTATACCCAGATACAGGTCAATCACGGCCACTTGTTCTTCCCGGTGCCGCGCGCGATGCAGAGTGTGCTGGCAGTATTGCTGCTCCTGCTAGTTGCAGCCCCCTCTATGGCCCCCTTCCTCGTTTCTGGTGGCGGGCAGTCAGCAACCAGCGTGGTGCAAACCCTTGCCAGCCCCGTCACGCCGCAGCCAGCGCAGTCAGTGCAGCCCCGCTTCAACCTGCAGCCAGCAAAGGCCGCCGCTGAGCGCAACACCCCGCCGGAGGCTTCGACCGAGCAGGATCGCGTAGAGCATGATTTCATGGCTGCCGCTAGCCGCACTGTGATCCGCAACTTGAGCCTCAACGAGAGCGATGCTAGCCTGGAGCGAGATTTTAGCCGCATCATACCCACCAGCCCCTACATCCGCTGACCAACTTGCCGCTGCCTTGCCGCCTCATCAACGAGGCGGCTTTGTTGTAGCTAAAAGATTGTGAATATCTTGACAAAGTATCGAATAGACGGTTATAATCAGGGGCAGGGGCGGATGAACACCCCACCGAGATCGCCCGCACCAACGAGGTGCGTTCTGGAAGCCAGGTAGCTCATGATCAGTTCCAGTCCCGCTACTGCCGCCGAGAGCGACACCCGCGCCAGCAACCCCCTCAGCCGTGCCGCCCTGGTGCGCCCAGAGTTGGGGCTGGTTGAGGAGCAATTGCGTCAAGTAGCAAAGATGCCCTTCAGCTTCCTCGCCGACGTGCTGGAAGCGATCATCACCGCTGGGGGCAAGCGGCTACGGCCCACAGTGCTGCTCCTCTCCGCCCGCTTCCACGACTACGACGTTGAGCATCTGGTCTTTGCCGCAACCGCCATCGAACTGCTGCACACCGCCACCCTCGTCCACGACGATACAGTTGACCACTCGTTGGTGCGCCGAGGCAAGCCAACCCTCAACTCGATCCTCAGCAACGGCGTAACCGTCCTCACTGGCGATTACCTCTTTGCCCAGGCTGCCAGCCTCTGCACCCAAAGCGGATCGCTGCGGGCAGTGCGTATCTTCGCTGACAGCCTGGTGACGATCATGAATGGTGAACTGGGCCAGGTCGCCGCTGGGCGTTCGTTGGAGAAGGCGCGGGAGAACTACTACAGCCGCATCTACGCCAAGACCGCCTCGCTGTTTGAGGCTTCCTGCCAAATCGGGGCGATCATCAGCCACGCGCCTGAAGCCGACGTAGAAGCCCTCGGCCACTATGGGCGGCAACTGGGGATGGCCTTCCAGATCGTAGATGACATTCTGGACTTTGAGAGTACCACCGCCGACCTCGGCAAGCCGGTGGGCAACGACCTGCGGCAGGGTACCGTCACCCTGCCTGCTATGCAGTTCATTGATGAGACGAGCGACCCT
>JBBROH010000084.1:0-16617 GCA_038229595.1 Chloroflexia bacterium | reverse complement strand
GTGGCAGTGCCAGTCGCGGTGGCTGTGCCAGTGGCCGTGCGGGTCGCGGTGGCCGTGGCGGTGCTAGTCGCAGTCGGTGGCAGAGGGGGGTTGGTCGCCGTGCCAGTCGCGGTGGGGGTGTTAGTAGCAGTACCAGTCGCGGTGGCCGTGGCTGTGTTAGTCGCAGTTGGTGGCAGCGGGGTGTTGGTCGCAGTGCCAGTCGCGGTGGGGGTGCCAGTGGCCGTGCGGGTCGCGGTGGCCGTGCCAGTAGCAGTGCCAGTCGGTGTGGCCGTGGCGGTGCTAGTCGCGGTTGGCGGCAGCGGGGTGTTGGTCGCAGTACCAGTCGCGGTGGGGGTGTTAGTAGCAGTACCAGTCGCGGTGGCCGTGGCTGTATTAGTCGCGGTGGGGGTGTTGGTCGCAGTACCAGTCGCGGTGGCTGTGCCAGTGGCTGTGCGAGTCGCGGTGGCCGTGGCTGTGCTAGTCGCGGTGGGGGTGTTGGTGGCAGTGCCAGTCGCGGTGGCTGTGCCAGTGGCCGTGCGGGTCGCGGTGGCCGTGGCTGTGTTAGTTGCGGTGGGGGTGTTGGTCGGCGTGCCAGTCGCGGTGGGGGTGTTAGTAGCAGTACCGGTCGCGGTGGCCGTGGCGGTGCCAGTCGCGGTGGGGGTGTTGGTCGGCGTGCCAGTCGCGGTGGGGGTGTTAGTAGCAGTACCAGTAGCGGTGGGCGTGCCGGTGGCAGTGCCAGTTGGGGTTGGCGTGCCTACGCTGTGGTTAGCAAAGACGAAGTCGGTGCTAGTACCAGGCAGCAGGGTTAGCGGCGCAGAGATAGCACCTGGTACCGTGTTGACCCAGCCAGGCTGCAACACCTCCGAGACGACAACGCCGCCAGCGGGGATGTTGGGGAAGTTGGCATAACCGTTGACATCAGTGACTCTGCAGAAGGTACCAGAGAAGGGGGCAGAGAAGGTGACGCAGAGTACCCAGCCACTGAGGGGAACATCATCTGCGGTTGTGCCAGCGACACCATCTACGTCGTTCATCTTGCGCAGGCGCAGGTTAGCCTGGTTATCACAGACGAAGAAAGTCACGTCTGCCCCAGCCTCGTTGCCCACTTCGAGCGAGAAGTAGCGAGAGAGGATGCGGTAGACACCCGGTGTGGCCCCCGCTGGTACGATCCAGGTGCGGTTACCAAGGTAGGGTGAGCCGCCAAACACTGGAGCAGGGCTGAGCGGTGGATAGTCGTACGGCCCATCAATGAGGGCGTTGCTGGGGTCACGGATTTCGACGGTGAAGTAGTCTGGGGTGGTGTCGTAAGTAAGGACCCAGTTGTAAGCGACGGTGCCACCAGGCTGAACACAAGCTGGTGGAGTGGGATTACGGTTGAGATTGATGAATGCACCAGCGTTCGGCCCAATCCCCGCAGTCTTGACTGCGGGCTTGAACGGGACGTTAAGCAGCCTGGTGGCAGGAGGGTTGTTGCTCACCTTAGCCGAGCCGCCAGAAAGCAAACTGAGCAGAGCAGCCGCGTTCTGTGGGGGCTGGGCCGTCAGCCTGCTGCTGAAGTTGATTAGCCAGGTGAACGGGGATTGAGCAGCGGACTGGCTGCCTGTTGTGCTGGCAGAGGAGCTAGCGGAGGCTGGTTGCGCCAGGGCGGGGCCAGGGGCAGCCGCCGCGCTGCTACTAAGTGCGCCTAGCGAAGCCAGGAGCATGAATGTGGCAGCTAGCCACGCCAGGGGATTAGTTGAACCGTGGGTTCGTCTTTTATGCATCGTTTCTCTCCTCACGATGACCGAATGAATGAGTGCTAGACTTTCATCGTCTCGCATGATGGTACCGCGCTGTGCGAGTTGTCCCGCACAGTAATATTACCACCCCTGTCAACTTACCACTACCTTACCAAAATAGGTGTGCTAGCAGTCGCCCTGGGGGCCACCACGTTGAACACTGAGTATGGCAAGTAATGGTTCCTCGCTCGCGCCCTTGCAAGTTAGGAGCTGGGGGTTAGTATTGAGCTTAAACCTGGCGATGAAGACGCGCCCACCTTGCGGAGAGTCAGCAAAAGCAACATCGACAGCCTGTCTAACGGCGGCGGTGCTGCTGTTTTCCACTTCCATTTGCCAGTGCGCAAGTAAGCTGTAGTGCTAGCCATACAACGAAGTTGAAAGACCAGTCGTTACGTGCAACTACGATCAGTGGCACGGGGACGGCTAGCTACATCTGCCAAGTAGAATATACCATACTAAAGCGGTTTTAGCAAGATCAGAGAACGATTTGGAGATGAATAGGCAGTGCAGTTCAGGCAGCAGTCAGTTCGCGGTGCGCCTCGTACTCGCTCCAACCACCCTCGTACTGGTACAGGCGGCCATCTTCGAGCAGCCAGAGGCGATCCACCACTCGGTCTAGGAAGTAGCGGTCGTGGGAGATGACAATCACCGTGCCTGCATAGGAGGCGAGGGTGCGTTCTAGCACTTCAGCGGATAGGATGTCCAGATTGTTGGTTGGCTCATCGAGCAGCAGGCAGTTGGCCCCAGAGAGCATCAGGCAAGCCAGTTGCAGGCGCGCCTTCTCGCCGCCGCTGAGGGTAGCGACTTTGTGGCTGGCCTGTTCGTAGCCAAAGAGAAACTTGCCGAGGAACGCATAGGCCTGCCCCTCGTACATCGCCTGCTGAGCGCGAATCGTCTCTACCAACGTGCGGTCAGGGTCTAGCGACTGGTGTTCCTGGGTATAGCTGGCGAGGGCAATGCTGGGGCCAACCCAGACGCTGCCCGCCGTCGGCTCAAGCTGGCCCTGGATCAGGCGAAAGAGGACGGACTTACCCGCCCCGTTTGGGCCAACGATGCCAACCCTTTCGCCGTGGCGCACCAGCCCGTGCAAGTCGCGCAAAACGGCGACGTTGCCTGCTTCAGCGACGAAAGACTTGCTGACCCCACGCAGTTCGACTACCTTCTGGCCGCCACGTTGCGAAGGGTGGAGGGCGAGGGCCATACGGCGGCGTTCCAGCACTGGCTTGTCTAGCCGCTCAACGCGATCCAGCCGCTTCTGGGTATTGCGCGCCTTCCGCATCAGCTTCTCCTTATCCTGGGTGCGGCTGGCCCAATCCTTGAAGCGGGCGACCGCATCCTCCAGGTGGCTGATCTCCTTCTGCTGGTCGGCGAAGTTGGCCTGCTGGGTGGCGAGCAGCAACTCCTTCTGCACGGCGTAGGCCGAGTAGTCGCCAGGGAAAAGAAGGAGCTTGCCATCCTCAAGCTCGGCGATCTGCGTTACCGTCTCGTCCAGCAGGTAGCGGTCATGGGAGATGACGATCACCGCACCAGGAAAGTTGCGGATCACCGCTTCAAGGCGAGCCTTGCCTGCCATGTCAAGGTGATTGTCTGGCTCGTCCAGCAGCAGCAAGTCGGGGTGAGCGAGGATGCAGCGGGCGACGTGGGCCAGCTTCTTCTGGCCGCCACTGAGGGTGGGTAGCGGTTCGTGCAGTTCGTCGTCGCTGAAGCCCAGGCTGCGGAGCAGGGCTGTTGCCTCGTTGTCCAGCCGCGGGCCGCCAAGCTCCTCGTACTGCTCAAGCAGGTGGGCGTGTTCGTCGGCTACCTGCATCAGGCGGGTAGCATCGCGGTAGACTGCGGGCTGGCTCATCTGCTGCCCGGCAGCCTCAATGGCCGCACTGATCGCGCTGAGGTCGGGGCGGGCTTCCAATGCAATAGAGAGGGGGGTAGAACCGACGGGGGCTGGCACCTCCTGCGGGAGATAGGCCGCCTTGAGGCCGCGCCGGGCGATGATCTGGCCCTCGTCGGGGCGATCTAGACCCGCGAGCAGGCGCAGCAGGGTGGACTTGCCCGCCCCATTCGGCCCGACCAGGCCGCTGTGTTCGCCCGGCTCGATCTGCCAGGTGAGGTTCTCGAAGATCGGGCGGGTGCCGTAGTAGCGGCCCACGCGCTCTATGCTCAACATCTGTGCGCTCCCTCTTGTCAGTTGCTGGCATTATACCGCTTGCTGGCCCAGTTTGGCATCCGCCGATGGTGGTATGTATGCTACACAGGGCGGCCTGCTTGATTCAGGTGGAACGGCAATCTTGCTCACTCCTCAGCGCAGGTGGCAGTCATAGAAGACGACGATCTCGCGGCCAATCTCGCGCAGGGTGGGGCGCAGAGGCCAGCCGAGTGGCAGCAGCGCATGGGTGGCGTTCTCGACCATGATCAGGCGGGCGGCCACCCCCGCTTCGCTCAGCAGGCGGTAGAGAGTACGGGCCTGAGCTGGCGGCACGAGCGGATCACGTTCGCCCTGCACGATCAGGAAGGGTGGGCTGCTGGGTGATATGTGGCTGATGGGGCTGGCGGTGCGTAGCAGATCGGCGGTCAACTTGCGTTCGCTCCGCAAGAGGTGGGGGAGCAGCCAGCCCAGGCCTGGTATGCTGCTGAGGTAGCTGAGGTCACTGGGGCCGAACAGGTCAACCACCGCTCTGATCTCGCCCGCCATGCCGTTGAGGGCAACGAGGGCCGCCAGGTGGCCGCCTGCACTGTCGCCGAGCAGAGCAATACGGGCAGGATCAAGGTTGTAGAGCGCAGCATTGGCCCGTAGGTAAGCGAGGGCAGCCGTGATGTCCTGTAGTGGGGCGGGCCAGGCGTGGGTGAGGATCATGCGGTAATCCAGGGCGGCAAACAGGTAGCCGCGCCGCCGCAGCTTGCCGATCAGCCGCCGCAGCCCCGGCACCGAGCGCACGGAGCTAAACTTGCTGCCGATCACCCAGCCGCCGCCGTGTATATAGAGGATAACCGGAGCCAGTCGCTTGTGGGCTGCTGTCGGCGGGTAGATGTCCAGGCGCAACACCTGCCGCCCGCTGGTGCTGTAGGCAACATCGCGGATGGCACCCGCGAGGCTGTCACTTTGCTTGGCGCAGAACGGTGGCTGCATAGCTCCCCCTTTCGCATAAACCACAATTGATTGTACCACTAAAGCCAATGTTGTGCAACAATCGTGGCTTATGGCTGAAGCGGTGGTTGGCGCAGTGCTGGTTGGCGGCTCAGGTTTGTTATAATTAGCATAGGCTCATCCTCTGTTGCTGGTGAGCCGAGCGGGTGTTCAAATTGGCGTGTACCGAATGGAGAAGATGATGGTCAGCACAAGTCCGAAGCTAGTAAAGAAGGTGATCCCTGGGCCGTTTGAGTTGCCGCTGCTGGGCAGCCTGCACACCCTGTTTATGGACGGGATCAGGATTCGCAACCAGCAGGCGCGAGACTTCCCCGACATTAACCAGATCAACCTCGGCCCAATCAAGCTGGTGAGGGTGAACAAGGCAGAGTACGTACAGGAAGTGCTGGTCGGCAACTGGGCCGACTATGACAAGACCGACCAGGTGACAGGTCTTGCCCAGCCGATACTGGGGCATGGGCTGCTGACCAGCCAGCACAAGCCCCACCGCCGGGTGCGCCGCCTGGTGCAGCCCGCCTTTAACCACCAGCGCGTGTCTGCCTACGCTGAGACGATGACCGAGGTAGCCGAGGCCCGCCAGGCGATCTGGCAAGACGGCGCAACTATCAACTTCACCCAGGAGATGCAGAAGATTACCATGCAGGTGATCAGCCGGGTGATGTTCTCTAGCGATGTGACCCAGGAGGCTAAGGAATTGGGCAATGCGATTGTTACCGCAATGGCATATGTCACCCGCTATTTCTTCTTCCCCTTCATTAGCTACCTGCCAGTGCCAGCCACCTTGCACTACCGCCAGGCGCAGGCCACGCTCAACGCGATCATCTACCGCATGATCGAGGAGCGGCGCAGGGAGCCGGGTGACCAGGGCGACTTTCTATCTATGCTGATCCAATCGCAAGATGCCGACGGCAGCGGGTTGGACGACGAGCAGATTCGTGACGAACTGATGACCATCTTCATTGCAGGCCACGAGACAGCGGCCAACGCGCTCTCCTGGGCCTTCTACCTGCTGGCCCGCCACCCTCGCCGCTACGAGCGGGTGCTAGCCGAGGTAGACGAGGTGTTGCAAGGCCGCACGCCGACGGTTGCCGACCTGCCGCGCCTGACCTTCACCACCCAGGTATTCAAGGAAACCCTGCGCCTATATCCGCCCGCGCACTTCATCCCCCGCGTGGCAGTGTGCGACACCATGCTTGACGGCTACGCGATCAAGAAGGGGACGCTGGTGATGGTGGATGTGTTCACCATGCAGCGGCGGCCCGACTACTTCGCCAACCCCAACCGCTTCGAGCCAGAACGCTTCGAGCCAGAGCGCGAAAAGGCGATCCCGAAGGGAGCATACCTACCGTTCGGGGCTGGCCCACGCGTCTGCATCGGCAACGGCTTTGCCATGCTAGAGGGACAACTGCTACTCGCCAGCATTGCCCAGCGGGTGCGCTTCGAGTTGTTCGAGGGCAAAGCAGTGCGCCCAGAGCCGTTGGTGACGCTGCGGCCAAAGGGGGGCATCAGCATGGTAGTGCGGCGGCGCAACTAGCCACCGAACTGCAAGCGCAGCCTCTGCCCAGCGATATGTGAGAGCAGGGTGGCGATCTGTGCGCCCCAACGCTCGGCTAGCACCCGACCCAGGCCGCCCGGCACCTGCCAGACCTGCCAGCACTCGCCCGCCACTGCTATCAGGCGGCAATGGGTTAGCCAGCCCTGCCAGGCATCGCCGCCAACCAGCAACTCAAGGTCAGGCAGGGCTGCTAGCCAGACGCGCTTGGCCTGCTCAAGCTGGGCCTCGTCGCTAGCGGGGGTGGCGGTTGGCGGGATCGGGGTTGGCGGCTCAGCCTCTGGCGCAGGGTTTGGCGGAGGCGTACTCTGCTCCTCAGTCGCTGCCTGCCGCTGCCGCAACCAGTCGCCGATGGTGGGGGCAGGGCAGGGTGGCTGGTCACCAGCCCGCAAGCGGGCAAGAACGAACCCAGCGCGGTTGGTCAGCCCTACCGTCGCCTGGGCGTACAGCACCCAGCCCTCTACCTGCGCTGGTGGGTGGCAGCCTGCTAGTTGCTCGGCGAGGCTGCGGCGCACCCCTAGCCTGACCAGGCCGTTGATCGCTTCGCCAGCGAGGGCGTAATCGGCTGCGGCTGTGGGTTGCTCAGCTAGCTGATTGTCAATCTGTTGCTCACCAACCAGCCTGTTTGTTGGTTGTTCGTCTTTCTTGTTCAGGACTCTTGTTATAACTTGGCGATCAGCGGTGATCCCCCTGGGTGGCTCTGGGCGATCAGCGGTGATCCCCCTGGGTGGCTCTGGGCGATCAGCAGCGATCCCCTGCTGCGTCACCGTTGCAGGGAAAGTGGAGCCATGTCGCTGCCCTATGCTCTCCACCTGATGCAGCCGACTGCTAGCGGTGGGCTGGCTGGCGTGGCTGGTGGGTGCGTCGGCTAGCTTCAGCGGGCTGCTCAAGCTGTCGGTCAGAGGATCGCCGAGCAGCACGTAGGTGTTCGCGGCGTGAACCCCAGGGATGATGCGGAGCAGGCCGATCTGCTCGAACTCGTGCAGGTAGCGGCGGGCGGTCGGTTCGCTGAGGCCCGCGAGGTCGGCAAGGTAGGCGCAGGATGTTTTGCCCTGTCCAGGAGTGCGCTGCTGCGAGGCGATCTCGGTCAGGGTAGTATAGAGGACGAGGGCTGCCATGCGGCGGTGATTCTGGAAGACAGCACGGATCGTCTGCAAGGCAGAGACGGCCTGCCAGCAGAAGGGTTGCGCCTTGATCTGGCGGGCGGTGCGCTGATTAGTCGGCGCGACGTGGGGGCGCAAGGTAGCACCCGGTTCCTGCCGGAGCGTATCCGGGGCAGGGTTGCAAGCGGTAAGCATCAGAAAATGGCCCTTTCTATGCTTGCCCTTCAGCCAATTTTTGGCAAAAAGGTGTATAACCCCTTGCAATCAGAATCCGGCTGTGCTATAATGCTCTTGAGTAGAGAGCAAAAGCGAAGCTGGGCGCGTCCGCAAGGAGCGTCTTCTATCCGGTAGAACCCACTGACGAGCTTGGCGGCGACACAGTGGGTTTTTGCTTGCCTTCTTTTAGCCCCAGGCCAGGGCGGTGCCGCTTAAGCGGCGATTCTCCCTATTCAAACCTCCCAATAGCAGCCTGTCGTAAGCCTCGGCCTTCGCCAGCGTCTCACGGTAGGCGCGCAGATCAACCAACACGGCGGTTGGCCGGTTACGCACGTTGAGCAGGCAGACGGGGTGCTGGGGCAACTGCTCCAGGATGACTGACAACTGCGCCCGGAAGTCGCGCACGTTCAGACCCTCGTCTGCTACGCCTACCAGGGCCAGTGCCGCGCCGATCTGCTTGCTGTCCATCCTCGTCCCTCCGATGCAACAAATGTGTAACATAGCCTGTGCCGATTCTATGTGATCTGGCCCATAAGAGTCAAGGGGTTTTTCCACCAATTTGCCACAATAACCGAATCGCGTTGCTGCTGTGCTTACATTGATGTAAACCTGCGCTTGTACCTGACGGTAGCGCAAAGTGGACGAACTGACTCTCAGCCACCTGATCAGCCGCTCTAATGGCTCGCTGCCGATGCACTGCTAGCGGTGGTCCTCACCCTCTGCTTGCTAGCTCCTGGCTGACCTGTTGGGGGCAAGCACTGCACCCTGCTAGCACTACTACTCTGTGACTGAACGCTCGGTGGCTGGCAACAGCGATGCCTGCTCGCTGCTGGCGTAGGCAGCAAGGGAGTACCCGATGGTCAATCGTCGCTCATTCATCCACCGCAAAGTGTTAGACTATCTAACACATTTTGACAGAACAGGGGCGCAGTGGTAGAATACAGCATCGTGCAGCGCAGGTGGCTAGTTGTCACCAGGCGGCATATGTGTTAGACCATCTAACAGTTTTGGAGAGGGGCGACATGATCAAGATAGCGATCTCGAACCGTAAGGGGGGTGTGGCGAAGACAACCTCATCGGTCAACCTGGCCGAGGCTCTGGCGCGTATGGGCTTTACCGTGCTGCTTGTTGACCTCGACCCACAGACGCATAGCAGCAAGTGGCTGGGTGCCTATGGCGACGGTAGGCTGACTGTCTGCGACAGCCTCTATCATCACCTCAAAGGTGCAAGCATCGCCCCGCTAGCGGAGGTGCTGACTCGTATTGAGGACTTCTATCTGGCTCCCGGCAGCGAAAACATGGCCGCCCTGGAGACAGAGTTGCAGCGCGATGCAACGGGCCGCGACGCGCTCAGTGAGGTGTTGAGTGAGGTGGAGGAGAACTTCGACATCTGCCTGATCGACTGCCCGCCCAGCCTGGGCATCCTCAACACCAACGCCCTGGTTGCCGCCGACTATCTGGTAATCCCCCTGCGGATGGGCATCCTCGACTTCGACGGCGTGGCAATGCTGCTGCAAGAGGTCAAGAAGGTACAGCGCAAGGCCAACCCCAACCTGCAAGTGCTGGGTATCTTCGGCACCTTTGTGGAGGCCAACAACCGGGTGAACGCCAAGGTCAAGGCGATGCTGACCAGCTTTCCCGACGCACGCCCCTACGTGTTGGACAGCTACATCGCTAAGAACACAGTGCATGGCGACTGCCCAGACGCTGGCACCAGTATCTTCGGCATCGGTCGCCGCCGTGAGGTGCGCGAGGCCGCTGACGACTACGTAAACCTGGCGGCAGAACTATTGGGGCGCATAGGAGTGTACAGCAGCGAGCAGATCAGCGACATGAGTGAGCAGGCACGCATCAAACCGCTGAAGGTGGAGGCCAGCCATGCCGCCTAAAGTGAGCAAGGGCCGCTTCACTTTCAACCCCGATGTAGGGCAGGGCGGCCCTACTGACGGCCAGTACACCCCGCCCACACCGCTACCCACCTCTAGCCGTATGCCGCAACAGATCAAGGAAGTCTACCTGCGGGTTGACCTGATCGACTTCGACCCGGAGAACCCACGCACTGGCGAACTGCCTGAGATTGAGCGGATGGTTGCCAGCATTCGCCGCAAGGGGTTGGTACAGGCCATCGCCGTGGTACGCGAGGGCGACCGCTTCACCTGCAAGGTGGGCAACCGCCGTCTGGCGGCCTACAAGTGGTTGGCAGGGGAGGAGCCGGGCCGCTATGCCCAAATCCGCGCCACAGTGCTGACTGATGGTGACGGCACCGAGGAAGCGATCCTCTCCAACACCCAGATCGTCGCCCTCTCGCTAGCCGACCGGGGGCGCGCTTTTGGGCGGCTGCACGACATGGGCTATTCGGACAGCGACATTGGCGAACTGTTCAACCTCAGCCGTGAGACGGTCAACGTCAACCGCAATCGGGTGGTTGAGCTTGAGCAGGGACAGAGCCTGTACGACGTATCCCATCGCGGCGGCAGTCGCTCGGACGAAGGTGGCCGTAGCCAGCGGCGTACCCAGCCTGCTAGCGACCCATATCGCCCGCTCAGCAGCGCGATCAACTTCGCTAGCCGCAAGCTGGCAGAGCGTGGGCGGCTCTCACCCGACGAGCGCGACGCAGTGAAGGTAAAGGCGCAGGAAGTACGCAAGGCTATGGATGAGTTGATCAAGATGCTCTAGGCCCGAAGCTGCCAGGAGCCAGCCTCCTTCTCGTCGCTCTCAACTGCCTACTTGTTGTCGAGCGAACCCTGCAACTCGTCCATCAGGCTAGCCAGTTGGAACAGCGAGGCTCGCTCGCGCTCAGATAGCTCACGGCCATGTGCGAGGGTGGCGCGGTAGCCCAGCAGACTACGTAGCGCAACCGCCAGTTTGCCGCTACCCACCCTCTGCATGACCCGCTCCTCTACTAGTGGGTCGGAGGCCTTTGCGGGGCGGCCCTGCTTGTGGAGCGGCTCTGCTGCCCTCTGCTGCTGCCCACCCTGCTCCTCAAGATAGCCTGCGATCTCATCTACGGTCAGCTTGCCGTTGCGTAGTTGCCATATCACTTCGCCACGCAGCCCATCGTCCTTGATCTTGACCAGCGTAGCGATTGCGCGTACGCTATCCGGCTTGTCGCGCACAAGCTCCTGCACATCCTGTGGCGCACGCGCCGCCCGAATACGGTTCTCTACATAGCCCCTGCTCTTGCCCACCGACTGGGCAATATGCTCGTGGGTGTAGCCAAGTTCACCGATCATCAGCAGGTAGGTATGGCCTTCCTCTAGCGGGCTGAGGTCTTCACGCTGGATGTTCTCGGTGATTGCCAACTCGACCATTTCGCCGTCACCGATTTGATGGACCAGCACTGGCAGGCTGTCCAAACCAGCCAGCCTCGCTGCGTCGCGCCGCCGATGCCCAGCCGTTAGCTGGTAATAACCTGGTTGATCGGGGTCGGGCCGGGCGACTAGCACCCCCTGAAAGCCCTTGCTCCTGATCACCCCCGCCAGTTCAGCTAGCCGCTCGCTGCTCATCTCGTTGCGGGGCTGGTAGGGGTTGTCGTGCAGATGGCTGATCTCTATCTGCCGAGCCTGCTCCGCCTGTGGGCCGCTGCTCTGCTCTATTCGTGCTGCTTCATGCGCCTGTTTGCTTTTCTTGCTCACCCATCTGCTCCCTATACATTATACTTCTTCAGTCTAGCTTAGCATAGCTGCCCTGATCTGTCAACAGCTAAGGCCGCCAGCTTGTCATAACTGTTTTCGTGAAAACAAACTACCAACGAAAAGGAAGCATCCTTACTACTGAGGGATGCTTCCTTGCTTGCCGAATAGGGCTTCCTTGCCGCCTAACCCTTGACCGAGCCAGCCAGCAGGCCACGCAGGAAGTAACGACCGAGGAAGATGTAGACCACTAGCGTCGGTAGAGCGGCCAGCAACGCCCCGGCCATCTGCACGTTCCAGGCGACACTGAAGCTGCCCGCCAGGTTGTTGAGCGCGACGGTGATTGGCTGCGAGGAAGGAGTGTTGACCAACACTACCGCGAACAGGAACTCGTTCCAAACCGAGGTGAACTGCCAGATTAGCACGACGATGAAGCCGGGCAGTGAAATCGGAAAGAGGATATAGCGGTAGATACCGATGATCCCTGCGCCATCTATTCGCCCCGCCTCGATCAGTTCGGTTGGTACCCCGGCGTAGTAGTTGCGGAAGATAAGCGTGGTGATCGGTATACCGTATATCACATGGACAAAGATCAGCCCCCACAATGAGCCGTAAAGGTGCAGATTCTGCATCAACTGCACCAGCGGGATCAGTATGCTTTGGTAGGGGATGAACATCCCAAACAGGATCAGGGGGAAGACCACGTCTGCGCCGCGAAACTTCCATTTGGTCAGCACGTAGCCGTTGATCGAGCCGACCGCTGCCGAGATCAGAGCGGCTGGTACCGTCAGCACGATGCTGTTCCAGAAGCTACTAGCCAGACCGCTGACCGAAGTCTCCTCGTTGCCGAACCAGGCATCGCGAAAGCTGTCGAGGCTGAAGCTCTGTGGCAGGTTCCACATCCGATCCAGGCTCACCTCGCGGAACGACTTGAGGCTGGTAACCACCAGCACGTAGACGGGGATCAGGTAGAAGATGGAGAAACCAACCAGCACAGCGTAGGTGACCACCCGCCCAGGGGTGATCCGACGGCGGCGTGTCTGCTCGTAGGGAACTACACTCATGAACGCACCTCGCTTCGGAAGTTGTAGATCAGGTAAGGTATGATCAGCACGCTGACCACTACCAGCAGCACCATCGCAATGGCGGCTCCCTGCGAGAAGTGACTACCAGAGAAGGTCGTCTCAAACATAAACAGGGCTGGCACGTCGGTCGAGAAGCCCGCCCCAGGGCCAGTCATGGATTTGGTGAGGTCAAAAATCTTGAGCGAGATGTGGCCGAGGATGATTACGGCACTGAGGGTAATTGGTTGCAGCAAGGGCAAGGTGATCTGGCGGAACAGTTGCCACTCTGTCGCCCCGTCTATCCGGGCTGCCTCCTTGATCTCGTCTGGGATTGAGCGCAACCCCGCTAGATACATCGCCATTACATATCCCGATGTCTGCCAGACGGCAGCAATCGCAACCGCCAGGATGCCAATCTTGGGGTCAGTGAACCAACCAGGCGGGTTCTTCATATCGACGATACCGATTGCGCTGCCGATCAGGTTGACTCCAGAGGAGGGGGTGAGTAGCCACCGCCAGGCTACACCAGTGACGATGAAGGAAATCGCTAGCGGGAACATAAAGATGTTGCGGAAGATTGCCTCGCCCTTGATCTTCTGGTCGAGCAGGTTGGCTAGCAAGAGGCCTACTGCCAGACAGATGAAGATAAACACCACGGTAAACTTAAGGGTGTTGCTCATGTCGGCCTGGAAGCGTTCGATCTGGAACAGCTTGTCGTAGTTTCTCAAGCCAACGAAGGTGTAGTCAGGCAGCAGATCATTCCAGCGCACCAGCGAGACGTAGGCGGTTTGGGCGATGAAGAAGTAGACGAAAACCGCAATCGCCAGCAACGAAGGAGCAATCAAGGCTATGGCGATAACGCGGTCAAAGTTGAAGCGGCGGCGACCCAGCTGTGGGCTGGCCTGCACGCTGGAAGTTGCTTCCATAACAGTGCTTCCCTCTAGATAGTGAAAGCGGGGCTGACCAAAGCCAGCCCCACCATGCTACTACTCGTCTGCCCCTGGAGGAGCAGGTTGCCAGTTACTTGCTCGTCATGTTGTCGGCAGCGGCCTGCACCAGAGCCTTCTGCGTCTTGTCCACATCGAGACTGGTAACGAAGCTGTTTACCGAGTCGGTGTAAGCTGTTGCCCAGCCGTCCTTAGCTGCTGCGCCGTGAACGACGCTGGGAACAATGGTGTCCTTCTTCCAGTCGGCAATGGCAGACAGGAGGTAGGCATCGTAATCGCCCTTACCAGCATCAATGCGGGCGGGGATCGAACCCTTGAGTGGGTTGAAGGCATCCTGACCAGCCTGCGAACCGGCCAGCTTCAGCCAGGCAAGGGCGTTCTCCTTGTTCTTCGCGCCCTTTGGCAAAGCGAAGGTGTCGGAGAGAGCGTCGTACAGCCCCTTGGTTCCCGGTGAGGTCGTCCAACCGTAGTCAGTAAATGCCTTCGCCTTGTAGTCAGCATCTACCCAGTCGCCCATGATCGTCATGCCAGCCTTGCCCGCGATCAACATATCGTTGGCCTGATCCCAGGTGAGAGCGGCATGGTCGCTGTTGATGTAGCCGAGCATCTTCTTGAAGTTGTTGAGAGCCTGGGTCACTTGCGGGCCGTCCCACTTGGTCTTGCCATCCCAGAGACCCTTGTAGGCCTCTGCGCCGAGGGTGCCGACCAGTACCGTCTCGAACAGGTGGGCCGAGGCAAATGGCACCTTGTCGCCGAGGGCTAGCGGGGTGATCCCCTTCGCCTTCAGCACATCGGCGGCCTTGAAGAAGTCGTCGAACGTAACTGGGGCAGTGAGGCCGTTATCGGTGAAGACCTTCTTGTTGTACCACAGCACGTTAGCGCGGTGGATGTTGACTGGTACCGACCAGTAGTGGCCGTTGCCCGATACGATGTCTAGCACGCCCTGGGGGAATGCCTTGTCGAAGCCTTCGCTCTTGTAGAGTTCGTCGAGCGGCTCTACCTGACCAGCGGCCACATAGCCGTCGAGCAGTTCGTGGCCCATATGAACCTGGAAGGAGTCCGGTGGGTCACCACCGAGCATCCGGCTCTTTAGCACGGCCTTCGCGTCGGAGCCAGCCGCCCCTGCGACCGCCTGGTTCACGATCTCTACATTCGGGCGATCCTTACTGTAGAGCTTGTACATTGCCTTGAGACCCGCGCTCTCGCCACCGGTCGTCCACCAGGAGAACATCTCCAGCTTGCCGGTGGCTGCCGAGCCATTGCTATTGCTGGCGGCCTGCGTGTTGGCGGCAGCCGGGGTGTTAGCGGCAGCCGGGGTTTTGGCGGCAGCCGGGGTGTTGCTGGTAGTGGCATTGCTGCTGGTACTGTTGTTGTCGCAGGCACTTAGCACCATAGTAATCATGGCAAAGAGCGCGACGAGCGTCATTACGCTGCGGTTATGCTTCTGCATCGAAACTGTTTCCTCCTCTGGAATACCTGGATCGTCGTTGGTAAGCCGATTGTGTTCCCCGCCACACCTCCCCTCTGTTCAGACCCCGAACGTAGTCTTACGCCCCTGCTGCCGCACACGAGCGGGTCAGTGGTTCTCTAATGATATTGGTACGGCAGAGGGTGCTGCATGAATGCAGCTACGTCCTGCATTCTAGATGGTCGGCTGTTATTTGTCAAGCTGCGCTGAGAACCTCTTGGCGTTGGCTGTGTACTGCTGGCGGCTACGCTCCCCCTTGCAGCGTGGCACAATTAGTCGCAGCCCAGTGCAGAGCCTTGACCTTCAGGTGCGATTTGGTTAAACTAGGGTGTGAGTTAAAAGGAGAGGTGGCCTTATGGCAACATACTTTGTAGAGGATGCGGTTACGCAGACAACTTCTTCGCCCTACGACACGGCGGCGGTGGCGATGCTCGACGGCGACCCACAACTGATCGGTTGGCTACTCAATCGCCAGCATGAGGATGGTAGCTGGGGTGGGCAGGTTGCCTTCGCCAGCGACCGCCTGCTACAAACCCTGATGGTCACGCGCAGCCTCCTCAGCCTACCGCAGCACGAGCTAGCCTACAGCCTGGAGCAGCCCATTGCACGGGCGGCAGCCTACCTCAGCCCCGCCCTCGGAGATTGGGACGATGTGGCGATCAGCGAGTGCGACCTGGCGGGCTTTGAGTTGCTGGTGCCAACCCACCTGCGGAAGCTGCACGAGTTTGGCTTGCTGCTGCCCGAACTGCCACCCGCGATCCATGCCCGCTGGCAGCGCAAATTGGCAGTGATCCCCGACAACGCCTTCGCTGTACCAGCCTTCAGCCAACTGTGGCACGCCGCCGAGTTCCTGGAGGAGCAGCGCGGGCGCGAGGAGGCCACCCATCAACTTGCCAGCACCCTCAATCCGCTCTCCCTGGTCGGCTCCTCACCCTCGGCCACTGCCTACCTGCTGCGCCGGGCGCACCTGCCCACCAGTACAGCGCAAGCCCTCAGCCGCGTGTTGTTCGCCAGCCGCAATGCCGACGGTGGCTACTCCTCGACCACCCCGCTCGATAGCTTCGCCGGTCTCTGGTCGATCTACTTCACCTTGCAGGTACGCCCAGAGCAGAGCGCGCACCTGATCGCCAGCTTTGACCGCCTGCTGGCCGCCCACGATCTGCGCCTGGGGGTGGGCGGCAACCCGCACTTCGCCCCCGATGCCGACGACACGGCGGTGGCCGCTTACCTGGCTGTCCGTTTTGGGCGGTTGGCAGCGGCTCGCACCCTCAGCCGCGTGCTGCTCGATCACTTTTACCGGCAGACGGGCCACTTCCACACCTATCAGCTAGAGGTCACTGGCTCGTTGACTACCAACGCCCACGCCATCAGTGCGTTGGCCCTTACCGAACCACTGTTCAGCGAGCCTGCCGAGCGCGCTCGCATGGTAGCTGCCCGCCAGCAGGCCACCCTCTACCTGCTGACCCAACCCTTGCACGACAAGTGGCACGTCTCGCCCTACTATACCTTGCTGGCGATTGCTGAGGCCTTCAGCGCACTGCCGCTCGCCGAACAGACTGCTTGCCTCCTCTGGCAGGATGAACAGCGCGCCCGTCTGCTTGGCGAACAGCTAGATGGGGGCTGGGGTGTCTTGGCTCGCCCCAGCCGCGAGGAGACTGCCTACGCCCTGCTTACCCTGCTTACCTTGCCAGCAGCACCTGCCAGCGCAGGCCAGTTGCGGCAGGCGATCATCAATGCTT
>JBBROH010000083.1:0-16628 GCA_038229595.1 Chloroflexia bacterium | reverse complement strand
TGCTGCCAGTGGCTGGGGTGGGGGTACACTCACCAGCCATGACCATACCCGGCATACTGATCGGTTTACAGCCTTCGGCAGCACCACCGTTCGTGGCTGGGCTGGGGGTTGCCACCGTTGGGGTGGGCGTACATTCGCCAGCCATGACCATACCCGGCATACTGATCGGCTTGCAGTCGCCCGCCGAAGCCTCCATGTTGCCCATGCTATTACCACTCCGCATCGAGAGATCACCGAAGCTGCCAGCCAACACAATGCCGCCCGCCAGGAGTAGCAAGGTAATTAGCACTCCAGCAAGCAGTTGGCTGCGTGGTACTGCTGGTTTGCGTGGCCCCTTCTCCATACCCCGCATATCGCCACCGCTGCCAGCATTGTTCATTGGCATCCCATTAATGTCGTTCATCTTTCGCTCCATATTGTTTTAACCTGTAGGTCGGCTTGTCATATGTTGTGCATGGGGGATAGGAATGGCTGGCACATCCAGCACACCACCAGCTTCTGGTACTTCGCCGCTGCGTTCGGCAACAAGGGTGCGTTCCACACCTGCAACATGGCCGCCGCGCCCCAGCGAACGCTGCGTCCCCATACCATGCTTCAGCCCCTTCGCCACCAACCAGTAGTTGACCGGGAAGGCGATGATACCGCCCACAATCACGCCGAGTGACATCACGCCCCAGAAGTGGAGGCTGGTCGGCTCCATGGCCTGCATATCTCTGCTCATCAGGATCACCATGACGGGGAACATCCCACCACCCATTGCGTTCATCGAGATGAACTCTGGCAACCACGTGCGTTGCACAGCCTGCCTGTAGGTGAGGCCCATTATGTCCTTCATAAAGAGGGCTTGGAAGATCAGTAGACCGAAGCCGAAGCCAAACACATACTCCACGATCAGGTCTATACCCATTGGCAGGCCGAGCAAGCTGGTGACAACCGCCGCAACCACGATCCCCAATCCATCCCCCGCCACGCAGTGGATGGTTGAGCCAAGTGCTTGCTTCCACATGGGGGCAACGAACTGTTCGTGAGTACCTGTCAGCGGTTCGCGGCAGCCAATGAGGTAGAGGAACAAGGCAATTGGGCAAGCAAAGATGGTGACGATGATCCAGGCTGGCTTCATCACTGGCATCTCTGGTGTGTTCGTGTACAGATCGTAGCTGACAAACCCGACTGAGAGCAGGGTAAAAGCGAACCAGGTCAGCAACACACCGTCAATCATCAGCTTACCTCCTGCATTGCCTGGCTCAACGATAGTACCAGCAGCCTTTGCCAAGCACCCGGAGTTGGCGTGCAACTACCGATCATCGTCATGCCCGGCATAGTGTTTACAGC
Organism: Chloroflexia bacterium; assembly: GCA_038229595.1. Taxonomy (GTDB): domain Bacteria; phylum Chloroflexota; class Chloroflexia; order QHBQ01; family QHBQ01; genus JBBROH01. The sequence goes on along the minus strand of JBBROH010000083.1, from coordinate 15,296 downwards.
GCAGGGAACAGTCGGCCCGATAGTTGCTGCACTTGGAACAGGTAGCGCGTTGAGGATCACAACCGACAGAAGTAGCACACCAGCAACTATCATCAGGACAATTGCACCAAAAAGCAGCGGGTTGACTGCTTGCCGCATAGGTTCGTGTGGGTCAGCCGTGTACTCGCTGGTTGTTGGTACCGGCTGCCCGTTCGTACCATCACGCATCAAACCCACTCCTCAGTTGTCTTTGTAGCAGCCTGTGACAATTGCCAACAGCTTGACAGCCTTGCCCGTAACTACTATACTATCTTCGTAGGTTGTTGTCAAGCAGCTTTGGCCTGGCAGCCAGCTTTTAGGCGAAGGTTAAGGGTAATAGTTAGGAGCGTAGATGGCAGGCATAGACTGGCGCGGCTTGTTGACCAAAGTCTCACAATACATCGCGTATTTTGCGCCATTCTACCTCATTGGCTTCCTACTGGAAGGCGCGGTAGATGCCGTGCTGCGGAGGTGGTTTGCTGGTAAGCTACTGGTACAAGCGTGGCTGGCAACGTGGGATAGCCCCACCTTCGGGGGCAAGGGGGAGCAGAGACGGTTGGCTTGGTACTACCCGATACTGCTAGCGGGCCGCACTAGCATCGGCCCGCTGGCCCTAATCCTAACCTGGCGGTGGAGTAGTTCGCTACTCTGGCTGCGTCTACTCGGTGGAGCGGTTCTGCTGGCTGCGCTCTACCTTGTGCTACGCCGCAGCCCTGCTGTGGAACGCGGACGCACACTAGCTCCCACCGCACCTTCAGCCATCGAACAAGCATCCACACTCGCACCACCCGCCAGCCCGTTCGTGCCTACGCTAGGTTCGCTGGGCGAGACGGCAGCGGTGATTCCACCAACAAAGCCAGTGGGTAGCATAGGCCGTTGGCGGCCAGCCGCCAACGCTTTCCTCGACCGCACGGTAGAGCGCGGCTTCGGCTGGTTGGGAGCTAAGGCGACGATCATCCTGCTGATTGGCGGCTTTGCCAGCTTCTACCTTCCCTATCAACTGGGCAAGCAGTTGTTCGGTGGTATCCTACCCGTTCTTCTCCTCCCGCTGCTCGGCCTGCTATTCCCCTTCAGTGCCGGGGCAGAGATGGCGGTCATCATCACCCTCGGCAGCAAAGGGATGAGTCTGGGCGCGGGGCTGGCCTTCATCCTCGCCGCCCCGTTGCTCTACCAGGCGCGACTGGAAGAAGTTGAGTTGCAGCATGGTGCAAAGGTCATGCACCGCTATCTGGCAGTGGTTTGGCTGGTGGCTGTCAGCTATGGCCTGCTCATGTACTTCATCTTTCCCGGTCGCCTGCTATAAGTACGCCATTTATATGGCTCTTTAAGGAGGTGGGCTTGACAGGTGACGACCATTCTACTATACTCACTTCGTAGTTACTAACCAGATTGGGGGATCGGACATGGCGCGGGCAGCAGGTAGTCAACAAGCAACAACGAGGAGCGTAAGTAGCGGACATAACTGGCCCAGTATTGGTCTGGCAATGCTGCTGACCGCTGCCGGAGCCTACCTGCTCCTGAGCGTGCTGATTGGCGGCAAGGGAGAGGCGGTTGCCCAGACTTTGCCCGGCAAGACCCACATCCACACCGCCTTGCTCTACCCACAGGCTGGGGTGGACAAACTGCTGGTCGGCGCACACGACGGCCTGTATGAGCGCAGTAGCAAGCCTGACGAGGCGGGCTGGCGGCAGAGTAACGCGCTGCCTGCCACCGACATCATGGGCTTTGCCTACCAGCCGCAGCAGCCAAACCGCCTCTATGCCGTCGGTCATAGCTTCGGCGTAGTAGTCAGCGATGATGGTGGGGCAAACTGGAACAACCGACTGCCCGGTATGGGTAGCTTGGACAACCGCCACGATGTTCATGCCCTCGCGGTTGACCCACTTGTTGGTAGCGTGTTCGTCTGGGTCGAGCAAAAGGGTTTGCTACGTTCCACCGACCAGGGTGCAAGCTGGCAGGTAGTCAACCCGACTGTCGGCGGGCAGGTAATGGCCCTTTGGATCGAGCGCGTTGGTGAGCGGCAGGTGATCTATGCTGGCACGATGGCCGGATTGCTACGTTCCGCCGATGGAGGCGCAAACTGGGTCAATCTCGGCGGTAGTGAACTGAGCGGCGGGGTTTACGCGCTGGCTGGTGACGGCAAAGACCTGTACGTAGGCACGCTGGGAGGTCTTTACCAAAGCAGCGATCAAGGACATAGTTGGAGGGCAGTGGCCGGGCTGCCACAGCGAGCGGCGGTTGGGGTAGTGGTCAACCTGCGTAGCCCCAACCAGCGGGTAGCGATCCTTAGCGATGCCAGCGTCTACTTCAGCAGCGATGCCGGGGCAAGCTGGCAAGCGGCAAAATAGCAGATAGCGTTGAGGGGTGATGATGAGTCTGGCAGAAGCAGACAACCGAAAGCGGGCCAAGAGCGAGCGCAAGTGGTCGCCTGCTATGGTGGTGCTACTTGTTTTTGCCATCGGCGTTGTCGCCGCGTCAGTCCTGTCCATCCGTCAAGCTGATCAGCCCCGCCCAGCGGCTCCGCAATTGCTTTATCAACCAGCCGCTTCAGCAACCATCACGCCCGCAGTAAGCTCAACCAGCCCTATTGACCATGGTCTTACTGCTACCTCTACATCAGTAAAGCCCACACTGACGGCGACCGAGTGGCCAGCTACCAGCACGTCCACTGCCGAGCCAGCTATCAGCTCGCCCACATCGGTGCCGCCACCTGCCACACAACCAGTGCCAACTGCTACACCAGCACCATCAACCAGCATCCCCACATTCTTGTCACCGACTGCCACGCCGCTGCCACCCACCATTGTACCAACAGCCGTGAGTGGGCCTGGTGGGCCGATGCGCCTACGGATACCAGCTATTGGTGTGAGCGCAACCGTCGAACGGGTCAGTGTGGTTGAAGATGGCACCAGGGCAGTACCAAAGAACGAGTGGAATGTAGGCTGGTACAGGGGAGGCTACGTTCCTGGCACACTGGGCAACGCAGTGATGGCCGGACACCTTGATTGGACGAATGGCCCGGCAGTGTTCTGGAACCTCAAGCGGCTCAAGGTGGGAGACACGATCTACGTCACCGACAGCCGCAAGGTCGAGCGTAAGTTCATCGTGCAGCGAACAGTCGTCTACCCCTTCGACCAGGCTCCGCTAGATGCGATCTATGGCAAAAGCGCGAACGCCAACCTCAACCTGATCACCTGTGCGGGCAAGTACGACCGCGCCTTGCAGAATTATGACAAGCGGTTGGTTGTCTACACCACGCTGGCGGAAGGCTAAACTGATGGGGAAGTATCAAAAGAAGCTAGCAACGATCCTGCTCACCTTTGTGGCAACCGCTCTGCTGCTGGCCGCTTGCACGTTCGGCAGCGACAGCAGCGGCAGTCTGGGTGGTGGCAACTCGCAGGGTACAGGGGCAGCGGTCTCCCTCACCCCTCGTGCTGGCGGTGCAAACCGGGTCGCACCCCAGTTGGGAGCCGAAGCTCCACCAATTGAGCTTGTTGACTACAATGGCAAGCCAGTCAGCCTCAAGGCTTTGGCCCAACAGAACAAGGTGGTATTGGTCAACTACTGGGCAACCTGGTGTCCGCCTTGCCGGGCCGAGATGCCTGACATCGAGGCAGTATACGACCGCTTCGGGCCGCAGGGCTTCAGCGTGATTGCCGTCAATATGCAGGAGAGCGCAAGCCAGGTATCAGCGTACGCCCGCGAGGGTGGCTACACCTTTGCGCTGGCTCTTGACCCTACCGGCGCGACCAGCAGCAGCTATCGGGTCATGTCCCTGCCAACCAGCTACTTCGTCGGCAGCGACGGCACGGTGATGGGGGTCAATCTCGGCGCAATGACGCAGGCCAGTTTGGAAGACAAGCTGCAACAACTCGGCTTTAGCAAATAGGAGGTAAGGGTGAACCGAACTTTGAACGCAAGATTGTGGGTTGTGTTGCTGCTGATGTGTAGCATAGTAACACTTACGGCCTGCGGTGGCACAGCTGCAACTACACCACCAACCTCGCTGGCTGTTACCCCCGCTAGCCCCGCTGTCGTTGCTCCGACGGCCCGCAGTGGTTCTGCGTTGCCGCTTGGCAAGAAGATAGATACCGGGCAGGGCAGCTACACCGAGATCAGCACCCAGGAACTAGCAGTCATGTTGAAGAACAAGGACTTCTTTATGGTGGACACGCACGTGCCAAACGAAGGGCGGCTACCGGGCCTTGATGCTCGCATCCCCTTTGATAAGATCACCGATAACTTGAGCCAGCTACCGACCGCGAAGGATGCCCGCATCGTCCTGACCTGTCGCAGCGGGAGGATGAGTACCATCGCCAGCCGCACCCTCGTCGGTCTCGGCTACACCAACGTCTTCAACCTGGCGGGCGGGTTCGAGGCATGGCAGGCCGCAGGTTATCAACTGCTGCCAGAGAAGTTAGCCCACCAGCCTCGGTTGCCTGTGGGCTAACCCGTTCAACGTCAACCGACACAGGCTTGTCCCCCGGCAAGTCATTTACAAGAAAGAAGGTAGCAGAGTTTTGTCAACCATCAAACGTAATAGCATCAGGCTGGCAGCATTGGTCATGCTGCTGGCAACGGTGATCAGCTTTACCCCAACTGCGTTCGCCTCCGATCCGATCAAGGTCGGTGGCGTAGCAAAGGTCGCTCACACCGACGGTGGTCGGGCGCGACTTCGCAGCGGCCCCAGCACCAGTGCTGAAGTCAACACCCAGCTAGCCGAGGGTGAGGCGGTCGAGGTCTACGACGGCCCGCGTAAGGATACAGCGGGCAACCAGTGGTACAAGGTACGCAACGAACACGGCAGTGGCTGGATGAGTGGGGCTTACCTTGCACCAAAGGGCGCGAAGGTCGAAGCCAAAACAGTTCAGGCAAAGCCGAGCGCGAAGCCAATAACCAGTCAGCAGCAGGCTGCCACCAGCAGTAGCGCGACCAGGATCAAGATTGGCGCAAGCGTACAGGTAGCGGACGACGGCAACCTGCGCCTCCGCAGCCAGCCGAGTGCCAGTGGTAGCGTGTTGGCAACCCTCGCGCCTGGCTACAGCCTCAGCGTGGTCAGCGGCCCGAAGGTTGATGCCGATGGTCGCAACTGGTATCAGGTCAAGGGACGGGTGACGACTGGCTGGGTCGCCGCTGAATACATCGAGGCGGCAGCGAAAGTTGCCAGCCAAGCGAAGGCTACACCCAAGCCCGCAACGCAGGCGGCCAGCCGCGCTGCTAGCGTCACGCAAGCCCGTAGCGGTACCTCGCGTAGTCCTCGCGGTGCCGAGGAGGAAACTGCCCGCCCCACCCCAGCAGCGGAGCCGACCCCTGATGCAGGCGTGGAGGTAACAGCCGCGCCGGTGGTCGCGGGTAGCAGCATTGCGGCTATAGCAGTCAAGTTCGCGGGCTACCGCTACGTGTGGGGTGGTACTTCACCCAGGACCGGCTTCGATTGCAGCGGCCTGGTCTACTACGTCATGAACCGGGCCGGGATTAACGTTCCCCGCGATATGCGTGGTCAACTTGCCAGCGGCGAGCGGGTTGGCCTCAAGGAGTTGCAGCCGGGCGATATAGTGTTCTTTGCCAACACCTACAAGCGGGGTCTGTCGCACTCCGGCCTCTACATCGGCGACGGTAAGTTCATCCACGCCGAGAACGAGTCCACCGGCGTGCAGATTAGTGACGTTTACAGTGCCTACTACATGGCCCACTACTACACAGCGGTGCGGCCTAGCCGTTAGCTGGTTAGCAATTGAGTAACATCAACCGGGCTGCGACAGGTAGCTTCGTATCTGTCGCAGCCGTTTAACCAGGGAGCAAGCAAATGAACAGGCGTGTTGGTCTTGGTCTTGTCCTCATCGTGGTAATAGGAATTGTGGCAAGCAGCTTCGTGCTGTTGCGCCCGGCAGCCAGCGTAAGCAACCAACCGACACCATCAGCATACATCGCGCAACAGGACAGCCCTGTACGTGGCCTGTCGGCACAGGAAGTAGACGACCTGCGGAACGGGCGCGGGGCTGGCTACGCCCGCATGGCGGAACTCAACAGCTACCCCGGCCCACGCCATGTGCTTGACTTGGGGCAGCAGCTCGGCTTGTCTACTGAGCAGCAGCAGCAAGTGCAGGCCGCCTTTCAGCAGATGAGCGCGGCAGCAAAGCCGCTTGGCACACAGATCGTTGAGCGTGAGCAGCAGTTGAGCAGTGCATTTGCTAGCGGGCAAATCAGCGAGGCCATGCTTGCCGCACAGACGAGCGAACTCGGCACCCTCTACGGACTATACCGCGACATCCACCTCAAGGCTCACATCCAGATCACGCCGTTGCTAACCGCTGACCAGATCGCCAGGTACAACCAGCTACGCGGCTACAGTGATACCCCTGCGCCCACAGCCGCAAACGGCACAGGTAGCCAGGCGACACCGGCTGAACACCACCATATGCAGCCTTAACTTTACGCATCCATGAGTGTTTGTAGCAAGAGAGAAGATTTAGTGTCTACACCCTCTACCGTAGCCGTGTTCTTGGCGGGGCTGTTCTCCTTCCTCTCGCCCTGCATCCTGCCGCTGGTGCCGGTCTACCTGGCCTACATCACCGGGGTCAGCGCACGCAGTGCCAGCCCACTGCTGGAAGGGAGTGGCAGCCTGACGCTGGCCCATCTCAAGGTGCAGACGCGCATCAGCCCGCGCCTGCATACCTTCCTGCACGCCCTGTTCTTCGTAGTGGGCTTCGCTATCTTCTTTACCCTACTTGGCCTCTCGGCAGGAGCGTTGGGCGGCATATTGCAGGAGCAACGCGAACTCCTACGCCAGATTGCCGGGGTCTTCCTGATCGTCTTTGGTCTGCATACCCTCGGCATCATCAACATCCCTTTCCTCAATGGCGGACTAAACATAAATGTCGAAACCAACCCCCGGCTCGGCTACTTCAGTTCGGCACTAGTCGGCACCGGCTTCGCCATCGGCCACCTGCCTTGTATCGGGGTGACGATGAGCGCAGTCTACACCCTGGCCTTTGACTCGGCCAACCTCGGTTCAGCGGCCACCCTGTTCTTCATCTACAGCCTCGGCCTTGGTGTGCCATTCCTTGCCACCTCGCTGGCGGTAGGTTCAGTCGGTGGTTTCCTCAAGCGCATTGCTGGACGCGGCGTTACCTGGCGGCTGGGTCGCCTCACCCTCATCCGCGACCTCAACATCATCTCGCTGATTAGTGGACTGCTGCTGATCGTGGTCGGCTGGTCGATCTTCACCAATTCACTAATCTACTTCAACCAGTTCATGCCCCGCTTCGATTGGACGTTTAGATGAAGCAAGGCTGGTTGGGCTGACAGCCAGCGTGAATATGGGCTGCTTTACCAGCCGCTAGAACGCCTTGATGCGTGTGGCGATCTTCAACAACTCACGGGTCTACTTCAGCCAGCCAGTGTTCAGGCTGACCAACCAGAATTGGAGCTTCTAACGTGCAAGAGCAACTACCAATCACAACTGCAAGCCAAATCTGGGCAATGGTCGAGCAGTCGCCCAGCGAGGCAGCGGCGACCAACCCAGCAGCAAACAGTCCGATGCCGCGCTCCCCGCGTTGGCGGGCGGTAGTTGTGCTGCTGTTGCTGGGTGCGGTTAGTCTGTTCGTCACGCTGCTGGTTGTGCTGAGCAGTGCTGAAGGAACCGGCGCGACGGCGCGGGCTGGTCAACCTGCGCCAGAGATCGTTGGGCTTGACTTGAGCGGCACGCAGGTGAAACTTAGTGGCTGGCGTGGTCGTCCAGTTGTCGTCAACTTCTGGGCAACATGGTGTCCTCCCTGTAAGCAGGAAATGCCATTGCTAGTGGCCGCTTACACCCGTTACCAGGCCAGCGACGATTTGGTAGTGCTGGGCCTGAACCTTGATCCGCCGATGTCCAAAAACCATGTCAAGCGGTTTATGGCCGACCAGCAGATCAACTTCCCCGTGGTGATGGATGATCGGGAGCAGCAATATGGCAAGCTCTATCAGGCGGTCACGCTGCCGGTCACATACTTCATTGACCGGGACGGTGTAACTCGCTACATTCAACTAGGTGAGATGACGGCTGACCAACTTGAAGCCAACTTGAAGCTAATCCTCAACCGGCAGCAACAATGAACAGTCAGATTATTGAGCAGGAGCCAGGTGAAAGCCGGGCGGACTACGTAGTGCGGGTTAACGCAACTCTCGACGCGCAGCAATTTAGACCCCGACGGCAGATGATTGATCGGCACAGCCGTCGTCTGCTGTCGCGGGTAGCCATTTGGCTGCTGCGTCGCTGGCTACTCTGGAGCAACCTTGGTCTGGCGGGACTGCTGCTGGCTGCCTTCGCCAGCCCCCTACTGCTCAAATTCGGCGCAAACAGTACGGCTATTGGTCTCTTTAATGGGCTTACCCTCCTCTGTGATCAGGTGCCAACCCATTCTTTTTATATTGCTGGCTATCAGGTTGGCCTCTGCCAGCGATGTCTGGCGATCTATGCAGCGAGTCTGCTGCTGGGCTTGCTGTACGTGCGCCTGCGTGCCGGGACCAAACTGCGCCCTTTGCCCTGGCGTTGGGTCGTGTTGATGAGTGCGCCGCTAGTGCTTGATGGTGCTACGCAGCTACTCGGCTGGCGGCAAAGCGACATTTTGCTCCGTACCATCACTGGCGCATTGTTCGGGGCAGCCTCAACCCTCACCATCTACCCCTGGATTGATGCAGTAAAGCGGATGCTAATAGCGAGATGGGGAATATCGGATAGCCTTAGAACCAGGTACACCATGCAAGGGTAGTGAAGGTTAGTTGCCTGCTGGGACACCAGCTTCCGTCATGCAAGTGGTATTGTAAAGGAGAAGATTATGAGCCAGCCACGCCAGCCTAAGAGTAGCAAACCAGCTGAGGTGCAACAAGGCAAGCCAAAAGCAGTCGCCAGCAAGTCAGGGCCAGTGCAACCCAGCAGGGTAAAAGCAGCGCAGCGGGTCGAGGCACGATCAGCCGTCTCCATTCCATTCGTCATTGGTGTCACCGTCGTGTTGTTGGTGGCAGTCGTAGCAGTTGCTCTGTTTAGCGTCCCCTCCAGTGCGGTCAAACCCCAGGCAACCGTCGTTGATGGCATAGCGGTGTTCCCCTCACCAGTACGCGGTCACAAAGATGGCACCCTTGCCTACGATGAGAACCCGCCAGTTGGTGGCATCCACAATCCAAGCTGGCAAAACTGCGGCATCTACGGCCAACCAGTCGGTAAGGAGCTTGGGGTACATTCGCTGGAACATGGGGCGATCTGGATTACCTACCAACCGGGCATTGCTGCCAGTGAGCTTGAGCAGTTGCGCCAGCTTACGCGGGGCAGCAACTATCGCCTACTCAGCCCCAGCCCCAGCATAGCCAGCCCCATTGTTGCCTCAGCCTGGGGCTACCAACTTAAGATAGATCGTGCTGACGACAGCCGCTTGGCGAGCTTCCTCAAACGCTACGAGCAAAACCCACATGGACCAGAGCCAGGGGCGGCCTGTAGTGGTGGGCAGGGGCAACCAGAAGTCTAAGTGAAGGAGATGGACATGGGACAGCCGAATAATGAGCCAGTAGCAAAGGTGCAGGAGGAAGTTTGTGCCACTGTCTGTGGCAGCCTGAGTAGACGGGACGTGCTGGCTGGTGGGGTCGCCATCGCCAGCATGGTGGCTGTTGGCTGTGACGCAGGTGGTTCAAATGCAGCCGACATACCACCCACCCCCCGGCTACCGGAACCGGCTGGGTTTGTGTAAAATCTGGTGCAGTGCATGACGCTCACTGCACCACAAACCCAGCATCATCGAGGCCGCGCTAACGAAGATGCCAGGCTAGCGCGAAGAATTAATGCTGGTACGATGCTTGCAGCGTAGATTGGTGAAAAGACAGGGTGGGTGAAAAGACAGGGTGGTTGTTAGCTTGGATAGAACCAGCAGAGGAGCGAAGCGATGAACCAGCCCCACAATCACGACCAGCCGCACGACCACGACCACAACCCGCGCACAAGCAGTCACGATCATGATCACGATCAGCCCCACCGCCACGACCATGAACAACCTCACGCACATGAACATGGCGGTGGGCTGCTCGCCGGGCTGCGCGAGCTACTGCCTTTCGGCCACGCCCACAGTCACGCCGAGGTCAATGTTGATGACGCACTGGAAGCCGACGCACGGGGCATCCGCGCCGTCAAGATTTCACTGGTTGGCCTCGGCCTCACTGCTATGCTGCAAGTGGTGGTCGTGCTGATTAGCGGCTCGGTCGCCCTACTGGCCGATACCATCCACAACTTCAGTGACGCGCTAACCGCTGTCCCGCTCTGGATCGCCTTCGCCCTCGCAAAGCGACCACCCAGCCGCCGTTACACCTACGGCTACGGTCGGGCCGAAGATGTGGCTGGGTTGTTCATCGTGCTGATGATCCTGCTCAGTGCGGTAGTCGCCGGTTACGAGTCGGTGCAGAAGCTGTTCAATCCGCTGACAGTTACGAACTTGTGGTGGGTGGCAGCGGCAGGAGTGGTTGGCTTCCTGGGCAACGAAGCAGTAGCCGTCTTCCGCATTCGTGTGGGTCGGCAGGTCGGTAGTGCTGCGCTGGTGGCCGATGGCCTGCACGCCCGCACTGATGGGCTGACCAGCCTGGCGGTGCTGGCTGGCGTGATTGGGGTTGCACTTGGCTTTCCGCAGGCTGACCCACTGGTGGGCCTGCTGATCACTGTCCTGATCCTCTTTGTACTCAAGGATGCTGCAACAAGCATCTGGCATCGGCTGATGGATGCCGTCGATCCTACGCTTGTAGCGACCATTGAACACGCGGCCAGCCATGTCGAAGGGGTGAGCGGGGTACACAATGTACAGGTGCGCTGGCTGGGCCACCGCCTCCACGCTGAGTTGCACGCCGTCCTACCTGCGACCTTGACCTTGAGCCAGAGCCATGATCTGGTTGAGGAGGTGCGCCATGCCCTCTACCATCACCTGCCGAAGCTGACCGAAATCGTCGTTCATGCCGACCCTGACGACCGTAGCAGCACAGAGTTGAGTAGCCTGACTAGCCACCATCAACCGCAGGCAGACAACCAGCCTGCCCAATATAAAGATGGTGAGCTAGCCACATACGCCATCCCGGACGCAGCCTTACTAAACCGCCAGCAAGATCAATCGCTTGCTACACCCGCTGGGGTGGGTAGGCCGCCCATCCGTTTTATACCGCACAGCCACCCAGAGTCGCTATAACTTTGGTCAGAACCCAAACCCACGACCTTGACATAGTAGGTTTCTGCGCTTATAATAGTTGCAGACCCCTACCGGGGAGTATGGGTTTAGAAACGAGGTAGCAAGATGCAAGCAAATACAACCGCCGATGCGCTCAAGCCGCTCAACTACATCGAAGGCCACCTTGCCGGTGTCCGCAAGATGATCGAGCAGGATCAATACTGCGTGGACGTAATGAAGCAGACCCTTGCCGTACGCCACGCTATTGAGAAGCTGGAAGCTATCCTGCTGGAAGGCCACCTGCAAAGCTGCGTGCCGACCGCCATCGCCGAGAACCGTACTGGGCAGGTCGTCAGCGAACTGATTGAGCTTTACGCATTGGCGAACAAGTAGACAGCGTTTTATTTGGCGGCTACACCCCCACCCGCTGGGTAGGGTATGAGGACACAGGACATGGCAGCAACAATCGAAGTGCAAGAGCGTAGCAAGGGTGTTAGTGAGCAGCCTGCCGCTGCTGAAAAGAAGCTGTCGCTGGCGATCAGCGGCATGACCTGCGCCAGTTGCGTGCGCCACGTTGAGCGCGGCCTCGGTAAGCTGGCGGGCGTGGCGATTGCCGCAAGTGACCTGACTTTGGTCGGCGGCGATCTCCGCAAAGTAGCGACCGCGATTGCCCTCAGCCAGGCGACGGTGCGGACGATCAAGGGCAACCTGTTCTGGGCATTCTTCTACAACGTAGTCGGCATTCCATTGGCGGTGCTGGGCCTGCTCAACCCGATCTTCGCTGCTGGCGCGATGGCCTTCAGTTCGGTATTCGTGGTCGGCAATTCGCTGCGCCTGCGTGGAGTGAAACTGACCACTGATGAGGAACACACTTAACCCACAACCCACATCTAAGGCGAGAGGTACATAGAGATGGCAAAGCAGAGCGAAACCGGCACCATGGCCGATGAGCAGCAGATGGATCACAGCAAGATGAACCATGCCGACATGAGGGCAATGGATCATAGCCAGATGGGGCATGGTGGCACGAACCACGATATGTCCGATCCCTTGATGGCGAAGGCTATGGAGAGCGATATGCGTAACCGCTTCTTCTTCGCCCTCGCGACCACCATCCCGATCATCCTCTACTCGTCGCTGGGTCAGACCTTGCTCGGTTTTGCCCTACCCACCCCGCTCCCGGTCAACTGGCTGCTGCTCATCCTGACCACGCCAGTCGTCTTCTGGGCGGGCTGGATTTTCGTCGGCGGCGCATTCAGCGCATTGAGGGCGCGACAGCTTGACATGAGCGTGCTAATCGCCACCGGCGTGCTGACCGCCTACCTGTTTAGCCTCTACATCACCGTCATCGGCGAGATGGAGACCTTCTTCGACGCAGCCGCGATGCTGGTCACATTCGTGCTGTTCGGCCATTGGATGGAGATGCGCTCCCGGCGCGGCACGACCGACTCGCTCCGCGCCCTGTTCGACCTCGTGCCGCCAACCACGACCGTGCTGCGTGATGGGCAGGAGATGCAGATCAGCACCGCCGAGGTGGTTGTCGGCGACCTGCTCCGCCTCCGCCCCGGTGACAAGGTAGCGGTGGACGGCGAAGTAGTTGAGGGCGAGACTAGCATCAACGAGGCACTCGTCACCGGCGAGAGCCTGCCGGTCAGCAAGCGAGCGGGCAGTGCGGTGATCGGTGGCAGCCTCAACCAGAGCGGCAGCGTGATCATGCGGGCGACCAAAATCGGGGCTGACACTGCCATCGGTCAGATCACCAACCTTGTGCGGCAGGCGCAGAATACCAAAGCCCCCGGCCAGCGGTTGGCCGACCGCGCCGCCACCGTGCTAGTCATCGTCGCGGTCGGTAGTGGCATCCTCACCTTCCTGCTCTGGAAGTTCTTGGGTGGTGAACCGACCATCGTGGCCCTGACCTTCGCCATCTCCGCCGTCGTGATCGCTTGCCCTGACGCGCTGGGGCTGGCAACCCCCACCGCAGTGGCCGTCGGCGTGGGGCTGGGTGCGAAGTACAACATCCTGATCAAGGACGCGGCCACGTTGGAAGGGGTGGCGGGCATCAAGGCTATCGTGCTGGACAAGACCGGCACATTGACCGAAGGCAGGCCCGCCCTGACCGACGTGGTGGTGGCTGACGGCAGCGGCTTGACCGAGGACGAACTGCTGCGCTTGGTCGCCAGTGCCGAAATGCAGAGCGAACACCCGCTAGCGGTTGCTATCGTCGAAGGGGCGCAGGCCCGCAAGCTGCAACTCGCCCCCGCCAGCCAGTTCGAGGCACTCAGCGGGCGCGGTCTCAGCGCAACGGTCGAGGGCAAGGCGGTGCTGGTCGGCAACCAACGGCTGCTGGGTGAGCAGGGGGTAAGTCTCCCGGCCAACTTTGAGCAGCAGGCTAACCAGCTAGCCGAAGCCGGTCGCACCCCCATGTTCGTCGCGGTAGCTGGCAGGCTGGCAGGCATCATTGCGGTGGCTGACACAATCAAGCCGAGTGCGCAGGCGACTATCGAGCAGCTTAAGGCGCGGGGGATCGAGCCGGTCATGATCACCGGCGACAACCAACGCACCGCCGCAGCCGTCGCCCGCGAACTAGGCATCGAGCGGTTCTACGCCGAGGTACTACCCGCCGACAAAGCGCGGTATGTGCGCGAGTTGCAGGCCGAGGGTAAGAAGGTGGCGATGGTCGGCGACGGCGTAAACGACGCGCCCGCCCTGGCAACCGCCGACATCGGCATTGCTATCGGGGCTGGCACTGACGTGGCGATTGAGACTGCCAACATCGTCCTGATGAAAAGCGACCCGCTAGACATCATCCGCGCCGTGATCCTGTCGCAGGCAACGGTGACGAAAATGAAGCAAAACCTGTTCTGGGCCAGCGTCTACAACCTGCTAGCGATCCCAGTCGCAGCGGGGCTGTTCTACAACAGCCTCGGCTGGCAAATCAGGCCGGAAGTAGCTGCTCTGCTCATGTCGGTCAGCAGCATCATCGTGGCGACCAACGCGGTGCTACTACGCTCCGTCGAGGGCAAGCTGAAGAACCCGACCCTATCAACCAACTAACCGTTTTCACAACCACACAGGAGGCTTTAAGATGACCGAGGTAAAGTTGAACGTCCCAGATATGGACTGCGACCACTGCATCATGCGCGTGACCAGCGCGGCAAAGGCAGCGGGGGCCGAGGATGTGCAGGTTGACCTTGCCAGCAAGCAGGTTAATGTGCGCTTCGACCCCAGCAAGGTGACGGAGCAGCAGCTTCACGCCGCACTTGCAGAGGCAGGCTACCCAGTCGCTGCTTAACAGCAAGCGTAGGAAGCAAGGGGGCTGACGTTCAATCGCGCGTCAGCCCCCTTTTGTCGTGTTGTGCGGATAGATCAATTGCGGTAGGGATAAGCCTCGCAAGCCTTGCCATCCGTGTCCTGGTCAAGCAGTGAAGCCTTGTACCAGCTATAGTAGTTTTGCGCCTCGGCCTGGCTCTTGAAGCTGCTACAATCAATCGGCTTGGTGGAGGCTGATGGCTGCGTGGTGCTAGACGCACTGCTGCTTGTCGTGGTACTAGCATCGGATTTGCGACTGGTTGGTGCGCCATTGCTCGTCGAACTGGTTGATCGGCTGCTGTTTGTGTAAGCGTGGCCCTCGCATGCTTTGCCATCTCGATCCTGGTCGAGTACCGATGTGCCGTATACAGCGTAGTAAGCCTGCGACTGTCGGTGTGTTGCCGGTATGTTGTCGGCATCATGTCGGTGCCTTGCCGCCCAAAACTGCCATTTTGTACCTGAACCGACCCTGGCATATATCTACGTGATGATGAAATGCACGTCCAAGCTGTGCAAATTGTGTTCCACCGGCCCAGCTAGCATTGCCAGAGCAGGGGCAAGGCAAGAAGCCGCCTTGCCTGCCTGCCCTTGTTGGTGAAGTAAGGTCAACCAGACCAAACCACAACAGGGAGCAGCAACATGGACAATCAACCGGAAGTGCAGAAGAAGATGCTGGGTGTGACCAGCAACATTGTGATCCTCAGCGGCAGGCTCGGTGGCGACGCGCAGTGCCGCAGCACCACGCAGGGCCGTGAGTATCTCGGCTTCATGCTGGGTACGGTGCGCTACAGCTAC
>JBBROH010000082.1:0-16934 GCA_038229595.1 Chloroflexia bacterium | reverse complement strand
CGCCGGGGTGGAGCAGCGGCTGGCCCTCAAGCACCCACAGCTTTTCCCTCGAGCAGCGGTTGTGCCGTCAACGCCAGCGACCGCCAAGCCACCTGTGCAGGCAGCGGCTAGGTGGGTGGTTGAGGGGCTGCTGCCGGTCGGGGTCAGCTTCCTGATCAGCGAGATGCCGAGCGGCTTGCCTGCGATGCTGGCGACTTTGGCGGTGGCGGTGGCTGAGAGCAAGCCCGCTTTGCAGCGGTTTGCGGTCAGTGCGGGGCCGGTGCTGTACCTGACCAGCGACGGCAGCCAGTTGTATCACGACGGTAGCCGTGTGGAGCGTTGGCTGGGTGATGAGCCGGAGTTGCTGACGGTGTTCAACTGGCGGTATCGCTTCGACAGACAAGGATTGACCGAGCTAGCCACCGAGTTGGACAAGGGGGCATACAAGCTGGTGGTGGTGGACGAGTGGGACATCGTGCGACCCAGCTTGAGCCGGGTGGGGCTGGCTGAGGAGCGGAGTACGATAGGGGAGCTACGCAGGCTGGCTAAAGCGCAGGGTCTAGCGGTGCTGGTCGGCCACCTGCTACCGCGTGCCAGTGCCGGTGGTGGTGACTGGCTGGCGCAGCTACCCTATGAGCAGGCACACAAGGAGCTAGACAGCCTGCTGGCGATGCGGCGCACCAACGCGGCTGAGGTGGGGGTGAGTGCCGACGGCCTGCTGTACGTCAACCATGCTGGGGGCAATGACCGCCACCTGCTGTACTACCAGAGCCGCAAGACGCGCCGCTGGCGGGTGCGTAGTGCGGCATAAGGTTGTGGCGCAGCGCAAAGGGCATACACAGCGACGCGGAGCATAGGGTGAAGTAGAATATGGGCTATGTGGTAGCACAGGCACGGAATAGGCTTGCCGCAGCCACCCACCTCTATAATGAGAGGTGGGTGTTCAGGGCTCGGTTGGTGTAGGGACGGGCTGGTTGTTTTGGGTGGTGGATGTGACAGTGGTTAGTCGAAGGTGAGGGGCTGGACATACTGAATGGTAAGACGCAAGGAAGAGAAGTTAAGGGGAGTCGAGCGGCTGTGGGTTGACGTTGTTGGGGAGGGCTATGGGCTTTTGTTACGGCTGTTGTTATCCTCGGCATTACCTGGTCTGTTACTTGGGCTGTTGGTTGGATTAGGCTATTTTCGGGCGTGGAACGATCCGTACATATATGGCTGTGGGGCTGGTTTGTGGACGGCTGTAGCTGTAGGTTAGAGGAGGGGCAGGGATGGTGGTCAAGGTCGGGTCGGTCAACAACAAAGTGGTGCGCGAACTGGCCGAACGGATCGAGCGGGTCAGGATGCAGCGCAGGGATGGGGATGTGTTGTTGACGCTGGCAAAGTACAATGTGCTGCTAGCGGATCATCTGCGGGTGCTGTGTTGTGCCGATCTCCAACCTGCCAGTGCCGACAACTATCTGAAGCGACTGACGAAGCTGGTCGAGGCGGGTTTGTTGGAGCGTAGTTACTTCGAGCGGCGGGGTTACTGTTACTGGCTGGGCGAGTGGGGACGGGTGTGGGTGGCCGAGATGCTGGGTCGTGCGCCGGTAGCCAGGGTTGGGTTGCAGGCTCATAATCTGTTGCTGGCTGACTTCATGGTGGCGGCGGTCAGGGAGGTGCGGGTAGCTGGGGGTGAGGCGACGTGGGAAGCGGAGTGGGAGCAGATTTACGGAGCTAAGACGAGGCCGGACGGGGTGCTGAAGGTAAGCCTTGCTGGTCACGAGACGAACTGGCTGGTGGAGGCGGATACCGGCAGTGAGACTTTGGCGCAGGTGGTCAGGAAGTTGCAGGGGCAGGCGCAGTATTACCAGAAGGGGGAATGGCAAGCGTGGTTCGGCAGCGACAACTTCCCCAACACGTTGCTGATCACCAGTGCGGGGGAACGACGGCTGCTACACCTCAAGCGGGCAATAGAGAGCAAGATCGAGAGCGTAGAGGTGCCGGTGAACTGGGCGTTGACCACAAAGGCGCGGTTGGCAAAGGTGACGAACATCGCCAACCGCCCGGAACTAGGCCCACTGCAACAGGAGGTGTGGAGTTGGGTGGGCGAGACTGACCTGGATAGCCTGAACCTGGGGTCGTGGGACGACGAGGAGGATGAGGAAAACTAGCGGACGTGCGGGCAAGGGGTCACAGTCTGACCCCTGCCGCTACCCCGACACGGCGTTTGCCGCAAGGGGCAAACTGAAGCTAAACCAGGCCGGAGCGTGTAACGCTCACCCCATCGGTATGCTCTGTTGCATTGCCACACGCAACTTGACGTAAACCAGGAGGCTGTGCTACTATACTGCCTGCCGCAGCCAAATGACACCGGCAGCTTCAAGCGGCTTGCTCAGAGTGCAGCCGTCAGCCTAATTAGAGTGGTGGAGAACAACGATGCCCACTTACAAGTTCAATGTTGCTGGCTATGAGGCCGACCTGCGGAGCGAACTGGCTGCTGGTTCGGGGGAGACTAGCTACTACCCGGCCTTCGTCAAGCTGATCCGCTCGGCGGGCCATGACCTGGAAGTGCGGATCGAGAAGAAGGTGGCAGGCAGCCGCAGCAAGCCTGACTTCACCGTTGTGCAGCGGCTTGCCCCCCTCGGCATCGTCGAAGGCAAGCGGCCCGCTACCAACCTCAGCCATCTCTCCGCTGTTGACCAGAAGCAGTTTGCCCGATACCTGGTCGAGTATGGCAACTTCATCCTGACCAACTTTGTCGAGTTCCGCTGGTACGAGCAAGGGGTGTTGCGCCGCACCGCGTTCTTCGCCGACGTGGTGGGTGGCAGCCTGACCCTACGGCCTACCGGCGCGGCTGACCTTGAGCAGCTACTCAACGACTTCCTGGCTTCGACCGCGCCGGTGGTCAGCACCGCACCCGCGCTGGCCGAGCAACTGGCTCGCCTTGCGGATCGCATCGCTGAGGGGATCACCGCTGACCTGGCCGCCCCGAACACCCACCCCAACCTGATCGGCCAGCGCGATGAGTTCAGCAAGACCTTGCCTAGCGACCTTGATGATGCTGGATTTGCCGATATGTACGCCCAAACCCTCTGCTATGGCCTGTTTGCTGCCCGCTGCAACCGGCCCGCTGCCAATTTTAGCTGGCGGTCGGCAGCCTTCGACATCCCCAAGACCAACCCGTTCCTCCGCAGCTTCTTCCACACTCTGGTTGGATTGAATGTTGAAGAGCTTAGCATCATCCCCTACCTGGACGACCTTGAGCGGCTGCTCAACCGTACCGACATCGGCGCGATTTTGGCCGAGTTCGCCAGCCGCAGCAGCCTGGTCGACCCAGTCGTCTACTTCTATGAGGACTTCCTGATAGCCTACGACCCCAAGCTGCGGAAGGCGCGGGGCGTATTCTACACGCCAGAGCAGGTGGTTGGCTACATCGTCCGCAGCGTGGATGAGTTGTTGCAGCGTGATTTTGCCATGCCGCTCGGCCTGGCCGACAGCGAGAAGATTATGGTCAAGGTGGATACTGGCAGACAGGCAGGCAGCGAGAGCGACTACCAGCCGATCCTTGAAGACCGCGAGTTCCACCGCCTGCTGATCCTCGACCCGGCGACCGGCAGCGGCACCTTCCTGTTGGCGACGCTCGACCACATCTACCATACCCACTTTGCCAACAATGCAGGGATGTGGCCTGGCTATGTGCAGGACGATTTGCTGCCTCGGCTGTTCGGCTTTGAGTTGCTGATGGCCCCGTATGCGGTAGCCCACTTTAAGCTCGGCCTCTACCTCAAGCAGCTTGGCTACAACTTCGACAGTGGGCGGCTGGGTATCTACCTGACCAACTCGCTAGAGCAGGCCCACAAGGTGCAGTCCAACTTCTACGCACCATGGTTGAGTGATGAAGTGCGGGCCGCCAACGCGGTCAAGGAGAGCCAGCCGGTGATGGTGCTGCTCGGCAACCCACCTTACTCCAATTTCGGGCGACGCAACCGCGGTGATTGGATACTTGACCAACTGAAGGACTACAAGCGGGGGCTGGACGAGCAGAAGATTAACCTGAACGATGACTTCATCAAGTTTATTCGCTTTGCCCAGTGGCGGATCGAGCGCACCGGGGCGGGGGTAGTCGGCTTCATCACCAGCAACACCTATCTGGACGGCATCACCCACCGGCAGATGCGGCGCAGCCTGATGCAGACCTTCGACGACATCTACATTCTTGACCTGCACGGTAGCTCGCGCAAGCGTGAGGTCAACCCGGCGGGCGGTGGCGACGAGAACGTGTTTGACATTCAGCAGGGGGTATCTATCACCATCTTCGTCAAGCGGCCACAGCCTGCTGACGGGGATAAGTCACCTGCCCGCATCTTCCATGCCGACGTGTGGGGCTTGCGGGAGCAGAAGTACGACTACCTCGCCGCCAACAGCCTGACGACTACCGCTTGGCAGCAACTCGCGCCCACCGCCCCCAACTACTTCTTCGTGCCAAAGAGCAGCACGCTGGTAGAGGAGTACGCGCAAGGCTTCAGCGTTGATGCTGACATCTTCGATGCTAGCGGGCCGGGAGTGAAGACTGAGCGGGATCGTGTCTCCATCCACTTTACCCTTGACGGTATCAAAGCCACCGTTGATGACTTCCGCAAGCTAACTGATGAACAACTCCGCTCTAAGTACAAGCTGGACAAGGACAGCCGCGATTGGAAAGTTAGTAACGCTAAGGCGGACGTGCTAGCGAACACAGCTAACAACTTGTTCCAGCCTATCTTGTACCGGCCCTTTGATGTAAGGTATACTTGGTATAGTGGACGGGGTAAGGGTCTTATCGGCACTCCCGGCATCAAAGCCATAAGTCACATGGTAAAAGGCAACAACCTAGCTCTTATAGCAACCCTGCAAACCAAAGATAATTGGGGAGTTTTTGCCAGTAACGGCTTGGCTAATCACAAGGCTGGCTCTCGCTATGACATTAGCACGCTGTTCCCCCTCTACCTCTACCCCACCGCGCAGGAGCAGCAGTTGGGCTTGAGCGAACGGCGGGCCAACCTCAAGCCGGAGTTCGTCGCGGCGGTCGCCGAGCGGCTGGGGCTGACCTATGTCGCCGACGGCAAGGGCGACCTGACCACCGGCTTCGGGCCAGAAGACATCTTCCACTATATGTACGCCGTCTTCCACAGCCCGGAGTACCGCCGCCGCTACGCCGAGTTGCTCAAGACCGACTACCCCCGCCTGCCCCTCACCTCTGACCGCGCCATGTTCGCGCAACTCTGTGGACTGGGCGCACGCCTCGTCGGCCTGCACCTGCTCAAGCCCGCCCCCGCCCCAACCAGCAACTACCCGGTTGGTCGCCCCGACAACACCAATCCAGTTACGCAGCCGAAGTATGAGCCGGCCGGCAGCAGCGGGCGCGTCTACATCAACGCCACGCAATACTTCGACAACGTGCCGCCGGAAGTCTGGGAGTTCCAGATTGGCGGCTATCAGGTCGCCGAGAAGTGGCTGAAAGACCGCAAAGGCCACGACCTCAAGCCGGACGACCTCAGGCACTACCGGCAAGTGCTGGCCGCGCTGGGCGCAACGATCAGCACGATGGCCGAGGTGGACGACGCAATTAACGCCGCCGGGGGCTGGCCGCTGGCCTAACCAACCCCGCCGCCCAACCACACCCCCCACAATCATTGAGGGATATGCTAACCGCCAGCAGATGTAGGGGCCGGACTTGTCCGCCCACTTCTGTGGGAGACAAACATTGCCCCTACCCAAGAGCGCAGCCAGCCCATCAGCCGCCCACCAGCCGCCCGCAGCAGGTCAACTACGACAACGAATCAGCGACCCGCACAATGTTGGAGTGACCACGCCCACGTCCTCGGCGACCACCACCTGGAGCAGCTAGCTTAACAACGTAGCTGGCTGCTAATCACCAGGCAGAGCCACATTTATTTCAGCCTGAAATAAACCGTAATCCCATCATCGCCCTCATGCTAGCCAAATAGGATTGCCTCAGCCTAAAACAAGGAATCCCATCATGATCCTGGACCAAATCCTATCATGATAGGATTCCGAAGGCTTGTGAACTGTTTGTGGTGAAGAATGGTGGTGTTCAACCATCCTGCTTAGGTGGAGTTGGCGGCTTGATGTATATGTAGCGCGTGGCACGAGCCTGCCCTTCGCGGCGCAGCAGTCCACGATCCATCATCTCCGTCAAGTCACGGTTGGCCTGTGCGCTCTTGACCCCGTAGCGTTCAATATAGGCCGCAATGCTGATACTCCCTTCGCTAGCACGGGTGAACATGGTCAGCAGGTCGATCTGCTTGTAGTCGAGACCTTCCCAGGCTACTGGAACAGCCACGATTGGTGCAGAACTGCCGCCAGCCTGCTGCTCTCGCGCTACGGTGCTGGCTGACTCCCGCGTGTGGCTGTAGAGCGTCACTTTGAACAAATCGCTGCTCATGTCGAACTCCGGTGCCGGTAGCCGCGCATCCTCCATCGCTTGGCGTATCAGGTCGAGGCCGAAGCCAAACCGCTCAACCAATCCCAGCCACATCAACAAATGAGCAGTCACCTGGTTGCGGCTGCGGTGCGAACCGGGCGTGCTGATGCTAACCCCTGGCAGCAACCCACCCGGGCTGATCACTTCCAGGCGGTCGGCAAAAACGGTGACGTTGATCACCGCCCCGCCCAGCGTGTAGCTGCGGTGCATCAGTGCGTTCATTACCAACTCGCGCACAGCAACCAAAGGGAACTGTGGCAAGTCAGCCCGCTTCAGACCCACAATCGAAGTAAACAGCGCACTGTTGCGCTCAACAAAGCTGATTACTTGATCAAGCTGCTGCGGGATGGTACCGAAGACTTCGCGGCGGTCAAGTACATCCGTCCCCACCCGCACCCTTCGGTGACGCACACATTGCACAACAGCCTCTGGCACAACCACCTGTGGTTGTCGCCCCAGCACCAGCACACCGCCAATACTAGGCACCAGTTCACCATTAACCTCAAGCAGCACCTTCTCAGAGGTCAGGAAGGAGAGCGCACTGGCTGAGGGATAGGGTTGCAGGTTGAGCCGCTGACCACGACTGAGGGCAACCAAATTGCGGTTATAGATCAAGTTATTGATCGCTTGCACATCAAGGTCAGCCACACGCAAACCGGGAGCGGCTTGCTGGTCGAAGTTGTTCTGGCTGCGCCGGTTCAGCATTGCCACCAGATCGTCATGGGGGATGGCGACGTTGCCTGCACCACGTCGCCAGCGGAAGATCGAGTTGTAGGAGTAAACTGCGTCGTCGCGGGCTGGTATATCTGCCACCAATATTGCCTTGCCAGCCACATCAACGGTGTAGATGTCTACGAAGCGATCCAGCGATGGGGTGCAGAATCGGGTGGCTGCCCGCAACTTGTTCTCAACTACATAGAGGTCTTGCACACCGACGATGTTACGGTCATCATCCACACCGATCAGCAACGTGCCGCCGTCAGAATTAGCGAAAGAAGCCAGCAGTTCACCCAAACCCTGCTGGTTCTCACCGTCTACTTTGAACTCAATCGTGTGCGACTCGCCTCCAGCTGCCACTCGCCGCACATCATCTGCTGTCAGTCTGCTCATCGCTATGCCCTACCTCGTTCATTGATTGTCTGCCGAAGGTGTCACTCGCTACCTGATGCAGCCGGGCAACAGCACGCCGGAAGGCGGCCATCTGTACGTCGGTCGCTGACACGCCAAAGATTAGTTCATTCGTTACCGCATCGAGCAGAGCAGCAAGCTGGGGCAAGCCTGGTCGCTGATCAGCTTGGGCCGATCCAACCCTACCCACAACTTGAGTTTGGAAGTAGCTACTGTCACCGGTGGGTGGCTGGTTCATTTCAGGCTGAAATAGCTGGCTGCTGCCCATGACCTGCTGAGGCTTTATTTCAGGCTGAAATAGTTGTTGGTTGCCAACACCCGCTGTTTGGTTTATTTCAGGCTGAAATAGTCGGCTGTCACCACTAGGTGGTTGGCGATTTATTTCAGCCTGAAATAGCTGCTGGTTACTGGTCGCTGATTGATGATTTATTTCAGCCTGAAATAGCTGGCCTGCGCTCTTCACTTTGCCAGGTCTGCCACGCCTCTCGCCCGCTTGCTTATTCTGCTGCACGGCTTTAGCATAGAGTGCATCCACGCTGGTGCGGCCCGCCTGCAAGTCAGCATCGGCTTGAGCGTTGGCGACGACGTAGGTGGCTACTGTCAGGTCGCGGCTGATGCTCTCCTTACTGCGCCGGTTATGCAACCGCTCGGCCAGTTCGTAGGGGCCGAGACCGTCGCGTTGGGCAATCTCGTATTCAGCCATGATTCGCTCGTAGGGGGTGAGGTCTTCACGTTGCAGGTTCTCCTCCAACCGCTCATAGGGCAGCCGCATATCGCTGTCGGGTTGGGGGTGTACCATGCAAGGTATTTCTGTCCAGCCTAGCAAGTCGCGCATAGCCCGTAGGCGGCGTTCGCCAGCGTCCAGGCGGTAGCGTCCCCCGGTCAGCTTCGTCACCGCCGGTGGGTGAAGCAGGCGCACGGCGATGCTGGCGGCCAAATCCCCTAGCGCGGTTTGGTCGAAGAACTTACGGGGCTGGGTGGGGTCGGTTTCAATTTGGTTAGCGGGGATGCGAGCAAAGTAGTCGCGCTCCGCGTCGTAGTCGTCGAGGCCAGCTACGTCAAAGTTGCGGGGGCTGAGGACGGTAGCAGGCCTGGCACTGAGGGCTGAACCACCGATCATCTGCTCCATGCGCCGTTCGGCGGCGGTCTTCTTAGCCACGTTGTACCTCCCTTTGGCGCACACCGACGCGGGCCAGCAACTCGTCAACGACAGCGCGGTAGTCATCTTGCACCCGCCTTGCCTCCACCGACTGCGAGTAGGCAAATACGGTCTGCCGCTTACGCTGACTATTGCGGTAGGCAGCCTTACGCGCCCACAACCGCCCTTCGAACAGCTTACCGGCAATCTCCGGGTAGTTGTTGGCCGATACCATATTGATGTAGGCCAGCGTCTCGTCGGCGGGTGCGCTGCCGTCGTACTTGGTCGCGAGCAACCCGGCAATGTCGAGGTTGGGGTTGAGTTTGCTTTCGGGGTCGCGCACGTAGCGGATTAGGTTGAGTAGATAGGCCAGACCTTGCAGGCTCAACATCTCCGTCTCAAAGGGGATCAGCACATAGTCGGCAGCATTGAGCAGCATCCGGGTGTAGAGGTCAAGCGTGGGTGGGCAATCGAGCAGTGTTACCTGAAAGGTCTCACGGATGTCCTTAAATCCGCGTGCTAGCAGGTGTTCGGCGTTAGCAGCGCGGGGCAGCACCATATCAAGCGAACTCATAGCAATATGTGCCGGTGCAAGCCACATCCTTGTGCCGCGCTCCTCATCGCCATAAGGAAAGAGGATGTCATGTACCAGCTTGGGATTCGGCTTACGCCGGGCGAGGTCGTCGTACACCTGGAACATAGTGTCTTCCTCAGCCACCAGCCCACCATAGCCAAGCAGGAAGGTCGAGGCGGCCTGCGCGTCGCCATCTACAATCAGCACATTGTCGCTGCCTAGCCGCTCGGTTAGGGCGGCAGCCAGATTAACTGTGGTCGTGCTTTTGCCAACCCCACCTTTTTCGTTAGCCACAGCGATGATCACACCTGATTGTGTGGCTCGTTCTGGCGCGGTAGTCTCTTGCTCATCAGTGACCAAGTTCTTGTTCCTCCGCGTGCTAGTTGTTATTTGCCGGGTTGGTCTTCTGTGACACGCTCGCGTTCAGCCTTGACTTGAGCCAATCGCTCGGCTGCTAGCTTCCACATCAACGTCATCGCCTGTGAGCGGCTGGGACGGACACCGATCAGCAGCTTGTACTCCTCGGCTATAGGGCCATCAAGGTAGACAATCACTTCGCTGTCCACGCTGACAGTCGTGCGTCGGCCAGCCCCTTCCTGCGTCTCGTCGGGCATGGTTTGACCTCCTGTTAGGTATGCTGTTATTATACGGCAGAATGGCTAAAAGCGCAACCACCTTATTGCGATTGGTAAATTCCGCGGAACCTGTAACTTGTTTAGGCAAAATTATGCAATATGTGTTAGCAAGGATTGGTCTACTACAATCTCGGCATACGTTACCTGATGAGCAGCTATTTTCAGCCTGAAACGGTCATATAAGGTAACAGCTAGCTCGGTACTTTTTTGCAGCGATCTAAGGTTTTACAGCGAGAGGACAGGTCTGCAAAAAAGGTCTCATTCAGACGTTTTTTGCAAGCACCTTCCCAGCATTGCCTTGTAAAAAAAGGGCCAATGTCGGTATTTTTGCAGCTGGTCGCTCTGGCTCAACTGTCCTTACTCCTCATAGTAGATAGTCCAAGTTGAACCATTGCCAGTCGGTCGCGCACGTCACTGTGTGATATACCCCAAAATAGGCCACTTAGAGACTCACACTTAGAGGCTCAAAGGGAAATATAGTCTAGCCATGAAGAAAACTTACTCTGCCGAGTTCAAGGTCAGGTCGTCCGTGAGGTCTATCAGCAGACGGTCAGCGGCAGCGTGTGATGCGTGATGAGGTGATGGCCGAGGATATGCTGCGCGTGCTGTTCAAGGGGCAGCGATAGGCCATGCTCTCCATCCCGCTTGAGCAATTGCCTAGTCTCCTGTTCGGGGTGGACAG
The DNA here is from genome assembly GCA_038229595.1 of Chloroflexia bacterium. Lineage (GTDB taxonomy): Bacteria > Chloroflexota > Chloroflexia > QHBQ01 > QHBQ01 > JBBROH01. The sequence continues at coordinate 6,338 of JBBROH010000082.1, read as the reverse complement.
CAAGCGGGTATAAAGCCGGAGTTGCGCGACAAGCTGCTCCGCTACAAGCGCGAGGCGCACGGCTACTCTGGAGAGCGATAAGCGGCGATCTGCTAGTTGAGTTGGCTGCCCCGCCGCAACCCAGGGTGCTTACCCCGCCCAGCAAACTTTTGCCACCATTGAGGCCATGCGCGAGATGACTGTGCAGCAGGTAAAGTCTGAGGCGCGGCTAACCAATGTGGAGCAGCAGCAGGCTGTCATCTCCGAGTTCATGTGCGAGTTCGTCATAGATGCCCGCAAGCGGCTAACCAACGTGGAGCAGCAACTCCTATTGGATGGGGCCATTACCGAGACCGAAGCTGCCGAGGTTGCGCTCGCTAGCGGTCAAGAATCTCGCCTCCTTGTTGCCGCCGACCCACAAGGGTGTCAACGGCTATCAGCAGGTCTACGCCGAGATGTACCACCGCTATGACATCCGTTCCTACTGGGCACCGCCACGCAAGAACTACGACGAGGTGGTCGCTTGGTTGCACGAGTGGTACGACGAGGTGACGGCGCGGCAAGGGCGCGACTAGAAAATGACGAGTAGTCGTCATTTTTGGCATTTTGTGGAAAACCTATTGACTCTTTGGCCGAGATCGAGTAAGATCAGCGTGTTACGCAGATGTTACGAGACAGTGCATGGAGGTACGATGTGGACAGTCAGCAACTTGCCGGAGGGTTGGCCCTCTACAATGAGGGGATAAGCGTGCGCGACTTCAAGGCGCAGTTTTCCCGCCTGGTGCAGAAGCTGGCTGGGCAGCCAATTGTGGTCAAGTCCAACGGTAATCCTATCGCCGTCCTCGTGGACATCCGCGAATATCAACAGCTTTTGGAGAGAGCCGAGTCCAACACCACTGTGGCGGTTACGGACATAGAGAAGTAGCAGTACCCTTAGCCTGTGGGGTTTGCAGGCAACAAGATACCCACCGCGTCGTCGCCAAACTTTGTCGGTGGGTGCTTGTGCGACTTATAGACACACCCTTGCGGGCGTGCCGGGCATTTTATTGCTCGTTGATGAATATCACGAGCATTATAGCACGGTCCAAGGCCATAGGTCAAGGGGTGCAACAGATTTTTGTTGCAATTTTCTAACCAATTTTCATTTGCAACACCTCACTGTTGCAGATGGGAAGCAAGGAACACGAAAGGGCCATGACCGTGGAACAGATGCAACAGCCGCGCCGAGTTGAGCGCGCAGTTATCAACCCCCTGCAACAGATGCAACAACGCCACCCGACACGCTCAGAGCGCAACATCCGCAACCAGCCCTTCGGCTGGCAAGCTCTTGTCACTATCGAGTGTATCCAGCAACACTTCGACGAGGGCCACTGCGCCACTGCAGTGGCCCTCTACACTGCACTCACCTTGCTGGCTTCGCAGCAACGTACCCCCGGCCAGTGCCACACATCGGCGGCCTACCTCGGCGCGCAGATCAAGGTCAGCGAAAGTACCGCCCGCCGCTATTTGCACGACTTCGAAGAGCTTGGCTTGATCGAGGTCGTCGCCGGGCGACACGCGGCCAACACCTACATCCTGCTGGATGTGGAGCAACCCACCCCCACCGGGTTTGACGATGTGCCTCTGGCCGACGCTAAGGGCATCAGCAGGGGTGTTATGGGTGACACCCTTCCCTACCGGGTTGCCACTGCTATGACGGACAGGGGTAGCACCCACGCCACCCCTGAACCCTCAAGGGGTAGCACCCATGACAGCCAATGTATAACAAGTGATCTTAACAAGGAACAAATACAACAACCAACAAACGGCGGTGGTGGGGTCATGGATGTTAAAGCTACGCGACCAGATCGGGGTACGGTTGTTGAGCGACAGATCAAACCTCTCGATCAGGGGGTAGTCAGTGCGCTCTGTCGGCTAGGCATCCGGCGCGGCACTGCCGAGGGGTTGGCCGCACAGCATGACGTGGAGCGTGTGACTGGCTGGGCAAGGTATGCCCGCGACGCGCAGGGGCTGAAGAACCGGGCCGGGTTCGTGATCACGCGGCTCAAGGCTGGCGATCCTCCACCCTCGGCTGCCGAACGCTTCGGTGTCTACGTCGCCGCGCCGATCCACTCCCTTGAGGTGGAGGGGTGGAACCGTTCCACCGCTGACGATGTGCAGGGGTCGCATTGTGACCCCTTGCCCGAACCTCTCCCTCAAGAGGGGGGTGCTAATTTTGCACCTCCCCTCACATCGCCCACTGTCTTGACGCTGGCGCAGGCTCGCGACGTGTGGCGGTACTCGGCGGGCCACGATCTGCGCCGCTCCGTCGGTCAGGCAGTGTGGCTTAAGCACTTCGCGGCTGCTCGGCTGGTGGGGGTCGAGGGCAGCGATTGGCTGCTGGCCGACACTGCGGGGCAGGCCGCCGACGGCTACCGCCAGCAACTTGAGACGGTGCTGCGTCGTGCAACCGGGCAGCCAGTTGCGCTACGCTACGTGTGAAAGTGGCCGTTGCAGAGGGCCGCAACTGGCTGCAAATAGCCCGAAACGGCCTGCAAGGCGGTAAGGAAGGTGGTAAGATAGGGGTTGGGTGAGGCTGTTGCAGTCGGGCGTTGCCCTACCCAGCAACGCTCAAAACCGGTGCGACAACTACGTTCACGGTCTTTTGCTAGGGGGATTTGCATGGTTGCAGAATTGAATAAGCGCAAGCCGGTGTTGGAGATGGCGGAGCGGATCAAGGTCGAGGTGACGGCTTTGGTTGCGGTAGATGAGGTGCTGACAAGGGCGCGGATGATGGGGTTGGAAGAACGTGGTGAGAAGGTGCTGAAGTTGTTGTGGCGTAACCGGATCATGCGGGGTATTCACTTGCTGGCTAGGGTGTTCTGTGATTACAGCAAAATCATGGCGGAGAAGCACTTCTACACACTGACGGCAAGTCTACGCGCACATGGTTTTGTTGAGCGGTTGTGACGTACCCCAAAAAGTAGACCACTTAGAGGCTCAAGATAAGATATAATCTAGCCATGAAGAAGACTTACTCTGCCGAGTCCAAGGCCTATGTCGTCCGTGAGGTCTTGAAGGAACAGCTAACCATCAACCAGCTCACCGCCCCTTTCGACGTGCATCCCCAACTGATCTACCGCTGGCGTGACGCGGTTCTCACCACCCTCCCCAGCGTGTTCAACAATCAGCAAGCCAAGACCGAAGCCGAACCACTAGCCAACCAGCAACGCCAAGTCGAACTGCTCCCCGCCGAAGGAGGCCTGCTCTACACGAGTTGAACTGGTTGAAAAAAGCTGGCCCGCTCGCTGATGACCTGCCAACGTAAGGCCCCATGCTAGAACAAAAAGGCGGCTGTGGTGAGCAGCAGCCAGCGGTGACGATGACCACTAACGCAATCAGCGGTGAGCAGGCAAGCCAACCATCGTTGCGTGAACAAACCAGGCTGCTCTCCGACCGCTCAACCCTCTACCGCTTGCCCGCCCCGCCTAAGCCTGACCAGGCTGCCCTGGCTAAACGTATCAACCAACTTTATGCCAAACGGCCCTACTCCGTAGTAGGGCGCATCACTGCTCAGTTCCGGCGTGAGGGCTTGAACATCAACCACAAGCGCATCTAACAGCTAATGCATAGCATGAAGCTGTACGCGCTTGCCCCTACTGCCAATCAGGCCGTCGCGCAACCTGGCTGAGCAGATTAGCCCTTACCTGCTACGCGGGGTAGCGGCCCAGCGGATCAACCACATCTGGGGGATCGACATCACCTACATCAAGCTACGAGGTGGCAGGTTCGTCTACCTGGTAAGGCCTTTTCATGAAACACGTTTTGAGTACAAGCTAAAACCTTGTACAAGAGGCAGCTTGTACCTGGTCTTGGCTTCATGAAAAGGCCTTATCTACCTGGTGGCTATCATTGACTGGTATAGCCGCTACGTGGTCAGCTGGTGTTTGGAGCAGAGTCTGGCGCAAGCCACTCTCTAGGGGGCAGTCAATAGTGCTTTGACCCAAGCCCGCCCCGAAATCATGAACAGTGACCAGGGTAGCCACTCCAGTAGCGAGCAGTATTAAAGCCTGCTGCGGGCGGCAGGGGTACAGGTCAGCATGGATGGTAAAGGGCGAGCGTTGGACAACGTGTACGCCAAGCGGCTGTGGCAGAGCATCAAGTATGAAGAATTATACCTAAGCGAATACCACAGTCTGGCTGAAGCACGGGTGGGCTTGACGGAGTATCTACGGTTCTACAACGAGGAGCGGCTACACCAAGCCCTGAACTACCGCACGCCTGCCGAGGTGTGCTAGGACAAAGGGCAATAGCAACTTAACCACAAGGAAGGAGTAGCTATCTTAGATGCAGCTTCTTTGTGGTCTACCAGATGGGGTACACCTCACTGTTGCGGCAGGCATCTGACTATGGACACGAACGAGTGGCCGTAGTGTATGGGGATGCTGACTTTGATGGGCCGAAGCTAGCCAACGCGGTGGCAACGACAAATGGTTGGTTGTTGAGATATAATCTACGCCAGAAGCAGCGAGCAGCGGCTACGCTGAACAAGGTAGAGTAGTGCAGCGATGGCACTGGCTGGTGAAGCGGACATTCGGCTGGCTGAACTGGTGGAGACGGCTGGCAAAGAATTATGAACGCAAGGTGATGAACAGCGAGACGATGGTACAGCTAGCAGTGAGCCGGATCAGCCTGAGACAGCTGGCTCGACTACAAGTTAGTTAAGCTAATCCCTAACAAGCTCTGAGATATCCTACTAAAGTATGAGTCCTCAAATGTTGCTTTGCTTAAGCAATCGTGGTACAATTATCCTGTGATAGTTATCCTTCGGCTGGATACCTACTTAATTCTACAGGAGCTAGGAGAAACCACATGGTAGCTAGAAGGCAATGGCTCACAGCTTTGGTAAGCATGCTGCTCGTCGCAATGATCGTTGCTCAACCGTCTATCCAAGCACAACCTGCCGCCTCTAATCTACCCCAATCATCCTCTGCTTCCCCTCAGCCTGCACTTAGCGATTGTGGCATCAGCTTCAAGGACGTTCTTGACAATAATCCGTTTAAATCAATCATCCTCTCGCTAGCTTGCAAAAAGATCGTCAGCGGCTACGCTGACGGTACTTTCCGACCAGAACAAGCTGTGTCACGAGCCGAGCTTGCCGAAGTGCTACAAGCTGCTTTCGACATTCCAGCCTACAAACCAGTCAAGCCTAGCTTCTCCGATGTGCCATCCAATAGCTCCCACTTCATAGCAATCGAGTCGGCAGTCTATGCAAAGCTGCTTAATGGTTATCCTGACGGTTCGTTTCAGCCTGAGAGTGGCATCAACCGGGCTAATTTGGCTGTGGTGTTGGCCCAGCTGGCATCATCGAGCAAGCAGAAGGTACACCACAGCAGGTTTATCGATGTCCCGGCTGATCATTATGCTATTAGCCAGATTGAGCGGCTGGCGGCTATGGGCTTGCTGCAAGGCAGTAACTGTTCAACCAGCAAGTTCCGTCAGGTCTTGTGCTATACTCCTGAGCAGAATGCAAATCGTGGCGAGTTGAGCAAGATTATTGGCCGCATGGTTGGCATTGGGGTGGGCAGTAGCAGTGGAAACACCACCTCGCGTCCGTTCTTCTTCCAAGCTAATCAAGACCAGTTTGCTTCAGAGGTACTTTATCAGGCTTGGGGTAACAGCTACAATCTGTCACTTAGCTCTACTGAAGCAGTGTTGAAGCTATCCCAGCCGCTCAAGCCCAGATTTGGCCTTCGCGGCGATAGAAACACCCCACCAACTCCAGCACAGGCAACTATCCACTTCAAGCTAAATGGAGCCACCCCGCAAACCACGCTGATTGCCGAGGATGCGTTCCCTGGTAAGGTCAACTACCTACAAGGTAAACGCAGCGACTGGCGGCAAGGTATTACCAGCTATGCTAAGATTAGGTACAAAAATGCCTATCCTGGTATTGATGTGATCTACTACGGTAAAGGCAGCTCACTGGAGTACGATTTCGTAGTTGCTCCAGGTGCTAACCCCGCAGCAATCAGCCTCAACATTACTGGCGTTGAGCAACTAGAGCTTGATGGCAGTGATCTAGTGCTGCACACTGCTGTGGGTGAGCTACGCCAGAGTATTCCTCATATCTACCAGGATGGGCCGAAGGGTAAAGAGGAGGTTACAGGTGGCTATGTATTGCTCGACAGCAACACGGTAGGTTTCAGCGTACCTTCTTATGACTACAGCCGCCCATTGGTTATTGATCCTGTACTGGGCTACTCAACCTATTTGCTAGACTCAGACTTTTCACACAACAGTTGGGGGTCTGCACCAAACACTGCTCAGGACAGTAATGGTAACACCTACATGGTACAAACCCTCAGCTTGGGCTTCCT
>JBBROH010000081.1:0-16989 GCA_038229595.1 Chloroflexia bacterium | reverse complement strand
GGGATGGCCTTCCAGATCGTAGATGACATTCTGGACTTTGAGAGTACCACCGCCGACCTCGGCAAGCCGGTGGGCAACGACCTGCGGCAGGGTACCGTCACCCTGCCTGCTATGCAGTTCATTGATGAGACGAGCGACCCTGTTGCCCGCCAGATGGTCTACGACGTGATCGCGGGCGATATCACCAGTGACGAGCAGGTGACTGAGGTGATCCGGCTGATCAAGCAGTCGAGCGCATTGGATCGCGCCCACCGCGAAGCGCAGTTGTTCAGCAGCGAAGCGAAGGCCGCCCTCGCTGCTCTACCCAACAACGAGGCGCGTCAGGCACTTGAGCAGATTGCCGATTTTGCCCTGATCCGCAAGTCCTGAGCGGCCCACCAGCGAGATTAGCCTCCCAGCTTGCTGGGGGGCTTTTGCTTGCCAGGAGATACTACCATCGGCTGATGCCAACCCTCTCCTACTCTGCTATGATTAGCGGGTTGGCGAGCCACCCGCCGTCTCGCCCGTCGCCTATCCTCCGTCCCTACTTAGCGGTAGGAACAACTATGCAAGGAGCAATGCTTGAGCCTGGACATCCAACCCTTTACCGCCAGCGACCTGCCAGTAGCCGAAGTGATGCTACGTGACTACAGCCGCGAACTTGAGCCGCACAACTTTGACGAGGGCGATCTGCAAAAGTGGTTCGCCATGATCCAGCGTAATGTGGCCGAGGGCAAGTGGCACTACTGGCTGGCCCGCCAGCAGGGTACAGCAGTGGGCTTCGTTATCTTCCTGGTCAGTGGCACCTGGTTCGACCCCGCCTCGAAGCTAGGCCATCTGGAGGAGTTCTATATCGTGCCAGCGGCGCGTGGTCAGGGGTTGGGCCGCGAGTTGGCTCTGGCCGCCTTCGCTGCGCTGGCCGCCCAGGGTGCAACCAGACTGCAACTAGGAGTGCTGGCAAGCAACACGACTGGCCTGGCCTTCTGGCAGTCGCTCGGCCTCAAGGTGCAGCATCAGGTGTTGACCATGCCACTGAAGGACGCGACCACAGTTTGACGCACCGCCACCCGACCTGGCCCTACCAGCTAAAGATGGAGAACAATCTACGACTTTAGACTGATGTGCAGACTTGTGCAGCGTGCTACAATGCACACAGCGGTCGAGGCAGATTGCGTCCTACGTCGCTGCGTGCTAACGAGTTTGGAAGAAGATGGCGCAAACCCCTTGACAAAGGGTTAGAGTAGTGCTAGAATAGTGGCAGATGCGGCAGAACTTGCCGCCACATGGCTACGGCAGCCAAATCTTAGGAAAGGACAGGTGGCAGAATGAACGATAACATCACCGAGCTAATGCAGCGGTTCGCTGGGCTGACCAGTGGCCTTGTTGCGCGTCTCTGCGCCCTCGCCGGGCTGACCCCGCCCAGCAGCACCACCCTGTCCCCGATCCCGGTTGCCAAGCAGCAACCCACCGCCGGAGTCTCTCAGTACGATAACGGTTACGGCAGTGGCAGCGGTGCGTCCGCTAGCAGCTTCGATGTTAACAGGTGTACTATGCCAATCAGGCGGCGACCTTAGCGAAGGTCGAACCTCGACTACGAGGAACCGTGAGCGGCATGAGTGCAAAACTCGCCGCTCACGGTTTTATTTTGCCCCGCAAACGCTAGATGTTGGTTGGGGCGGCGCAGTCGGATTGTCAAGTGCAGTAAAGTGACACAAGGAGACCACCCCGCGATGCAAGCGACCATCAACCGCGACGAGCTACAGAACCAGCCCCGCCGTCGGCTCTACATCCGCTTCCACATCGAAATCGGGATGCGTGCCGACGCAACTCGTCACCTGGAGCCAACCCCAGAGCAGGTTGACCCCCAGGAGCGCAACTTCCGCCGCGAACAGATTGCCCGTCGGATCGACCGTGAGCGCACCAATACCCTCGAACTCTGGCAACTGAAATATTGATCGCCGTTGTGGGGCAGGCAGCCGCCTGCTCCCCAGTGGGGCCTCTACGCAGGAACGCAGCCGTGCCGCGATCATTCGCTATCCCTCATCCCCATCTCAGCCCAGCCGTCCGCAACCGTAGGCGGCTTGCTGCTGTTCTTGCTACCACATCTACTCACCCTGACTGGGCGCGCACCTTGCCGCCCTCCCTTTTCGCCCAGGAGGATTTGAATTGGCAACCCCAAACCAGCCGTCATACATCATCCGCCCACTAACCGAGGCTGATCTGCCCGCCCTGGTCGCCTATCACGCTGCCCTACACGCCGCCGAGCCGTTTACTCCCACCCGCAGCCTGGCCTACCTGACTACCTGGTTCAACCAGCCACGAGACTTCTGGGCAATACCGGTTGCGGTCGCCACCCAGCCTGACGGTAGCGAGCGCGATCTTATCGGCATCAGCGGCGTTGCCCACAGCGGTGACGATGTGGCAAGCTGGGGCAGCCTCTCTGTGCTACCCGCCTACCGCGCCACGCTCGCCGCCGACCTCTACGAACAGGCTGAAGCGATTGCGCTTGAGCAGCAGCTAGCCAACCTGACCTTCACCCCCAGGCAGCAGAACGGCTGGCTGCAAGACTTTCTGCGCGAACACGGCTACCAGTTCAGCCGTTACTTCTGGATGCTGCGGCTTGCGCCCAGCCCGCAGTTGCCAGCCGTGCTGCTACCCGACGGCTATACGCTCCGTACCTACGTGCGCGGGCAGGATGAGGCCCTATGGCAGCGGCTTGATCGTGAGGTGTTCGGCAGCGGCTTTGGGCAGCATACCCTCTCTGTCGCCGAGATCGAGCAGATGCTCAACGACCCCACCCACGAGTTGGCTGGGTTCTTCTTTGCTGAGCATGAGGGGGTAGCGGTCGGTTATTGTGAAACCCTTGTCTTCACCAACGAACATAACCCTGCGCTGATAGGCGACGGCATGATCGCCAACCTGGGTGTGCTGGCAGCGTATCGTGGGGCTGGCCTGGGCCGCGCCTTGCTGCTGGCAGGTTGCCACTACTTGCGCCAGCGCGGTTGCTCCGAGATCGACCTCCACGTGGACGGCGAGAACGCCACTGCTGTGCGGCTCTACGAGAGCGTCGGCTTCCAGCAACACGAAACCACCCTGGCGATGATCAAGAACTTTAAGGAGGCTAACTGATGACTTCTAATGACTTCACTGCCCCCCAACGGCTGACTACCGCCCGCTTCAGCTACACGATCCGCCCCGCAGCGGAGGGCGACCTGTCCGCCATCAACGACTTCTACAACCTGCTGACCACTCGCGAGCCGGGCATGGATGGCGAGACCGCGACCAGCAGCCTTAGCCAGTTGCAGGAGTGGTGGGCCAACCCCCACCGCGAGAAGAACATCTGGCTGCTTGTCCACCTGGTTGCCACCGACGACAGCGAGGGCGAGTTGATCGGCGATTTGGAGTTTGAGCCACAGGAGAAGCCTGGTGAGCAGACCGCCTGGACTAACCTCCAGGTTCACCCCGACTACCGCAACGTCGGAGTTGGCAGCTATCTCTACAACATGGTTATGCAACTGGCTGCGGCTGCTAGTTGCACCGCCATCTACATGGGTGGCAATGCAGCTTACAAGCTGAAGCAGCAGTTCCTTGAGCGGCGCGGCTTTGCCCTCGACCGCTACTTCTGGCAGATGCGCCTGCCTGGGGGCCTGGCCGTTGAGCCACCAACCCTGCCAGCAGGCTACACAGTGCGTACCTACCAGCCAGAGCAGGATTTGGAACTGTTCCGCCTGGTGCGTAATGAGACCTTCGCCGACCACTTTGGCAGCACCCCGCGCACCACCGAGGAGATGCAGTATGTGGTCGGCCTCTCCTGGTTTCAGCCGGATGCTTTGTTCTTTGCCTTCGACGGGGCTGGCGAGATCGCGGGCTACTGCTGGTCGGCGATCAACCGCGAGGAGTGGCAGCGGCGTGGGGCTAAGATCGGCTGGATCGAACACCTGGGTGTAATGCCCAACCACCGCCGGGTCGGGCTGGGCCGCTCCCTCCTGCTCACCGGTATCAACCACCTGCGCCACCAGTGCGACGTGGTAGAGCTTGGCGTAGAGGGTAAGAACGAGCGCGCCCTGCCGCTCTACACCGGCGTGGGCTTCCAGCAACACAACGGCTGGGTGAACATGAGGAAGGAGATGCTCACTGATGACAAGCACGCAGCTTGATTATACGATCCGCGAGATGGAGGAGCGCGACATACCTACCCTCGTCAGCTTCTACAACGAGCTTGACGCACTTGAGCCGCTAGAGATGAGTACCACAGTTGAGGAGTGGTCACCGACCTGGTACCATCCGGGCCGCAATCAGGAGACGCGCTTGCTGGCTATGCTGCGCGCGGAGGACGGCAGCGAAGGGAAGATGATCGGCTATGGCCTTGCTACCGCTGGCGAAGCGGCCTGGCTGCGGCTGCACGTACTGCCTGCTTACCGCCAACGAGGGTTGGGTAGCGCACTGTACGCGAAGATTATAGAGCTTACCAGCGAGGCACAGGAGTGGCGGGCCGCGCCGGATCAGCGGGCCACCTTGACGGTCGCCTTTCTTGAGCGGCGCGGCTTCCAGTTCGACCGCTATGGCTGGGAGATGCGCCTACCCGCTGAGCTGACGGTGGCCGAGCCACAACTGCCAGCGGGCTATAGCATCCGCACCTTCGTGCGCGGCCAGGACGAGGAGACGCTCTGGAAGGTGGGCAATGCGGCTTTCGCCCAGCACCACTGGCACACAGATGCCACCCTTGAGGAAGTGGTCTACAGCACGCAGTGGCCGACCTTTGATCCAGCTGGTCTGTTCTTCGCCTGCTTCGGCGAGGAGGTGGTGGGCGAGTGCCGCACGGAGATCCACCCCGCCGAGATCGAGCGGCGCGGGCTGCGGGTCGGTTGGATCGAAGATTTGGGTGTGATCCCCGCGCACCAGGGCAAGGGGCTGGGTCGCGCCTTGCTGCTGACGGGTGTGCAGCACCTGCGCCAGTCGGTGGACGTGGTGGAGCTTGGCGTGGAGGGCAAGAACGCGCAGGCGATGCCCCTGTATGAGAGCGTCGGCTTCCGCCCCTACAAGGGCGAGGTTTGTATGTTCAAGCGGGCAGCGGAGGCAGCCGACCACTAATCCTGCCCGCGCCGGTGGCTGGGGCTGGCCGCTTAGGGGCGGAACTGCTGCCACAAGCCGTGCAACTCTGGAGGGAACAGGCCCGCCACGAAGCCGAGTGGTTGGCTGACCCAGCCTGCAATCAGCGAGTGGCTGACCGCTTCGCTCAACCAGGGAACCTGGAAGATGGTGCCGCCGATGATCACCGCTGTGGTCAGCAGCAGGAACTGGACGAAGCCGAGTACTGAACCGGCGATGTGGTCGAACAGGCCGAGGAACAGGAGACCGACGGTAGTGTGGGCGACGCTGGCCGCCACCCCGATCAGCCCACTGACCCCGATCAGGATCAGCAGGAAGGCGGCTACCTTGCGGCTCTGCTCGTCGCTAACGAAGAAGAATAGGCCCGCGACCTGCGCGTTGAAGTGTGCCGCCAGCCAGATCGCCAGGATCAGCCCAGCCAGGGTGATCGCCTGCCGAACGAAGCCCCAGTAGATACCCGCCAGGGTGGAGACGAGCGCACCGAAGATGATCGTGAAGTCAAACCAGTTCATGTTTTTACCATCTGCTTTGTAATTTAGGGCGGCTGCGTTTGCCCCTCCTGTTAGACGAACGAGGGAGCCTTTAGGTTTCGCATTGGCAAGTTAACTTCTTTACATTGCGATGACGCAAGCCAACCTGTGGCCTGCCAGGAGGAGACCGCCCGCCCTCAACCTTGCGGGAGGGGCGGGCGGCTGTGTAGCTTGCACTCAGGCTGGCTGCCTTACGGTAGCCTGACGCAGAAGGCGTGGGTGTTGAGTTCAACGCTGCCACTGGTAGTATTGACCCCGACGGTGCGCCAACCGTTGCTCTCGCCCCGACTGGCGTAGACGTTCACCCCCAAGTCGGTGTCGAAGCCGCCCCCGCTAATATTGCTACCGTCAGGGCAGCGGGCGGTGGTGCCACTATTGCCGCGCCCTCCTATGCTGATCTGCTCGTCAACCAGGTTGACACTCAGGTTGGCGACCCCACTCAGGCAGATCACGTAGGCGTTTAGCTTGAGGCCGCCGCTCTGGTTGTTGCGGCCAGAGACCAGCCAGCCGTCCCGGACTGGGCCAGCCTGGTTGATGTTGATGCCGAGGTCTTTGCTGAAGCCGCCGCCAGTCAACACGCCGTTGCCGCAGCCGACGAAGGCCCGCCCTGTCGCCCCGCTCGCCACGTTGCTGCCTGCCTCCTCCTGGTTGACGCTGCCACTGGTGCCGCTCAAGCAGTAGGCGTAGGCAGTCACCTGGTCGCCCCCAGTGCCGATATTGCGGGCCGAGACCCGCCAGCTATTCTCCTGCTTCAGGCTGGCGTAGATTTCGACGGTGCCGCCAGCATCCCAGCCGCCGCCCAGCACCAGGCTGTTGCCAGGGCATACTGCCGAGACCGAGCGGGTAGCACCGCCGCCAATGCTGCCCTGGGCTGTCACCTGGGTAATCCGCCGAGTGGTTGCGGTGTTGGTTGGGCCAGGCTGGGGTGTGCTGGTCGGGGCTGGATTGCCGCCGCCCCTGCGCCGCTGGTAAGCCTCGTTGCCCAGCAAGCCAAGCAGCACGCGGGAGTCGGGGCTGGCCTGCTCTGGGTGGTACTCGAAACGCGCCCGCTCGAAATACTGGGTGAGGTAGGTCTGGCCGTTGGTCTGGCTGACCTCGAAGAAGGCATCGGTGATCGGGTAGCCCTGCTGAGCCAGGCCGCCCCGCGTCTGCCAGTAGCTGAGGAACAGGCCAGTGACAGTGTGGCCGGTCTGGGGGAAGGCGAGGCTGCCGCCGCCAGGGACGACCGGTGGGCTGGGGTTGACTACGCCGTTCGCGTAGCGAGCCTGGTAGCTCTCCTTGCCGAGTAGGCCAAGCAGCACCCGGTTGGGGTCCTGGTTCTCTGGGTGGAACTCGAAGCGCGACCGCTCGAAATACTGGGTGGTGTAGGTCTGGCCGTTGGTCAGGTTCTGCTCCGCGAACTCGTCGGTGATCGGGTAGCCCTGCTGAGCCAGGCCGCCGTGTGTCTGCCAGTAGCTGAGGACGCCGCCCCGCAGCGTCTTGCCGGTCTGCGGGAAGGTGACACTGGTCTCCTGCGCCGCCGTCCCCTGCGCCCAACCAAGCGTGCCAACCAGCATCATGCCGACGATGAGCAACCCGGCCCACCGCAATCGTTGTTCTTGCATAGTAATCCCTTTCTCTACGAACCTCTTGTGCTTGAGGGTGAAGCCTGTTTGTATAACGTGCCTGCGCGCCGTGTGGTTGCATCTGGCTGGCTTACACCTCTACCCCTGATTTTTATTATATCACCTTCTGCTCTGGGCTTTGGTGGCCGTGAGAGACCAGGGTGTTGCAGCACGGGCAGCGGATTGAAGCGAAGATGCTGGCAGGATGCCTTCCCGCTAAACAGAAGCCCCCATCTCCACCAGGGAGCGGGGGCTTCACTCGCTAAGCTGACGATCTGGCTTACGGGGCGGTTTCGATGGCGCGGCGCACAACCTTGCTCAACTCGCCACGCTTGATGTTATCGTTGGGGCGGAAGCAGAGGCCGGTGCCGCAAGCTGCGCCGTTGATGATGTTGTTGTGGGCGAGGGTCTCGATGGCTGCGTAGCCGAAGCTGCTCGCTGGCACGTCGCTGAAGGTGGCACTGGTCGGGGTAAAGAGGGTGTAGCCCTTTGCCCGCTGGATGATCACTGCCACCTGCGCCCTGCTGATGCTGACGTTCGGGCCGTAGCAGGTGCCAGGGGTGCCGAGGGCCGCGCACTGGCTGGGGGTCAGGCCGTTGACTACGCCAGCATGGGCGGCAGCTTCGATGTAGCCATAGAAGATGCTGTTGGCAGCTACGTCCACGAAGGTCGGGCTGGTCGGGGTAAAGGCAGCAATGCCAAAGCCGAGGGTGACGATCTTGGCGAACTCACCCCGCGAGGTGTTGGCGTTAGGCCGGAACAGCCCGTTTGCACCATTGACGACGTTGCGGCAGGCCAGGAACTGGATATCGCCGTAGAACAGGTTGTTGGTTGGCACGTCGCTGAAGCTGATGTTGCAGGCGGTCGCAGTCGCCGTGGGCGTGCCGGTCGTAGCAGTCAGGGTGCTGCTGGCGGTTGGGCTGACCACTGCGGTGCTGGTGGTGGTGGCGGTTGGGCTGACCACTGCGGTGCTGCTGGCGGTCGCGGTAGCAGTGCTGCCAGGGGGGAGGGTGGGGAGCGGGGTTGAAGTTGGGCCGCTAGTGTTAGTCGGCACCGGGGTCAGGTTGATTGCGCCACTGGGTAGCGGCCAGGCGTAGGCACCACGCCCACGGGTGAACAGGGCGAGGGTGGTGAAGCCGCGGTCAATCGCCATGTCCCAGATCATCACGTTGGGCAGGCCCGCATTAAAGCGGAGCCAGGTGGGGATAGCTGCGTCAATGTTGTTGGTGTAGTAGAGACCCCAGTCGGTGCCAACAAAGACCTGCTGGCGGAAGTTGGGGTTGGCGATCACGCTGTCCGCCGGGATGTTCGGCAGGTTGCCGCTCTTGTCCACCCAGGTGAAGCTGGCGCAGCTTGCCGTGCAAGTGACCTGGAACAGGTGGCCTGGGGTGCTGGGGGTGTTCTGGCTGAAGCCGCCGATAGCCGCGTAGCCGATGGTTGGGGTAAGCGGGTCGGTAGCAACGTCGAGGATTGGGCGGTTGGGCAGGGTGCTGTTGCCGCCGGTGACGTTGACCCAGTTGGCAGAGTTAGCCGTCCCCTGACCGAGGCCGAAGCCATACCACACGTTGCCGTCGTTGGTGCCAGCAATGCCAGTGGTCGAGATGCTAACTGCGTAGCTGAGTTGGTTGATGAACGAGCGGTCGGCCAGGGTGCCTTTAGTCAGGTCGGGGCTGTTGGCGTACCAACTGCTGGCCGGCACGGCTCCGAGGATCGTCTCCCACACCCGGTAGCTGCCCGCCACCATGTGGGTGCAGCCGCTGGCTGGGCAATCGTACTTGTAGATTTCGTAGGGCATGACGAAGCTGAGGCGCGGGCTGTCGCCAGTCCAGCCGCCAGTTGCATTAGTCAGCGCACCGTTGGGGCCAGTGGTAGAGACGGCGAGGTTGCCGTTCTGACTCTCCTGATACCAACGTTGGTTCAGCACTGGCTCAATGCGGGCGTACATACCGTCGCCGCCCTTGCGTAGCTGCCACATGGCTGGGCCTTGTGTCTGGCCGCTCCAGACGTAGACCGAGGAGCCGTTGTCTTGCGCCCCTGCATTCGCGCCGGGGCTGGCCGAGGTAGCGAAGTTGCCCGTGATGTCGCCGGAGTAGAACTCAATAGCGTTCATCGTCTCGTTCAGTTGGCTGAAGGCGGGGTTGGCAACATCAGCGTTGTTGGTCACGTAGATGCCGCCGTCGTTGCCCGCCAGCAGCGTGCTGGACGAACCGGGGACGAAGGCAAGGGCGTGCTGGTCAACGTGGACTGTATTGCCGCCAGCGTAGCCGCAGGTGAGGTCAACGAAGGTGGTACCGCCGTCGGTGGACTTGAAGATGTCGAAGGTGTCGAGGTAGACCACATCGGAGTTGTTGGGGTCAACCGCCATGCCCTGGTCGTACCAGTTCTGGCCGTAGTCGCCCGCGCAGCCGGTCAGTCCAGTGACATTGGAGCGTTGGCTCCAGTTGGCACCGCCGTCAGTCGTGCGCCAGACACCGAGTTGGCCGCCGCGCAGCTGGCCGTTGATCGGCTGGATCGCCTGCACCTGGGCGTAGATCACCTGGGGGTTGCTGGGGGCTATCGCCAGGTCAATGCGGCCCAGTACATCGCCACCCTGGTAGACTGGCGTACCAGTGCCAGTGCCAGCGGGCCAACCGTTGCTGGCGGTGCTGCTGAGCGACCAGTTGGTGGGGCAACCGCTGCTGGGCATAGTCGCCTTGTAGATGCCGTTCGCGCCGTTCTCTGCCAGGTTGACCTGCACGGTAGTGCTGAAGCCGCGTGCGCCAACCGCTACGTAGATGTCGGTGCTGCTGCCATTGTTGCTGAGGATCAGGCCGGTGCTGTCCTGCCGCTGGGTGGAGAAGTTGTTGGTGTAGCAGGGGCCAGCCCAACTGTTGCCCGTGTCGTAAGAGAAGTAGACCCCGTTCTTGGTGCCAGCGACCACGTTGTTGCTGTTGCGTGGGTCAACCCGCACCTTGCCGATGGCGTTGTACTGGGGGTAGCTACCGAGGGTGGGGGTGTAGACTGCGGTGAAGACGCTGGTACCCATCAACGACCAGCTAGCCCCGGCATTGCCGCTCTTGAGTACGCCCGCCGTCCCCATCGAGAAGGAGCCGAAGTTGAGGTCGCCAGTGCCAGCATAGACCACGTTGTGGTTGTTGGGGTCAATCGTCACGTCGTCCACCGCGAGGCTGGTGATCAGCGGATCGTCGGTGCTGGCAGTCCAGGTGGTGGTGATCGCGCAGCAGTTGCTCGTCTTCCAGATACCGCCGCCCACCGCCGCGATGTAAGCGGTCGTGGGGTCTAGCGGGTCAATTGCGATGCTGTTGACCCGCCCGCTGACCTTGCCGTAGCTGTAGCAGCCAGAGCAGCCATTGGATTGCAGCGGCTTGGGGCCGAGTGAGGTGAAAGCGTTGGGGTCGAGGCCGAGCGGCGAGCTGCTATTCGCCCTGTTGTAGACGACCTTGCCCGCAGGCACTGCCCGCTCAATCAGGCTATCCTGACGGGCGGCCTGTACTACCCAGGCGGTCTGGAAGTTGCCGGTGGGGTAGCGCAGGCGATCTTGCCAGTAGCCCTCCATCTCGTGGAGCATCTCGTACTCCTCGGCGGCCTCCATCTGCCCTTCGCTCATGCCCTGCGCCTTGAGGCTGGCTTCCTGCTCGCGCTCCTGCTCGCTCATGCCAGCTTCGCGGGTAAGCTCGTCGGTAGGCTTGTTGCCAGCGGCTTCCTGCTCGCGCTCCTGCTCGCTCATGCCAGCTTCGCGGCTGGTCTCGGCGGCAGGGAGGTTGGCGACGGCCTCAGCCATCCCTTCTTCGCGGGTGACTTGGGCGGCAGGGACAGCAGCCTTGTCGGGGTCAACCGCTTTGTCGGGGTCAGCGGCCTTACTCACAGTGGCATCCTTGCCGCTGGTTTGGGCCACTGTGGGGCTAGTTGTTGTCTTGCTGCCAGCGTTGAACCAACCACCCGCGAAGCCCACCGCTGTCACCAGCAGGATCGCCACGACCAGGGCGGCACCAATCTTGAACTGCTTACTGCTCATTCGGCCTTTTCCTCTCTCTATCTCTGCCAATTACGGGCCACTTAATACCGCCCCCGACCAGCCAGCAGGCGGTTTGGCGTGGGCGACACTAAATCCCGCCCCGCCCAATGCGTCTGCGCCCGACCATGACGGGTACGCAACCAGGGACAGACATTCGTCTAAGCGCATTGTAGAAGGGATTATAGCACAAACTAGCGGTCAGGTAAACTTATTTACCAGCTTATAACTGCTCATTTTGGTGGAGAGCAGGTGGCCCCGACCCAGAGCGCAACCAGCTAACGGCGTGATCGGCAACGACGTGGCTGGTTGCGCCCTGGGCTAGAGCGCAACTAGCGGGGCGGTAGCTTGTAGTCACCGGTGCTGAATCGCCAGGTGCGGTCGAACGGCAGATCGGCGATTGCGCCCCGCACCTGCACGCTGTAGCTGCTGTTTGCCCGCAAGGGGTGAACCGCGATCAGAGCGTAGCAAGAACCCTTGCAGTCCGCTGGGCTGGGGTGAACCGCCACCGGCTGGCCCGCAGCATCGCGTAGCTGGGCGTAATCTACCCGCAGGCTGCCATTAACCCCTTGCAGGGTGAAGGGGTAGCCGACCGGGCGGCTGGCCCCGGCTGGCAGCGGGTCTGGTGCCTCACCGCCGTCCCAGTAGGTGGGGATGCCGCTCTGCCCATCGGCGGGGTAAGCCAGCGGGTAGGGCTTGACCGCTGTCTGCGGATTGTCGGGGATGCCGCCGAAGTCCATCACGTCCACCGCCACTTGCTGCTGCTTGTCGCTGTCGTAGCGCGAACCATAGCCGTAGCCAGTGTAGCGGGCGTTGGGGTCGATCAGGATCAGGCGGTGGTAGATAGTCGCCATCCACTGGTCTACGCTGTCGGCTGGGTCGCCAGTGAAGGCCATCACCTCAGCCCCACCAAAGTAGGGATAGCCAGTCACCTTGATGCGGTCGGAGGGCCACTTGCCGGTAAAGCCCCCCTGCCCCGCGACCTCACCGTGTGCGCCGAACTCCTGGGCTGCCTGGTTTCGATAGTTGAGCAGGAAGTAGTCGGCGTGGTGCTGGGCGGCAGCCACAATCGCGGGGTGCAACTCAAGTGGTGGCAGGCCGAGGACGGTGCGGTAGCGGTTGGCCTGGGTTAGCGCACGCTGCGGCGAGGTGGGCTGCATCTCATTGCCCAGCAGACCAAGCTCCACCTTGCTAGAGTCGGGGTTGTTGGGGTGGTACTCAAAGCGCGCCCGCTCAAACCACTGGGTCAGCAGCGACTCGCCGTTGCTGGCTCGCTCCATCGTCGCCTCACTAATCGGGTAGCCAAAGAGGGCGAGACTCTCGCGTTCGCTGTTGCCTGCGTCGCCGAGATCGAGGCCGTGACTGCGCCAATAGTCCCAGAACTGGGGGGCGACCGCGTGGCCGACAGCAGGGTAGTAGTGATCGGCGGTGGGGCTGCCCTTCGGCAAGCTAGCCGGATCGCGCCCTGCCAACCGCAACACCTCGTCACCCAGGCGACCTAGTAGCACATTGTAGGGGGCAGCGTTCTCTGGGTGCAGTTCGAGGCGGTTGCGCTCAAACCACTGGCTGAGGAGGTAGCTACCCTGCGGGCTGGTGCGCCCGTGTGCGTGGGTGGTGGGGTAGCCGAAGACGGGCAAGCCCCCATTCTTGAGCCAGTAGTCGCGCAGGGTAGCATCGAGTAGACATTGCTGCGTCTGCGCGAAGCAGAGCGGCTGCTCGTCGGCCCGACCAGTCTGGGGCCAGCCAAGCGTGAGCAGGGCCAGCAAGCTGAGGAACCAGGTGAACCGTTGCCATCGTCGCTTATCCATACAACCATCCCCCCTCTAACCAGTAGTCTATTCCATCGCCGCCATACTTGCTTTGATCTCGCCAACGATCTCCTCGCGCACGCGCTCATCCTCCTGCGACAACTTCTTCTGGTCAAGATAGCTGATCGACCACTCCCTGGGCAGGTCGTAGCCGAGGTAGCGGTTGCCCAGTTCCTTGCGCGTGGGCCGCTGGTCTAGCAGGGCAATGATCGCCTTGAGGCCGAGCAGCTTGAGGTGGTCAGTGTCGCGCCGCTGCCCATCCTTGATTTCGGCAAGGGTGTAGGGGGCGTGGTGGCCGTGCGGCGGCTGCTTACGCTGCACCAGATGCCAGACACTATCCACGATCTGGTTGCGCTGCACCCGCAAGTCCTTCGCCCGAACGGCAGGTGGCTGGCTGGCTGTTCTACCCTGCTCCTCCGCCTCGGTTTGCTCCTCGGTTGGTGCTTGCTCGGCGGCGGTTGGCAAGGGTGGGCCAACCAGGGCGGGGCTGTACGGCCTGATCGCAGCCCCCGCGAGCGGTCGCTTAAAGCTGATGCGTGGTAGAGCGGGGGCGGCAAAGGCAGCCTCGATAGCGGTAGCCGCCGGGTGCGCCTTCGCCATAGCGTCCGCGATCATCTGGCGAAGATCGGGCTGCGGCACTTCTGGCTCGGCTGGCAGCATGGTCGCTGGTTTGAGCGGCAAGGTGGCTGGCTCGGCGGGCAGTTCGGGCTGCATTGCTGGCGCAGGTGGAATTGGTGGCTCAGGCTGCGCGGCTGCGGCTGGCGTTGGTGGCTCAGGCTGCGCGGCTGCGGCTGGCATTGGTGGCTCAGGCTGCGCGGCTGCGGCTGGCATTAGTGGCTCAGGCTGCGCGGCTGCGGCTGGCGTTGGTGGCTCAGGCTGCGCGACCAGGGTTGGTGTGGGCGGTAGTGCTGGCGGGGTGCTGGCTAGCACTACTGCTGCTGGCTGCTCATGCGCCGTAGGTTGGGGTGGCTGCCACCGCCAATAGGTGGCTGCTAGCTCTTGCAGGCGGCTGCTCAACTGCTGCAAATCCTGGCGTTCCTCACTCAGTTCGGGGTCGGCGGTGATATCCTCTTGCATCTGGGCCAGATCGGCGGCGGTGGCCTGGGCATACTGCCAGATTTGCAGGAACTGCTCGGTAACGTCCTCGACCAGCAGCGCGAGGTTAGCCAGCCGCTCGTTAACCTGGATGCGTCGGTTTAGCTTCTCGCTGCGCCGCTGTGCGCCCGCAACGATGCTCTGCTCTGGGCGGCTGGCTGCCAGCATGACCGCTTGATCAGCGGCGGCCTGCCGCTCCATGGCAGCCAGCACCAGGGGGGCTGCTGGCAAGGCGAACTGGTTGGCTGCGATCTCGCTCCTGCTCATGTCATGATCCTCCACGTTCAAGCGCACCTCTGCCAGAGCCTCAACCGCGACGTTGCGAAGGTTGATCAGGCCGAAACCGCCCATGCCGTTCGTCCTCATGTAAGGGCTAACCTCTGCATCAAAGCAGATGATCGCCCCTACCGGCGGTGGGTGGCTGCCGCTCTGGTCTTGCTTGGCCCACATATGCGAGGCGAGGACGGTGCGGTTCTGCGCCAGGGTGGGGTTGACCAACAGCCAGAGTGAGTGGCCCACATCGCGGCTGTATGGGTCAGCCTTGATCGTAGCGCGGAAGCGATAGCCCTCGGCTGGTTGGCTGTGCCAGAGTTGGCGTAGCAGCTTGGTCTGTTGGGTCATCGTCCTGCTTTCCCTTCCTCGACTCCCTGCTCATCCTTCAGTATGCCACAAAGTAGCTTTTGCTGTCAAGGCTGGTTCTGCAACCTTGTAGCCATCGGCTGCTGGCTGGTTTGCAGCCGGGTGGTATAATGGTCGTAGCTTGTAGCGGGCGCGAGTTGGCAGGCTAGCCGCCAGCCCAATGCCCGCCCCAGAGCGGCGCAGCAGCCAAAAGCGCGCTCCTTGTGCTATAATGGGCTACTCCTGGCGGCGGTGCAAGACGATCTAGCGCGCCTGGTACATATTCCCCTATTGCGTAAGCGGCCCGCTTGCGCTATAATAGTGGCTAGACATAACACTCGAATCCGCCTTTCGCGGGGGGAGCCACGCATGGCTAAGTTCAAGCTACAAGAAGCGGTTGGTAAGGCCAAAGAGGTGTTGGAACAAGGCGACAGCGAACGTGCTATTGCTATGTGCCAGTACGTCTTGCGCTACTATCCCCGCTGTATCGAAGCGTTCCGCCTGCTTGGTGAGGCGTACATTGAGCGGGGCGACAGCGAGACGGCGGGCAAGATGTTCGCCTACGTCTTGCAGGCCGACCCCCACAACGTCCTTGCCCATGTGGGCCGGGCGATCATCTACGAGGAGAAGGGCGACATTGACGCGGCTATCGCCGAGTTTGAACGCGCCTTTGAGCTAGAGCCGGGCATCCGCGAACTGCGTGATGAACTGCTGCGCCTCTACACCCTGCGCTTCGGCATTGAGGGGGCGCGGGTGCGGGTTAGTCGCGCGGGGCTTGCCCACCTCTATGCCCGCGATGGGCTGTTGCCGCAAGCGATCACCGAGTTCCACGATGTACTTAAGAACGACCCACGCCTGGATGTGCGTATCTCCCTGGCCGAGGTACTCTGGCGCGACGGGCAGCGTGAGGAGGCTGCCCGCATCTGCAACGCTGTCTTGCAGCAGGTGCCAAACAACCTGCGCGCCAACCTGATCCTCGCCCAGGTCTGGTACAGCGACAGCCACCAGGACGACGCGCTGGCTCTGATGCAGCGGGCGCAAGCCCTCGACCCGGATAGCACTGTCGCCCACAGCCTCTACGAGCGCGCCCCCGCTGACCTGACCATGCTGCCGCTGGAGGAGGGCGGGGTGGAGATGCCCAAGTGGGACTTGAGCGACCTGACCGCCAGCAGCGACCTGCCCGAAGGTCTGAGCGAAGTGGTTGCCCTCAATGAGAAGCCACGCCCCTCGCACATCCTGGAGGGCGAAGTGGTGGAGCCGGTGTTGGCTGCGGTGGTGGTTGCGTCGCCTGCCTTGCCCGACGTGGTGGCGGTAGAGACCGCTCCCGACCAGATGCGCGACGCAGTGAGCGCGAGCCTGCGCGAGGAGGTAGCAGCGGAGATCGCCCCTGACCTGGGCCAGCCCGCTGCCCCCGCTAGCCGCGATGTCTTCCTCCAACGGCTGGCGCAGGCGACCGCCACTACCCCGGTGGTTGCCGCCGCTGCCCTGCCAGAGCAGTCACCCATCGCTCTGCAAGCAGCGGCTGCCGCTGAGACCACTATCCAGGACGGCCTCCCCGCTGGGCAGATGGAGGAGCTTGACTGGCTGGAACGGTTGGCCCAGTCCACCCGCTACGAGGAGGGTCGGGCGCAGAGCATCTCCGACAAGCTCGATACGGGCAAGCTGGCGGCTGAGGAAGCACCTAAGCGCGGTTTCCTTGATGACCTGATGGATGATGAGGTGGAGCCGTTGCCACCGCAAGCAGTCCAGCCACCAAAGCGCGGCTTCCTCGACGAGTTGTATGAAGATGAGGAAGAACAGGCCAACGACCCTTTCACGGTAGCCGGGGATGAGACGCTAGACCGCGAGGCGCAAGCCGCCGAAGCGGAGACGCGGGCCGAAGCCAGCGACGAATACGACGCTGCGTCATCCCCGGCTGAACAAGAGCTTGAGCAAATGGAGGCGGCTGCTGAGGTGGAGGCAGCAGTAGCCGAAGCCCAACTGACCGCTGAGTACTCCACTGAAGGCCCGCCCACTGACGAACCCACCGAGCCTGCGGTCAGCAGTGGCGACCCCTGGCAGCAGTTCGTGTCGCTGGTGACGGCGCAGCGGCAAGCCAACCCACCACGCCTGACCAGCGAGCAAGCCGCAGAACCGTGGCAGCGGTTCGTGTCGCTGGTGACGGCGCAACGGCAAGCCAGTGCGCCGCGCCCGACCAGCATACCAGCCGCAGAGCCGTGGCTGCGGTTCGTGTC
>JBBROH010000080.1:0-17192 GCA_038229595.1 Chloroflexia bacterium | reverse complement strand
TCCTCGGCGTTGTCCAGGATGTAGCGCGCCTCGTCGTAGTCGCGGTCATAGCCAGGTGCAATCGCCTTGCCCTTGCCTAGCACCGTCACCGCCTCGCCAGCCTCGTTGCGGTAGATCGCGCTCTCCACCAACTGGCAGATGTCAGTACAATCGGTCAGGCGGGCAGTCAGCGCACCAAAGATCGCCTCTCGCTTCCGTTCCCCACTCACGGTGCTGGGTAGGGTGGGGGTTCCCGTCTCATCCTCCCCTGCTGGGCTGGTTGGGGCGGGCTGCGTTGCGCCAAACAGTTCCTTCAGGCGTGGCACCTTGAGCAGCGACAGGCTGAGCGCAACCAGTTCACGCGGCAAGGCGATGTTCTGGGCAATGCGGTTGGTAATCCGCTCGATGTCGGATATGCCACTGAGGGTTTGCAGAATCTCCGCCCGCTTGCCGTGCGCCTCGGCCAGTGCGCTAACCGCGTCTTGCCGCGCCCGCAGCCGGTTGAGGTCGATCAGTGGTTGCGACAGCCAGCGGGTGAGCAGCCGTGCGCCCATTGCCGTCTTGACCTCGCGGCCCAGCACGCTGATCAGGGTGAAGGCCCGCTCGCCGTTGCGCTCGACCAGTTCAAGGTTGCGGCGCGTTTGCGGGTCAAGGTTCATAAAGTTCTCGACCGAGTAGGTGGTCAGCTTGCTGATCTGGGCCAGGGCGGTCGGGTTGGTGTCGCGCAGGTAGGCGGCCACTGCCCCAGCAGCCCGGATCGCCAGCGGCAGTTTGGCGCAGCCGAAAGGCTCCAGCGTGGGCGTGCCGAAGTGTTGAAGCAGCAAGGTCCGCGCCCGCTCCAGCCCCCAGTAGACGAGTGGGTGCGGGCTTTGGGCAGCGGTGGTGATGTCGCTTGGCGGGGCAATGTCGGCCTGTGCAGGGCTAGCTGCTGCGTCGTTCGCGCCCTCGCTCGACCAGCGACGCATCTCGGCGGTAGAGGCGGGGCGGGTGGCGCGCGGGTTGATCGCCGCTGGCACAAGCACCTCGGCGGCTCCGATACGGTCAAGCTCCTGCCTGAGGCGCAGGAGGGTATCCACGCCCTCAATCTGGGTGGTGTGGAACTCGCCAGTAGTGATGTCCACGTAGGCCAGGCCCGCCTTCTCGCCGTCTAGCAACACGGCAGCCAGGTAGTTGTTGCGCGTCTCGCTCAACATCCCCGGCTCGACGACGGTGCCAGGGGTGATCACCCGGCTGATTTTACGCTCGCGTAGCTCCTTGTTGCTGGTCTCGACCTGATCCGTAACCGCCACCTTGTAGCCTTTGGCGATCAGCCGCGCAATGTAGTTCTCCGCAGCGTGGTAGGGAACGCCCGCCATGGGGGTGCGGTCGGGGCTGCCGATCAGCATCTCGCGGCTGGTCAGCACTACGTCAAGCTCGCTCGACACGATGAAAGCGTCGGTCTCGAACGTCTCATAGAAGTCGCCCAGGCGGAAAAAGAGAATCATGTCTGGATAATCGGCCTTGAGGGCTAGCCACTGCTTGTAGATCGCAGTGGGCTGACCCTTGCTGTCTTTGGTTTTGCTGCTCTGCTGCCCACGGTTGTACGGCATCTCTCGCTCCACTTCTCTCCTGAAACTGGCACATTAGCACATATGTATGGGTTATTTTACCCGATCTGGCTCACTCTTGACAAGTTTGGGCGCATTGTATCACATCCAGATGCGTTATAATAGGCAGAGATAACGGCGTGAGGAGGGGCAGCAGCATGGCTAGCAACAGCGACGGTGGAGGTGGCGGTTTCAATCCACT
Organism: Chloroflexia bacterium; assembly: GCA_038229595.1. Classification (GTDB taxonomy): domain Bacteria; phylum Chloroflexota; class Chloroflexia; order QHBQ01; family QHBQ01; genus JBBROH01. Next base: position 15,425 of record JBBROH010000080.1, on the reverse strand, counting down.
GGGCATCCCTGTGACGCTCAAGGACTTGCGCTCGTTGTGGAGCAGCGTGGATTGGCAGGGCATCCGCCAGCAGGTGCGTGCCGAGGCGAACGCGCAGATCGTGATCGTGGGGCCGGTCAACTCTGGCAAGAGTACCCTGTTCAACCTCTTGCAGGGCGGTGAGGTGAGCGAAGTCAGCCCGATTGGGGGGACGACCCGGCGCAATATTGGCGAGCAGCTTGGCCCCTTCACGCTCGTGGACACCCCTGGCTTCGGCGAAATGGGCGACACCGAGCGGGCTAACACCGCTCTGGCGGCAGTGCGGGGCGCAGGCGTAGTGATCATGCTGCTGGACGCGGCGCAGGGTTTGCGCGAAGGCGACATCGCTCTCTACCGTGCGCTCCGCAAGAGTAACCAGCCAGTAGTGGTCGTCCTCAACAAGGTCGACCTGTTGCACAAAAGCGGCCTCTTGCGGCGTGGCGGCGACCAGGCCGAGGTTGACAAGGTGGTGGCTGACATGAGCAACTATCTAGCCACCCCGGTGATCCCGATCTCTGCCAAGACGGGCAGCAACGTGGCCGAGCGGCTGATCCCAGCAGTGCTGGCGCAGCAACCCGCAATGGCGGTGGCGATTGGCCGCGAACTGCCCGCCTTCCGCCGCATGGCCGCCCAGCAGGTGATCAAGCGATCCATGCTGATCAGCACCATCGCCGGGGCAGAGCCGATCCCTTTCATCGACATCCCGATTGTGATCGCTAAACAGGTACAGATGGTCACACGGCTAGCAGCGGTCTACGGCGAACCGTTGGAGAGCAAGAACGCCCGCGAACTGATGGGAGCTATCCTCGGCGGCCTCAGCGTGCGCTACCTTGCCCAGCAAGGGGCGAAGTTTGCAGCACGGGAGACGGTGGCGAAGGTGATCCCCATCGCGGGCAATATCGTGGCTGCCAGCTTTGCCGCCGCTGGCACCTGGGCGATAGGGCAGGCGGTCGCCCAGTATTACGAGAGCGGCAAGCGGTTGAGTATGGCCGAACTGAACGCCACCTACAACCGCTTGCTCACCCAGCGGCCCTTCAGCCTGGAACGCAAACAGGGGGAGCCGCTACCCGAGGCGGACGAGCAGCCCGAAGTGGATCGGGACACGCGGCGGCTACCAGGGCGCAATTAGCTGCGATCTGGTATAATGGGCGCGACCTGAATGAGAGAGGAAACCGCCCTTTTGCAAGAGACTATCACCAACACCCTCACTACCGTGCTGACCGCCAGCGGCACCGTTACTGCCACTGGCAGCGTTACGCCAACCGTGCCAATCAACATCCCGCTACCGGGCAATACTGGCTTGCTGATCACCAGCTACGGCGTGGTAATGGCCTTCGCGCTGGTGCTGGCTATCGCCCCAGCCCTCTACCTGCGGCGGCGATTTGGAGCCACCTGGCTCAACTTCGGTTGGGGCGCGTTCGTGGGCATCGTCGCCCAGTTCGCCATCGGCTATCTGGTGCAGCCGCTGGCCGCCAGTGTCGTGGGGGGCGACCCCAGCAAGTTGCAGGGCTTCAACCTCTTTCTGGCCGAACTGGTGTTGATCGCCTTCAGCGCGATCCTCAACATCGCGCTGCTCTACCTCGCCTACGTGCTGATCCTCAAGTGGATATACGACCGTACCTGGGCCAACGCGATGATGTTCGGCGCGGGCGGCCTCGCCCTGAATGCGATTGGCAGCCTGGCCTTCGCTGCGCTCCAGGGTCTTAGCTTCCTGCTCGGCCCACCCACCGAACTGCCAGTTGATCAGGTAGCCGCCTACCGCGATTTCGTCAAGAGTCTGGGGACGTTGAGCGGGGTTGAGCCGCTGTTCTCGCTGCTCAGTGTCGCCGCGCAGGGTGCCGTCTTGTTCGGGGTGGCGGTGCTGGTGATGCAGACGCTCAAGGGGCGGGGCTGGCAGTGGGCGGCTATCGCCCTCGCCCTCTACGCTGCGCCCAACGTAGTCGCCTCGTTCGCGGGCAATGTCCTCTCGCCCAATGGCTTGCTGGTCGCAGGGGCGGTCAACTACCCGCTGCTGCTTGGTTGCGGGCTGGTCGGCCTCTACTTCGTGCGCCGCTTCTTCGAGGTCGAGGTTAGGGACGAGCAGAAAGAGGCAGTGCAGGCCGCTGCCAACCCGCCCCGCGCAGTAGAGCAGGTGATGACCGACATCAAAGAGGAGCCACCAGCCCCCCGCAACCGCCGTCGCCGCTAACCCCGCTCGCCAGAACCTGCCGCCGTTTCGTCCGTCACAACAACAGTCAAGGAGAGATTTCATGCAGAACCAACTACTGGTCACTACCGGGTTCGACTTCTCAGGCTTCGAGGTGGTGCGCTACCTCGGCATCGTGCGCGGGATCACCGTGCGTTCGCGCAGCGTCTTTGGGCAGATCGGTGCGGGCTTCCAACAGATGGTTGGTGGCAACATCAGCCTCTACACCGAACTGTGCGAACACGCCCGGCAGGAAGCCTTCGACCTGATGATGCAACACGCCGCCCAGACGGGTGCGAACGCCGTGATCGGGATGCGCTACGACGCGAACGAGGTCGCCCAGGGTGCCACCGAAGTGCTGGCCTACGGCACGGCAGTAGTGATCCAGCCGGTAGCCCGCAAGCAGATGGGTTGAGCCACTCTGCCCTTCGATGCACGGTTCGGGGTCGGCTGGGGGATAGCTGGCGCAGTGGAGGCTAAGTGGATAGCAGCCGGGTGGCCCATCGCTGCGCGAAAGGGCGGCAGAGCGGCTGCCCATAGCCAGCCATCCGCTTATCCGCGCTCACCACTCCGCTGGCTGCCCCCGACCACAAACATCTCATCCGCACTCCCCTTGCCAATCATGGCTAGATAAGTTAAACTTCAGCTTATGGCACAAACAAGTCAAAATGGTAATAGTGATCGTGGCAGGCTACGCGAACCGGTGCAGGAGCAGCCTGAGCGCAAAAAGGTAATCAAGTTTAGCAACGTCAGCAAGCGATTTGTGCTGCACCATGAGCGGCCTAACAGCTTCCAGGGGATGCTCACCAGCCTCTTTGGGCGGCGTACCGACGCGCTGACTCGGCGCGGGGCTGCCGCTGGCCCGCGCAATGAGACCTTCTGGGCCTTGCGCGAGGCCAACTTTGGCATCTACGCGGGCGAGGCGGTCGGCATTATCGGCGAGAACGGTAGCGGCAAGTCTACCACCCTCAAGCTAGTGACCCGCATCCTCACCCCCACCAGTGGCACCGTCACTGTGGATGGACGCGTCTCTGCCTTGCTCGAACTGGGCGCGGGCTTCCACCACGACCTGACTGGGCGCGAGAACGTCTACCTCAACGGCAGTCTCCTCGGCTTCAGCCGCAAGCAGATGGACGGCAAGTTGGAGCAGATCATCGACTTCTCCGAACTGCGTCAGTTCATCGATACCCCGGTCAAGCACTACTCCTCTGGTATGTACATGAGGCTGGGCTTCGCGGTGGCGATCAGCATGGAGCCAGACATCCTGATCACCGACGAGGTGTTGGCCGTTGGTGACGAGGACTTCCAGCGCAAGTGTTTGGCGAAGATCGGCGACTTCCGACGGGCGGGCAAGACGATCATCTTCGTCTCCCACGCCCTGGAAGCGGTGCGTGGCCTGTGCAGCCGCGCGATCTGGATTGACCACGGCCACGTGAGGGCGGACGGGGCGGCCTCGGATGTGGTGGACAAGTACCTGCACTTCAGCAATGAGAAGCAGCGCAACCGCCTGGCTGAGGAAAGCCGCCACCACAGCGGCCCTGTACCCCTGCCCAGCGCGGTTGCGGGTGAGCAGGAGCAGGCACAGGAGCCGGTGGTGGAGGATCGCAGGCTGGGGCCGCCGCCGATTGGTTCGGCCAATCGCTGGGGCAACCAGGAGGCACAGATCAGCGGCGTGTACTTCATTGATAGCAAGGGCAAGCAGCAGAGCCTTTACCAGACTGGCGACGAGATGACCATCCGCATCGCCTATGATGCGCCGCAGCAGGTGGCATTGCCCACCTTCGGGCTGGCGATCTACAAGTTGGGGCAGGTGCAGGTTAATGGCCCGAACAACAAGTTCGCCCACGCCCCCATCTCCTACATCCGCGGCAAGGGCTACGTGGATTACAAGATCGCCAAGCTGCCGCTGCTAGAGGGCCACTTCGATGTTGCCGTTTCGATCTATGACAACGAACTGATCAACTGCTTCGACTACCACGACCACTGGTACACCTTCGACGTGCAGCCAGAACTGGGCGGCGAACGTTATGGCCTGATCCAGGTAGATGCCGAGTGGCAGCATTGCACCGAAGAAGCCCCGCAGACGCACAGCAAGAGCGAGTTCGACTTCCTGATCGGTGAGTTCGGCGAACCGAGTGGCGCGGCTGCCGACTTTATTGGGCCGCCCGCTGCCCTGCCAGCCTTGAACGGCAACGGCAAGCACTACTTGCCCGTAGCCAGCAACGGTGTGGCCGCGAATGGCACCACCAGCCACGAGCTAGCCAGTGCAGAGTACGCCGAGGGTAGCAGTGATATGCTCTTGAGCGGTGACGAATTGGCCGGGGCGCAGGCGGCTGCCGAGGCGCAGTCCCAGTTCGACCGCAGCCACGAGCAAGACGAGGCGACGGCCAATCGCCCCCACAATGGGATCGGGGTCTGAGCCGGTGAAGGTACTGTTCATTGCTGGTTGGAGCGGCGACACCGAGCGTTACCGCGCCTGGCACCAGGCCGAGCAACTTTGGTTTGCAGGCGTGGCCGCTGCCGTGCGCTCCGCCGACGACCCGCTGCTGCTGGCCGACCTGGGCGACTACGACACCTTCATCTTCTGCCGCGCCAGCTACACCCCGACCGTGGCCGCCATGCTGGCGGTGATCCAGGATCGCGGCCAACTTGCGCTCTACGATACCGATGACCTTGTGTTCCTGCCCGACATGGCCCAGCGGATCGACCTGCTCTACCAGATGCCGCCTGCCGACACTGCCTTGCACCTGCGCCAGTTCGCGGCCAACCGTGCTACCCTCGACCAGTGCGACTTCGCCCTGACCAGTACCCCCTACCTGGCCGCGCAGGTGACGGAGCAGACCGGCAAGCCTGCTTTCGTCAACCGCAACGCCCTCTACGACGACCAGATCATCTATGCTACCCAGCAGCAACCCGCTTTCGCCATCCAACCTGCGGCAACCAGCGACCCGGCTACGATCACCATCGGCTACCTGAGCGGTTCGCCTAGCCACAGCCGCGACTTTGCCCTGGTCGCCCCTGCCCTGGGGCGGGTGATGCGCGAGCGGCCAGAGGTGAGGCTACTGGTTGGCGGCTACCTGAGCCTGCCAGAGCCACTGTTCCAGTACGAAGGGACAGCACGAGTGCAGCGGTTCGGCTTCGTTCCCTGGCGGCAACTGCCCAGCATCCAGGCCCAGGCTGACATCAACCTCGCCCCGCTTGAATTGGACAACCCGTTCGCCCTGGCAAAGAGCGAGCTGAAGTATTTTGAGGCCGGGGTGGTCGGCGTACCCACTATCGCCAGCCCCACTCCCGCCTTTCGGGAGGCGATCCGCGACGGCGAGAACGGCCTGCTAGCCAGCAGCGACGACGAGTGGGCGGCGGCTATCTATCGGCTACTCGACCCTGCGGAGCGGGTGCGGATCGGCAGAGCGGCCTTCGACGACGTGTTCGTGCGCTACACTCCCGAAGCGCGTTCACAGCAGTTCCTTCCCTTGCTAGAGATGCTGACCGAGCGCAAGCGACAGCAGACCGCCGCCCAGCCTGCGGTTGGTAGCGAACTGGCCTACCGCGAACACGAAGCCATTGCTCGCCTCAAACGCTTTGGTGCAGAGCAGGCCCGCCTGAGTGACGCTGAGTTGCTGGCCGCCTACCTGCCCGATTACGGGCAAGCGGCCTCGCCCACGAGTGGGGCGGCGCGGGTGCAGAACCTGGAGGACGAGATCGCCAACCTGCACCAACAACTGGCCGCTATGCAGGCGCACCTGACCGCTGTGCAGAGTGGCCGCGTCATGCGGGTACTCAATCGACTGAGCGGCAAGCGGTTAGCAGCCAAAAGGGATGAGGTTAACAGAATGCACTTCACGATTGACCAGGCGGTACTTGAGCGGTTCCCCAACCTCTACCTCGGCGTGGTGGTCGCCCATGGAGTGGGGCAGGATTATGCCGACGACGAGGCGATAGACTTCCTCCTAGATCAGGCAATCACCGATCTGCGGGCGCAGTATGCCAGCCCCTCTGCGCTGCAAGCCAGCCCCGGTATTGCGGCCTGGCGGCAGGCGTTCGCCACCCTCGGTATCAACGCCAACAAGTACCCCGCCAGCATCGAGTCGCTAGCTAGCCGCGCGATCAAAGGCAAGCTACCCCACGTCAACCCGCTGGTAGACCTGGCAAACAGCGTCGCCCTCAAGTACCTGCTGCCGATTGGCGCACACGACCTGGATCGCACCGTCGGCAATATCACCCTGCGCCCCGCTCGTGAGGGCGACCTCTTTCAGCCGCTCGGCGGTGACGACGAGCCGGGCGAACCGGAGCAACTGCCTGTTGGCGAGTTCGTCTACGTGGACGACAGCAACCAGGTGCGAACCCGCCGCTGGGTCTGGCGGCAGGGTAATGGGGCGAAGATACGTGAGGACAGCGTGGCCGTCTTCTTCCCTATTGACGGCTGGCTTGGGGTCAACGAGGAGCAGGTACGCGCTGCCACTGACGAACTGGCGAAGCTGGTGCATGAGCAACTGGGTGGACAGGTGCGAACCTTCCACCTCGACCGCCAACACCCCCGCTGCTCCTGGCCGGACGACGATCTCGACCTCGCAGACCCGCTGATCAGCGACATGAGCGAGATTATCGGCGACCAGGCTACTCAATCGCTACCAACCGCCCCGCCAAAGGCCGAGAAGATGCTGGCCCTGCCAACGATCAGCACCGATGAGGCGGCGATCCAGGACATCCTGACGCGCGGGGTGGTGGATGTGATTGTGCGTGAGGATTTGGCGAAGCTGCTGCGGAGCGGGCGGCAACTGCGGGTCAAGCTCGGCATTGACCCGACTAGCAGCAAGATACACATTGGGCGGGCGGTAGCGATCCGCAAGCTGCGCCAGTTCCAGAAGCTGGGCCACCAGGCAGTGATCATCATCGGCGATGTGACCGGCCAGCTTGGTGATGCCAGCGACAAGGATGCTACCCGCCCGATGCTGACGGCAGCACAGGTGGGCCAGAACATGGCGACCTATATTGACCAGATCAGGAGCATCCTCGATCAGGGTGAGGTGGAGTTCCGCTTCAACAGCGAGTGGCTGGGCCAGATGAACTTCGCTGCCCTGATCGGCCTCGCTAGTCAGTTCACCGTCGCGCAGATGATCCAGCGCGAGAACTTTAAGCAGCGGTGGGAGGACGACAAGCCGATTGGCCTGCAAGAGTTCCTCTACCCGCTGATGCAGGGCTACGACAGCGTAGCAGTGCGCGCCGACATAGAGTTGGGTGGCACCGACCAGTTGTTCAACCTGACAGCGGGTCGGGTGATCCAGAAGGCTTACGGCCAAAATCCGCAGCAAATCATCACCAATATGATGATCATGGGCCTGGACGGGCGTAAGATGAGCAGCAGTTGGGGCAATACGATCAACATCATTGACGCGCCACCTGATATGTACGGCAAGGTGATGAGCCTGAGCGACGAGCAGATCGTGGACTACTTTGTTGCCACCACCGAGGTGCCGCTGGCTGAGATCGAGCAGATCAGGGCCGATCTCGCGGCGGGCCAGAACCCAATGCTGGCGAAGAAGCGGCTAGCCGCCGAGGTTGTGCGCCTCTATCATGGCGACGCGGGGGCCGAGGCCGGGGCGCAGCACTTCGCTACCGTGTTCCAGGACAAGGGGCTGCCCGACGAGATACCGACTGCCCTGCTGGCCTGTGCGCCGACCAACATCCTTGACCTGCTGCTCAAGTGCGGCCTCGCACCCAGCCGCAAGGAGGCCCGCCGCCTGGTCGAGCAGGGTGGAGTGAGCCTGGATGAGCAGAAGGTGAGCGACCCCAACGCCAGCGTTGAGCCGGTTGCCGGGCTGATCGTGCGGGCGGGCAAGCGTCGTTTCGTCAAGATCGAGTGCAGCTAGTCCCATCTGCATAGAAGCCAGGTAGCCAGAAAGTACCTGCTCTGCTCCTGGAGGGGGTACTTTTGGTTTTGGCACTTGCGTTATGGCAAGTAGGACTTGCCAAATGGCAGGAGAGAGGCTATAATTGGACAAACTTGCGTAAGCGCAAGCTACAGCCAGCCGCGCTCAATATTGGAGACTAACATGGAGATAAACCCCCCGTTCGCTCAGATCAGCAACAAGCAGCCTCCGCTCAACGTCGCTGCCAGCCAGCCGCCCGCCGCCGCGCGCCTCTACATCTGCGCGCTGCAATGTATTGCGCCAGAGCAGGGTGAGGGCTGCGATGAACTGCGCGACCTGGTGCCGGGGATGGTGGCTGCCCAGCTACGCAAGGGCGGGGTTGAGCAGATCAACCCGCTGATCGCCCTAGGGCCAGCCTTGAACGAGGAAGCAGCCGCTTGCCTGCTGGCCGCCGAGGTAGGGGCCGACCTGGTGTTGTGGGGGACAGTGCAGCCGGACGAGGACGCGCTGCTAGCGGCGGCCAGCATCGTCACCCTGCAACTGACCAGCCGCAACGGGCGCACACAAACCCTGCGTGGCCCTCTCTCTTGCATCGACGTGAGCAGCACGGGTAGCAGCCGCACGGCATTGCTGGGCAAGATGGCCGCCACTATCGAGTGGGCCGCCAGTTGTCTGCAAGCAGCCTGGTAGCCGAGAGCCGCAGCCGAAAGAGGGGGCACACCTGCCAGGCTGCGCCCCTGAGACTACTTGCTGCGGCTGAAGAACTTCCTGACCAGTGCCAGAAAGAAGGCAAAGAACACGGCGTAAAAGAGGGTAGTTGCCCTGCTCTGCTGTTGCTCGTTCATCAGTTAACCTTGCGCCCCATGATGCGGTTCACCAACGCCAGGGCGATGAACATGAGCATAGCAGCCCCAAGCCCCATGATCATGCCGTTCACATCTGAGTCCTTCATCTTGAACCTCCTTGCTTACCAGATATTGGTCGCCAATCCACTGCTGCTATTATAGCACAGTGCTGCTGGCGGTGGGCGGACGTAGCCCCATCCTGGCAACGGTGGGCCGTTGGAGGCTGGCAGGCCGCCGCCAAACTGGTGCCAAACTACTGGCGTTAGGTGCTATGCAAGCCTGCTACAAAGTAGTATACTTACATCTGCTGAGAAGTTGTTCAGCCAGCCTGGGGCAGGTCTGCTCCGGCTGGTAGGCAGTGGTGTGTTGGATCGCACCTCGGCACAGCTACATCCACCGTTACAAGAAGGAAGGAACAAGGAAGAATGTACAAACCCCACCACCAGAAGCTCATAGCTTTGGTTCTACTGCTGACCATCAGCCTATCGCTAGCTGGCTGCGGCGGCGACTCCCCGCCTGCCACTGCGCCTGCTGCCGCCGCTACCGCGACCCTGGCCTCGGCTGCCGTTGCCCCAACTGGCACGAGCATCGCTAAGAGCGACGCTGCTGAGACCAGCGTAGCGGCGGCCCCCCCGACCGACACTGCGGCTGCGGGTGTGGTGGCAGCCTCGACCGACACTGCGGTTGCGGCTGTGGCAGGTGGCCTGACGGCTGACATCGGCTTCCGCTCCAAGCCCAACGGCTTCAGTTTCCCCAACTATGGCGGCAAGTACCCTGAAACCCCCGCTGGCCTGACCATCACCGATGTGCGCCAGATGTTTGGCGACAAGGCCGTGTGCGCGAACGGCAGCGGCGACACTTGCGTGCCTGGCACGGCAGCCCTGCAATGGCTCGATCAGCAAAACAAGGGTATCAATGGCGGCAGTTGCGAGGGTTTTGCCGTCGCTACCCTGCTGATGTACGAGGGTAAGGCTAAGGCCGCCGACTACGGCGCAGACAGCCCCTTCGACCTCAAGCTGGAAGGGAACGACAGGCTCCGCAGCCTGATTTCGGTTGGCTGGGCCTACCAGGGGGTAGAGCCGGTCGCCAGCGAGTCGGCTGTCACCCGCCGTAAGTCGCCCAGCGAAATCCTCGATATGCTGACCGCCTCGTTCAAGCCGGGGGCTGCTGACCAATATACCCTCGGCTTCTACTTCAAGGGCGGCGGCCACGCTGTCACCCCTTACTCCATCGAAGACAAGGGCAACGGCCTCTACCTCATCCACGTCTACGACAACAACTATCCTGGCGTAGACAAGTACGTGGAGGTCGACCGCACCGCCAACACCTGGAAGTATGCCTCTGCGGCCCTCAACCCCACGGAGGATGCTGCTCCCTGGTCTGGCGGTGTTGGTAGCTATCCAATGGACCTCACCAGCTTGCGGGTACGGCAGGGGCCACTGGTCTGCCCCTGGTGCAATGCCACCGACGGCAGTGCGGGCCAGCCCCGCCAGATGATCCTTAATGGCCCCGGCCACCTGATGATCACCGACAAGGCGGGCAACAAGCTTGGTATCGAGAACGGCAAGCTGGTCAACACCATCCCCGGCGCACACGAGGTGATCTTGCACGGTGGGGCGTTGGTCTCCGACCAGGAGCCGTACTACAACCTGCCCCAGGGTGTGGAGTACACCGTGGTGGTAGATGGGCCGGACGGTACGGACACCAACGCGGAGGAGCTATCTGTCTTCGGCCAGGGCGTAGTTGCCAACATCAAGGATATGAAGTTGACTGCTGGGCAGCGCGACAACCTGACTGTCTCTGCTGACGGCCACAAGATTGCCTACGCACCAGGCGAGAACGAGTCGCCCGACATCACGCTGGCGATTGACCAGGACGGTCACGACTACCTGATCAAGATTAACAACCTGGATGCTGGCAGCGGTGAGGAACTCGACTTCAGCATCGACGAGGCCACCGGTAAGCTGGCGGTCAAAGACTCTTCGGGCAGTCCTGACAAGTACGACATCGAACTGACCGAGATCGACGCGACTGGTTCGCACACTATCATACACAAGGATGCTGAGATCAACGGTGGCGACACCGAGTACCTCGACTTCGGCGCATGGGACGCGGGCGAGCCGCTGATGGTTGAGGTGGATCACGGCAGCGACGGGACGATTGACACCACCGAGGCGGAGGCCGCCCAGTAGTTCTGCGCTCTCGTGCAGCAAGGAAGCCCCCTCTGCTTGCGGCGGGGGCTCCCTGCGTCTGCCGCATTATGGCCCGCCTCCTGCTTATAGCAGCTTTGGCAAAGGTTGCGCTACGCTCCAACTAAAGGATGAGAAATAAGATTGCCTCACTGCTCGTTTTGCAGTTATAATAGCAAGGTCTTGTGTCACAAATCAGGTTAGCGGCTTTTGCACAAAAGTAGTAGGAGCAGCGTTCATGGCAATGCGGGTTGAAGCACGGGGACAGGTACGCACCCAGGTAGGTACGACCTTGTTGGTACTCTCTGGCACGGTGATGGCCCTGATCTTCCTCTTTTTCACCGCCAACTATCCGCTCTCTGCCTACTACACGACCCTAATCCCTGGCGGCCAGCTAACTACCCCCCTGTTCAGCATGGTAGGCCACAACATCGTCTTCCTAGACAAGGGAGCGTATGTGGCGGTGATCGCCGTGCTGCACCTGTTCTACTTTGCGGCGGCGGGGGCGGCCTTGCGCCGGGCCTGGTCAGCCGAATATGCTGCCGACCCGCTGGCGAAGTGGCTCACCCTGGGCCTTGCCCTGGCCTTTGCCACTGTCCTCTTTTGGAGCTACCCCCTCTTTTCGCAAGATATCTTCGACTACCTGTTTCAGACGCGGGAGTGGACGACGTATGGGGCCAACCCCTTCACCCACACGCCAGAGCAGTTTAGCCACGACCAACTCTACAAGTACATCGCCTGGACTAAGATGCCCAGTACCTACGGCCCGCTCTGGATGATGCTCACTGCGCCGCTCAGTCTGCTGGCTGGTAGCAACCTGCTGGCTAACCTCTTTCTGTTCAAGGGACTGACCTACCTCGCCTACCTCGGCACCGTCTGGTTGCTCTACCTCACCCTGGGCAAGGTGCAACCGCGCTACCAGTTGGCAGGCACCCTGATCTTCGCCTGGAACCCACTGGTGCTGTTTGAGTTTATTGGCAGCGGTCACAACGACATTGTCATGCTCTTTTTCGTCATGCTGGCAGTCTGGCTGCTGGTTGGTGGTCGCTACGGCCTCAGCCTGCTAGCCCTGACCGCTGCCAGCCTGATCAAGGTCGTACCAATCTTCATCATCCCCCTCTTTCTGGTCTACATCTGGCGGGCGCAGGCAGAGCGGGAGAAGCGGCGGTCAGGGCCACCCAGCGGTCAGCAAATCGGGCTTGCCAACCTCCGCTTCACGCTGGTCAGTGGGGGGGCTTGCTTCGTCTTCGCCGCCCTCTGCTACGCCCCCTTGTGGGAGGGAACCGCCAGCCTCGCCTTCCTACGCCTGGGCGACAAGCTGGGCGCGCCAATCCCCACCGCCCTGATCTATGGCCTGGAAGGGGCTGGGCTGGCCCGGCCCGCCGCCACCAGCCTGGTCAAGTCGCTTGGCTGGGGGGGATTCGCCCTGTTCTACCTGCGTCAGTTGTGGGTGATCTGGCACGGTAGCCCGCACATCCTGGCCGAGAGTGCGCCGCTACGTTGGCTGGCCGAGCGGTTGGAGTGGCTTTTGGCCCGCTACCGCCCCGGTCGCCAACTGCTGGTCGCCTGGCAGAGCGCGCAGGCTGACGCAGAGTTCGAGGCTGAGGAGCAAACCCGCCGCCTTTTCCGCGCTTGCTACGGCGTTCTGCTTTTCTTCACCTTCCTCACCAGCCTCTACTACCAGCCCTGGTATATCAGTTGGAGCTTCCTCTGGCTGGGATTGCTACTGCACCCGCGCTACAAGCTGCACACCTGGCCGCTGCTCGGCTTCTGCTGCGCGGCAGTGATTGGCTACGTCTTCCAGGGCATCACCGGCTGGGGCAACTAAGCCAATCAGCCTATGTCCCCAACTGCATAGCTGAATGTACGAGATTTAACAGCACCACAGGGCGGTAATGGTATATAATAGCAACGTCAGGGCAACGATACGGGTGCGCTGTGGATGAATGCAACATTCCAGCAGCTTCACGCGTATAACGGTGGGAGGTAATGGGCTGCCTTTCAGCAAGTTCTTCGCCCAGCCGGACGCAGGGCGCGTCCGGGCATCCTGAACAACCCTCACTGAGGGGGTAGGGTCTACAACAAGGGAGGATAGTTAGTAATGGGTAGTTTCAAGCAGCGCATCAGTGTGCTAGCGATGGTAGCGATTATGAGCGTGTTCCTGGCCGCCTGTGGCGACAGTGGCGGTGCCAGCAATGCCGATCTGCTCAAGAAGGCCGGGCCGAACATGAAGGCTCTCAAGAGTTACCGCATCGACGTGACCGCCTCGCAGGATAGCATGAATGTTACGATGGGTGGCGACGTAGACGTTGCCAACAAGAAGGTCGCAGCGACCATGGGTGTGGCGGGCATGAACATCAACTCTGTCTCTGTTGATGGGGCCAACTACACCAGCATGGATGGTGGTAAGACCTTCACCAAGGACAGCACCAGCAACAATGGCCTGGAGAGCTTCACCAAGATGTGGGACAGCTTCAAGCCCGAAGATGTGGACAAGGCGAAGGACTCGCTGAAGGACGGCGCGCCCGCTACCGAGAAGATCGACGGCGTTGACACCAAGCACATGACCGTCAATCTGAAGGACCTCAGCGGCCTCTCCCCCTCGACCAACAGCAGCACCCCGGTGTCATCCACTGAAGGTACGGCAGACCTCTGGATATCCACCGACGCAACCCCGCTGGTGCGCCAGATGAAGATCACTGGCAAGAGCGAGGGTAAGAACGTCGTCGCTACGGTCAAGTGGAGCAAGATCAACCAGGCCTTCGACATTAAGATGCCGACCAACCTCAGCACTGGCGGCAGCCTGGGCGACAGCACCCCGACCGCAGGCACGATGATGAGCGACAGCACCCCGACCGCAGGCACGATGATGAGCGACAGCACCCCAACTGCTGCGTCTAGCAACGGCAACGGCGGTGGCAGCAGCAGCAACGCCGAGATGTTCAAGAGTGCAGCACTTAACATGAAGGCACTCAAGAGCTACCGCCTGGAGGCTGATATCAGCAGTGGCGGGCAGGACATTACCATGATGGGCGACATAGACGTTGCCAACAACAAGATGTCGATGAAGATGAGTGCGGCTGGTCAGAAGGTTGACATGGTAGTGACCGACAAGGGTACCTACGTCAGCAGCGATGGCGGCAAGAGCTACATGAAAAGTGCTAGCGGTTCTGCCAACGGCCTGGATAGCTTCACCAAGATGTGGGACAACTTCAAGGCATCCGACATTGACAAGGCCGCCTCTGCGCTCAAGGACGGCAGCCCCGCCACTGAGAAGATCGACGGCGTTGAGACCAAGCACATCGTGGCCGACGCAGCAGCACTGAGCAGCCTGGGAACCAGCGGTAGCAGCAGCAGTATGACTGGCAGCTACGACATCTGGATTTCGAACGACAGTACGCCCACCATCCGCCAGATGAAAATCGATGGCACCAGTGCTGGTCAGAAGCTCGCGGCTACGCTCAAGTGGAGCAAGATCAACGAGCCGCTGACCATTGCAGAGCCGAGCAATGTCATCGATCCTGCTAGCGCAATGACCCCCATGACTGGTGATACTACCCCAGCAATGGACATGACCAGCGAAGCCACCCCCGGCATGGAGATGGGCGCAACTGCTGCGGCCACCCCCGTGAGCGGCACTGGCGGCACTGGCGCGGGCGCAGGTACCCTCGACGTGGCTGACCTCTCCAACGTCAAGAGCTACCACCTTGCCCTTACTTCGGAAAGCACCACCAGTGGTACCACCACCACCTCCAAAGTAGAAGGCGACTTCATCCGCCCCGACAAGGGCAACATGGTAATCGAGAGTTCTGGCACCAAGATCAACTACGTGGTTATCGGTGAGGATGCCTACGTCAGCATGGACGGTAAGACCTACACCAAAACCACCGGCGGCCAGGCTATCGTAAGTGCCTACGACAGCATCCTCAGCAGCACCTTCTCCAGCCTCAAGGGCTTCAACGGCTACCAGAATAAGGGTAGCGAGGCTATTGGTGGCGAAGATTGCGACCACTACGCCTACGATGGTGCCGCCAGCGGTGTTCAAGGCAAGTACGAGGTCTGGGTTGCCAAGAGCGACAAGACCACCCGCCAGGTCAAGGCTTACAGCAAGACCGGTGGCACCGAGAGCAATGTCATCTACACCATCACCAAGGTCAACCAGGTCGGTGACATCACCGCCCCGTAAGTGGTCCTCGCCAGCGACAAGGACGCGCCCCTCTGCAAGCAGGGGGCGCGTTTTCTTGTCCGTAGTTTGGCTTACATTACCCACGCGGGGTCGGTAGCCTCCTTTTTGCACAGTGGACTGCGCGACAAGCAT
>JBBROH010000079.1:0-17352 GCA_038229595.1 Chloroflexia bacterium | reverse complement strand
GGCGGTTGTTCCTGGAAGGAACAGAAAGAGGACACACGATGAAGGCTAAGATGCTGATTGTGGCTTTGCTTGCCGCAATTACTCTACCGCTGGTGGGTTGTGACAACAACAGCAGCACTTCTGCAACCACCAATGGGAAGAAGGTAGTGGTCGCCTCCAAGAACTTTACCGAGGCCGTGCTGATCGGCGAGATGTATGCCCAGTTGCTCGAAGCAAACGGCATCCCGGTAGATAAGACCAAGATCAACCTGAACGACACTGCCCCCGTCCATGCTGCCCTAATTAAGGGCGACATTGACCTCTACCCCGAGTACACTGGCACCGGGTTGACCGTCATCCTCAAGAAGGATGTGATCCCCGACGCACAGAAGACCTACGACACGGTGAAGGCTGATTACGCCAGTCAGTTCAAGCTGACCTGGCTTGCCTACTCGCCGATGAACGACACCCAGGCCATTGCTATGAAGAAGGCGGACGCGGATGCCCTGGGGATCAAGACGATGAGCGATTTCGTCGCCAAGTCCGATCAGATCACCCTGCTCTCCACCGCTGAGTTCGACACTCGTCCCGATGGTATCCCTGGCATTGAGAAGACTTACGGCAAGCTGAACCTCAAGGGGAAGGTTGACCTAGAGAACTCGATCAAGTACAAGTCGCTGACCGATGGCAAGGGCAACGCCGTGATCGCCTACAGCACCGACGGCGCAATCTCTGGTCAAGGGCTGCTAGTGTTGCAAGACGACAAGAAGCTCTGGCCGCCTTACAACGTCGCCCCGGTCGTGCGTGACGACATCCTCAACACCTACCCCAAGATCAAGGACGTGCTGGACGGTCTGGCCCCCAAGATCACCAATGACGCTATCGCCGCGATGAACTGGCAAGTGGACGGCCCGACTAAGGCCAAGCCCGCTGATGTTGCCAAGAAGTTCCTCCAAGAGCAGGGTCTGCTCAAGTAGGGCCACAGCCGAGCGGCACCCGGCTTTAGTGCTGGCAAAGTGAGGGGCGGGCCAACCCCCGTCCCTCGCTGGTCAGGGGAAGCGAGAGTGCGATGATAAGCGAAGCAGTCAGCGACCAGCAAGCGGCTGGCGAACAGGATGGGCCGCAGCCGGTGATCGTCTTTGAGGATGTAAGCAAGCAGTATCCTGGTACTACCAGCTTCGCGGTTGACCACGTGAGCCTGGCTGTGCAGCCGGGTGAACTGATAGTATTGCTCGGCCCCAGCGGTTGCGGCAAGACGACCCTGATGAAGATGGTCAATCGGCTGATTGAACTGACCAGCGGTTGGATTTACATCAACGGCACCCCGATTGGTGATGTGCCAGTCAATGCGCTGCGCCGTAGCATCGGCTATGTGATCCAGAACGTTGGCCTCTTTCCACACATGGACGTAGCCCGCAACATCGCGGTGGTGCCAGAGATGGTGGGCTGGGATAAGGCGCGGATTGCGACGAGAGTAGAGGAACTACTGGGCCTGGTTGGTCTGCCCGCCACCGAGTTCGCCAAACGCTATCCCCGCCAACTATCGGGCGGCCAGCAGCAGCGGGTGGGGCTGGCGCGGGCAATGGCTGCGAACCCGGCGGTGATGTTGATGGACGAGCCGTTCGCCGCGATTGACAGCATCACCCGCAGGCGGCTGCAAGACGAACTGATCCGCATCCAGCGCACGGTGCGAAAGACGATCCTCTTTGTCACCCACGATGTCGAGGAGGCGTTGCGCCTGGCCGACAAGATCGTGGTGATGCGTGAGGGGCGGGTGGTGCAGTATGATACCCCGCTGCACTTGCTCAGTCGGCCCGCCGACGACTTTGTGGCCCAACTGGTGGGCGCGGACGATGTGCTGCGCGGCCTCAGCCTGATTGATGTTGGCACGATCATGCAGCCGCTCAGCCAGCCCCAACCAGCCGTTTCCGCCAGCGGAGCGGGGCCGAACCTGCAACTGCACAGCAACCTGCGTCACGCCCTGGGCTTGTTCCTGACCAGCGGGGCAGAGCGGATCGTGGTGCAGGATGAGCGTGGGGCGGCGGTGGGCCAGATCAGCTTTGCCCAGGTGCGCCACTTGAGCGTGGGCGGCCATGTGGGGGCAGAGGAGTGACCTACATCTTTGAGAACTGGGACGTGGTGTTTGGCTACACCCTGGAACATCTCAGCCTGGTGGGGCAAGCCCTGGCTATCGCCCTGCTGTTCGCCCTGCCAGTTGGCGTAGCGGTTAGCCGGGTGCGCTGGCTGGCGACCGGGGTGCTAGCTGTCCTCGGCATCATCTATACCGTCCCCAGCCTGGCTCTGCTTGGCTTCCTGATCCCCTTCACTGGGCTGGGTAGCGGCACCCTGCTGATCGCCCTGGTCGCCTACGCTCAGGTGACGCTGGTTCGCAATATCACCCTCGCCTTCAATGGCATTGACCCTGCTGTAGTCGAAGCGGCCAAAGGCATGGGCATGAGCGGTTGGCAGCGGCTCTACCGGGTGGAGTTCCCACTCGCGCTGCCAGTGATCTTCGCTGGGG
This sequence comes from Chloroflexia bacterium, assembly GCA_038229595.1. Classification (GTDB taxonomy): domain Bacteria; phylum Chloroflexota; class Chloroflexia; order QHBQ01; family QHBQ01; genus JBBROH01. The sequence goes on along the minus strand of JBBROH010000079.1, from coordinate 14,852 downwards.
TGCGCGTTACAGTGCTGCTGCTGGTTGGCTTGGCGACGATTGGCGGCTGGGTAGCAGCGGGCGGCCTGGGGCGGCTACTCTACACCAGCCTCAAGACAGATGACCTCAATGGGGTGCTGGCAGCAGCCTTGATGCTCTCGCTGCTAGCGATCCTCGCCGATCAGCTTTTCCGCACCATCGAACGCTTCAGCCGCCGCGACCTGCTGGTTAGGCCGTAGGCTCAGAGGCTGCTAGCGTTCATCATGAAGCCGCCGTCTACGGTAAAGGTAGTAGCATTGACGTAGGCTGCCTCGTCGGAGGCTAGCCACGCGGCAAGGGCAGCCACATCCTCTGGCGTGCCGAGGCGGTGCAGGGGGATGGCAGCCTTCAGCTCCTCGACTTTGGCCGCGTCTTGCAGCGTGTCGCTGTTGATCGGGGTAGCAATCGCACCAGGGGCGATGTTGACCACTGTGATGCCCTGGGGCGCGAGTTCAACGCCCAGATTGCGGGCTAGCATCTGGAGGCCGCCCTTTGAGGCGCAATAAGGGGTGTTGCGCGGCATTGGCTCATCCTCGTGGATCGAACTGATGTTGATGATCTTGCCGCCCTTGCCCGCGGCCAGCATCTGCTTGACCGCCGCCTGGGTGCAGAAGAACGCGCCCTTGAGGTTGGTGTTAATCACCGCGTCCCAGTGTGCCTCGCTCACGTCCGCCAGGGCTTCATCCTTGAACTCGATCCCCGCATTGTTGATCAGGATGTCCAGCCGTCCATACTTCTCAATCGCCGCCTGCACGATCTTGTAGCAGTCCGCGACCACGCTGATGTCGCCCTGCACTGTGATCGCCGCATCTGGGCCGCCTGCCGTCTGGCATTGCTGGGCTACCTGTTCGGCTGAGCCAGCAGACTTGCGGTAGTTGATCACCACCCGCGCGCCCTCCTGGGCCAGCCGTAGGGCGGTAGCCGCCCCGATCCCCGTCCCTGCGCCGGTGACCAGCGCGATCTTACCCTCTAGCTTCATAGTTCCTCCTCTTGTGGTTGAGTGGCTGGGGATGCTCCCCCCCGCCTTGCTGCCATAGCTACAAGCTGCTAAGCACGTTCCGCGCCCCCTGCGTCTTCGCCGCTAGAGTTCGGGTAGTTCGTGCAGGCCGCCGAGACCGAAGTGGCGCAGGAAGGCGGCGGTGGTGCCGTAGAGGATGGGGCGGCCAACGCTCTCCTGCCTGCCGACCTCCTCAATCAGCCCGCGGGCCAGCAGAGTATTAACTACCCCACCGCAATCCACCCCGCGCACGGCCTCCAATCCTGCCCGCGTAACCGGCTGGCGGTAGGCGACTAGGGCCAGGGTCTCCAACGCCGGATCGCTCATGCGGCTCTGCGCCTCCGCTCCCGTCAGTCGCTCGATCACCGCTGCCGCCTGGGGTGCGCTGGTCATCTGCACGCTGTCGCCATGACGCAGCAGGCGCAGCCCACGATGGCGGGTAGCTAGCTCGTCTTGCAGACCGTAGAGGGCATCCTCCACCTCCTGACCACTGAGGCCAAGCGAGGCGGCGATGGCTGCCACCGTCAACGGCTCGCTGCTGACAAAGAGCAGGGCTTCGATCAGGCTGGCGGGCGAGATGGCGGCCAGCAGTTCATCAAGTTGAGCGCGCTTCTGCTTGTCGTTCATGGGGCTATTATAGCAATTCCACCGCTACGCTGTCGAAGCACGCGCCCCCCTGCGCCCAGAGGCCCAGGCCGCCTGCGAAGTAGGCAGTGTCGCTGGTCTCCACCAGCAGGTCACCGTCCAGGTAGCCGCGCAGGATTTGGCCGCGCACTATCACGCGCAATGTTCGCCACTGGCCCGCCTGCACCTGCGTCACCGCCTGCTTGGTGGGGCTGAGTTTGCCGCTGGCGTAGAGGTAGAGGCTGGAGTACTGACGACGGCTGTCCACCGTGTAGAGGAAGTAGTTATTGCGATCCTGGGCGCGAAAGAGCAAGCCCGCCTGCGCGTCCGTGCCGAGCCGCACGCGAGCGGTCAGGTCGAAGTCGCTGTAAAGGTCGCTGCCAATAGCCATCGCTCCCGCCTCCGCCTGCTGGCAGACCCCCACGCCCGCCAGCAACCGCCAGTCGCCAGTGTAGATCGCAGTACCTGCGGGCAGCTTGCTGGCAAACGACCAGTGGTGGGCCGGGCCGGGGGTGAGGGTTGGGTCGTTGAAGCGGTAGTAGACAGTTGGCACCCCACCGCCGATTGCGTCCACGCTGGCAGGGGTGGCTGGAACTGGCGGCTGGCTGCCATCGCAGGCGACCAGCCAGGCAAGCAGGAGAGCAAAAGCGGGTAGTTTAAGCGACCTGTGCATCTGGTTGTTCTACCTTATCATCCATGCCACAGGTATCAGCTGGCTGGAAGGGCAGGCTGTAGATCACCTCGTCGGTCATCTCGCCCTGGATCAGTTCTGCATCCTTGATGTAGTCGCTCTGCACGAAGCCGAGCCGCAGGACGAGGGCGATGGAGCGGGCATTGCGGGTGTCAATCCGCGCAATAACCCGATTGAGGGGATAGTTGGCGCAGAGAAAGGCGGTCATGGCGCGGCAGGCTTCGGTAGCGTAGCCAAAGCCCCAGTAGCGCGTGGGCAGGGTATAGGCAAGCTCTGCCACCCAACCACTGTAGATCGTGGCCTGGGTAGTGCCAACTATCGCGCCCTCGCGCAGGCGGATCGCCCAGTTGAGCCACAGTTCGCTGCTGTCGGGTGCCGTGCGCCGCTCCCAACTACGGTACTTGTTGGCAAGCTGGCGGAGGCTGCTTGCTGGCAGACCGTTCTGGTAGCGATAAATCTCTGGGTCGCCCATCAAGGGGTAGAGAGCTTCGGCATGGTGGGCGGTAAGCGGCTCCAGGCGCAGGCGATCACTATCGATCACCGCTTCGGGGTTGACCAGTTGCAGCATGGTCAGCTTTGCCTACCGCTGCGTAGCACCTGGGTCATCGCTTCGCTGCCGTCCTGCATCTGCGCCTCGGCAATCGCGCTGTCGGCGTGTAGCCTCAGCACCTTCGCCTCGTTCTCGCGCCCCTGCGTCTCAAGATAGTCGGCTAGCACGCGGTAGCTAGCTGCCAATTCGTAGGGATAGTCGCGCTCCTGAAGCAGTTCGAGCGCGTGGCGCATATTAGCCTCTGCGCCCTTGACCACAAGGTTAGCCTGGGCCTGACCCAACACCCGCAGGAGGGTGGCCCGCAGGAAGTGGTCGTCGCTACCGACGCGGGCCAGGCCGTCCTCGGCGAAGCTGAGAGCCTCTACCCCTGCGCCTTGCCCCACAGCAGTGCTAGCCAGCCCGTAGAAGATCGCTGCTTGCATCCCTTCCAGACCAAAGCGGGTGCTTGCTTGTAGAGCCTCCTGGTAGCTGGTCGCCGCCAGTGCGAAGCCGCCCTTCACGCCGTAGATGCTGCCAAGCAGGGTAAGGGCGGCTACCTGCTGGCGGCGCGAACCCAACTCCGTACTCAAGCGCACGCTGTTCTGACCGACCCGCTCCGCCTCGTCTAGCCGCCCCTGCCAGAGGTAGATGTGGCCGAGACTGGTCAACACCTGGGCTTCGCCGAGGCGGTCGCCGAGCGTCCGCATCAGGTCGCGAGCCTGTTCGTCGTAGCCTTCAGCCCGCTGCAACTGGCCGATGATCGCGTAGGTGGTCGCCAGTTCGGCCAGGCAGTAGGCCGCGCCACGTTTGTCGCCGAGGCTGGTATAGAGAGCCTGCGCCTCTTGCAAGAACCAGATCGCCTCCTTAAACTCGTCACGCTGACTGCAAATCTTGCCAAGCTGGAACAGGGCGCGGGCCTGCCCACTGAGGTCTTCGAGAGCCGAGCAAGTGGTGTAGAGCTTGCGGAAGTAGGTCTGGGCCTTCGCCGTCTGGTCGCTAGCCAGCGCGATCTCGCCGAGGACGGCGAGCACGTCCGCTTCGCCCTTGCTGTCTTTCGCTGCCTGATAGAGGGTGAGGGCTTCTTCGGCCAACTCGCGGGCCTGCTCAAGGCGGGTCTGGCGGGTATAGACCCCAGCCATCTGGGTCAAGGCGCAGGCACGGTTGCTGTGATCGTCCTGCTGGGCCGCCAGGGTTGCCGCCTCGCCAAGTTCGGTCAACGCCTGCGCGTAGCGGGCCTGCACTTCGAGCATGGTGGCGTGCGCGCAGAGCAGTTCGATGTATTCTTGAGTCAGCGGCACCCCACTGAGGCGGATCAGGTCGAGGGCGCGGTTGTAGAGGTCAGCAGCGGTGCTGATGTTCTGGCGGCTACGTTCGCGGTCGCCTGCCGCCCGCAGGTAGCGGATCGCGTGCTTGGCCGTGTCGCTGTTGCCGCTCGCCCCCGCTGCCAGGCTCAAGACCTCGCGCTCCAGGCGGGCTGCCTGCTCGTAGTGGTAGCCGATCAGGTCGCTGAACTCGGCTACCCGACCCTTCGCCGTCGCCGCGATCCAGCCCGCCATTACCTCATGCTCCTTGAAGCGGCGGGCCTTCGGCAAGCTATTGTAGGCGACATCGCGCGCCAGGGTGCTGCGGAAGCTGAACTCGCGTTCGCCCGCAAAGCGGCTGCCGCCCAACCGCTCGACAATGAACTCGCGCTCTTGCAAACTCCGCAAGGTTGCCTCGGTCGTCGTCCCAGCATCAGGTTGGTAGAGGTGTTCAACAGCCCCGCGCCAGAAGATGCGGCCAACCACCGCTGCCGCCTGCAAGGTGCGCTTGGCCCCCGCCTCCAACCCATCAATGCGCGCCCCGATCAACGCCTGGATCGTATCTGGCACCCGCACATCCGCCAGGTTGACCGACCGCCCACCGCCAATGCCGCTGTCCACTAGCATCCGCACTGTTTCCTCAATGTAGAGCGGGTTGCCCTCGGCGGCGGCCAGGATGTGGTCGTGCAGGTGGTCAGGCAGGGTAGGTAGTCCCGCGCTCTGGCTTAGCTCGGTCAGCACCGCCGCGCTGTCCGCCTCGTCGAGGGGAGTGAGAACGAGAGTGGGGTAGCTGTTCTGCACGCGCTCGGCCCAGACGCGCCGGGCCTGCGCCTCTTGCACCTCCCCATGGCCCTCTACCAACTCTGGTCGGGCAATGGCGACTACCAGGATCGGCACCCCCTGCGCGGTATTCAGCAGGTGATCGAGGAAGTCGAGCAGGCTGGGACGCGCCCAGTGGATGTCCTCTACCGCCAACACGAGCGGGGCAAGCGCAGCCTTACGCTCAAAGTAGCGACGGAGGCCCCAGAAGATTTCGTCGCGGCGGTTGTCGCCACCGATGCGGTTGAGCGGGTTCTCTGCTTCTTCCAGGCTGAGGAGGAAGCCGAGGCGGTCACTGACGGCGGCGATCTCTTGCAGGATGGCCTTCTCGTCCTGGCCGCCCGCCTCGCGATAGAGGCGCGTCACCTGCTCGTTCAGCTTGCGATTGGCCTCTACGCCGCTGTCGTCGTCCAGGATGCCACAATCCTTCTTGATCATCTCACCGAGGGCGGCATAGGTGTTGCCACTGCCATAAGGCAGGCAGCGACCTTTGAGGTAGTAGACCTGCTCTGGCAGGCCGTCCAGGTACTTCTCGAACTCGTAGAGGAAGCGCGACTTGCCGACCCCAGCGGCCCCGTAGACCAGGGCAAGGTTAGCCGCTCGTTCGCGCTCAACCGCATGGTAGACCAGCTTGATCGTGGAGAAAAGGGTGTCGCGGCCCTGCATCGGGGCCTCCAAACCGCTGATTTGCCGCTTCTCGTTGCGGCGGGCCTTGACCCCGATCACATCCCAGACTGGCACTGGCTGGGCCTTACCACGCACGCTCATCGGCGGCAGTTCGCGGTATTCGATAATATCTAGGGTAGCCCGTGCTGTGGTCTCGCCAACGAGGATGTGGCCCACGTTGGCGGCGTGCTGCAAGCGGGCGGCCAGGTTGACCGCGTCGCCCATCACAGTGTAATCCTGCTCGCGGTTGCCGCCCATGATGCCAGCCATCACCTCACCCGTGTTGATGCCGATGTGCAGGTCGAGGGTAAAGCCGCGTTTGTGCTTCAGTTCTTCGCTCAGGCTCTTGATCGAGCGTTGCATCTCCAGCGAACAGCGCACCGCCCGCTCTGGGTCATCCTCGTGGCTGGTGGGCGCACCAAACAGCACCATAATATTGTCGCCCATGTACTTGTCCACCTTGCCGTCGTAGCGGTGGACTTCTTTGGTCAGCAAGTCCAGGCACTTGTCACTGATCAGCTTGACTTCTTCGGGGTCAAGTTGCTCGGCCATCGCGGTGAAGCCCGCAATATCGCCGAAGATGATCGTTACTATCTTGCGCTCATCCTCGCTACGGCGGGGGGTGTCACTGCTGAAGCGCGGGGTGGGCGGCTCCTCCACCACATTGTATTGGGCGGCGAAGCTGCGGATGGGGCCGGTCATCGCAGGCAGCCGTGCGCCGCACTCGCCACAGTAGCGACTGCTGGGCCGGTTGCCAAAGCCGCAGGTAGCACAGGCGACCGCTTCTGGCTCTGGTAGCGGCAAGGCAGAACCGCACTCGCCACAAAACTTCATCCCTCCAGGATTGTTAAAGCTACAATTGCTGCACTTCATCTCGGCACCGCCTTGCATCTGTAACGTCTGTCGTATCACTTGCAATTATAAGCAGCCTAACCCCTTGCGTCAAGCTGGAAGTAGGCCAAAAAGAGTAGGGGAGCCGCTGGCAGACTGCTTTCCGCAACCTTGCCAGCCGCCCCCACCAGACTTGTCACTTGCACGGGGGTGCTGTACAATGGGGGTAGAGGACAGTGAAGTTCCGCACTGGATTGAGGGCATATGACCGACCGCATTCGCCAGGCTTTTGCCGCCGCTCTGTTGGCGTTCTTCATCAACATCTCACTCGCGGCGGGGGCTGGGGCCAACCGTAGCGAGGAAGCGATGCGCCTCTGGCTGGCCCGCCCGGCTATCGTGCTTGCCTATGACCCCGACGACATCAGCGGCGAACTGCACTTCATGGCCGACTTTGAGCGCGACCCCGCTGCTGTGGCCGAGGAGTGGGGAGCGGATGATGACGCTCCGCCAGTGGTTGTGGGCGAAGATGAAAGCCTGAGCGTGCGGCTGATCGTTGCTGGCGAGTCGGTGGAGAGCCGCCGTCTGGCATATCCCCTGGAGGCGGCGGATGCGCTGCCCGACCTCGGCCTGGACCCCAGCGGCTACGACCACTGGCTGCTCGGCTACCTCTCTCCCCGCCAGGCACTCTACCTGCGGATTGTCCCCAACAGCCTCGAACTGGCCGCCGACGAGTACGATCTGCGCTGGCGCAAGAACTAAGGACGCGCAGAGCGAGCAGGGGTGCCAGGCTGGTTGGCCCCGCACCCCCGCTAACCTTGTCCTGCCTTCTGCTACATTACTTCCAGCGTGCGGCGCAGTTCGATCACCTGGTCGCGTAGTAGGGCAGCCTTCTCGAACTCTAGCTGCTTGGCTGCCGTCTTCATCTGCACCTCCATGTCCTTGATCAGGCGGGTAATCTCGTCGCGGGGGATTGCCAGTTCGCCAGGGGAGATGGTTGCGCCGCTGGAGATGTTGTAGGCCGCCTTCTCCTCGGCTACCTTCATGCGCTGGGTGATGTCACGGATGCTCTTGACGATGGTCATTGGCTCAATGCCATGCTCCTCATTGTGCTGCATCTGGATCGCCCGGCGGCGGTAGGTCTCGTCAATCGCTGCCTTCATCGAGTCGGTCATACGGTCGGCGTACATCAGCACCGAACCCTCAACATGGCGGGCTGCTCTGCCTATCGTTTGTACCAGCGAGTCGCGCGAGCGCAGGTAGCCCTCCTTGTCCGCGTCCAGGATAGCGACCAGCGACACTTCGGGCAGGTCTAGCCCCTCGCGCAGCAGGTTGATGCCCACCACCACGTCGAACACGCCGAGGCGCAGGTCGCGCAGAATCTCGATCCGTTCCAGCGTCTCAATGTCACTGTGCAGGTACTGGGTCTTGACCCCCATCTCTTTGAGGTAGTCGGCCAGGTCTTCGGCCATCTTCTTGGTCAGGGTGGTGACCAGGGCGCGTTGGCCGCGTTGCACCCGCTGCTTGATCTCGCCGAGCAGGTCGTCCACCTGCCCTTTGGTTGGGCGCACCGTGATTGTGGGGTCAAGCAGCCCAGTCGGGCGGATGATCTGCTCCACTACCTGCTGGCTGTTCTTGAACTCGAACTCGCGGGGGGTCGCGCTGACGTAGACGATCTGGTTGAGGTGCTTGTCAAACTCCTCATAGGTGAGCGGGCGGTTGTCCATTGCGCTGGGTAGGCGGAAGCCGTATTCGACCAGCACTTGCTTGCGCGAACGGTCGCCCCCGCTCATGCCCCCGATCTGTGGCACCGCAATGTGCGACTCGTCAATAAAGAGGATGAAGTCGTCGGGGAAGTAGTCCATCAGCGTCCAGGGGGTCTCGCCCGCGTCGCGGCGACCGAGGTGGCGGGTGTAGTTCTCCACTCCTGAGCAGTAGCCAGTCTCCTGCAACATCTCCACGTCGTACATCACGCGCTGGCGGATGCGCTGGGCCTCGATCAGCTTGCCCTCGCGCTCGAACTCCTTGACCCGCTCCTCCATCTCGGCGATGATGTCTACCACCGCCAGTTCTAGTTTCTCTTGGGTGGTGATGAAGTGCTTGGCGGGGTAGATGTCGATCTTGTTGCGCTCAACCAGCACCTCGCCGGTGAGCGGATCGAAGTCGGTGATGCGGTCGATCTCGTCGCCGAAGAACTCGATGCGGATGCCCAGTTCCTCGTAGGCCGGGTAGACCTCCAGGGTGTCGCCCCGCACGCGGAAGGTGCCGCGCTTGAACTCCATGTCGTTGCGGTCGTACTGGATGTCGATCAGGTGGCGCAGCAGGCGGTGGCGGCGTACAGCCTGACCCTTCTGGAGCGAAACCACCACCTTGCCGTACTCCTCTGGCGAGCCGAGGCCGTAGATGCAAGAGACGCTGGCGACGATGATCACGTCCTTGCGCTCGAACAAGGAGCGAGTGGCGGCATGACGGAGCTTGTCGATCTCCTCGTTAATATCCGAGTCCTTCTCGATGAAGGTGTCGGTGCGCGGGATGTAGGCTTCGGGCTGGTAGTAGTCGTAGTAGCTGACGAAGTATTCAACCGCGTTGTTGGGGAAGAACTCCTTGAACTCGGCGTAGAGTTGGGCGGCCAGCGTCTTGTTGGGCGAAAGGATCAGGGCAGGCCGCTGCATCGCCTCGATCACTGCCGCCATTGTGCGCGTCTTGCCGCTGCCGGTCACGCCCAGCAGGGTCTGGCCGCGCTGCCCGCTCTGCAAGCCCTGGACAAGCTGCTCAATCGCCTTCGGTTGGTCGCCGCGCGGCTGTAGATCGGAGATGACCTTCAGTTCTGGCATCGTCATTCTCTCCCTTGCACGTAATGAGGCACCGTTCGCAGACTACATTATAGCACATTCGTGCGTGATTTGCCAGCTTTGGCGGCTGGCAAGAGGCAAGGAATGTGCTATGATACTCGCATGGGCAATGTGACAGTAAACCACTTCCTGGTCATTGTAGAACATGGCGTGTATAACAACGCAGCCTATTCCCCCGCCCCGCCTGGCTGTGTCAGCAGTGGGGCGGACAAAGAAGCCGCAATCCACAGGATGGCAGCAGCATAATCTACCTGTGGCTGCCGCTTGACGAGGCGAGACTGCTGCCTGAGCGCAGGCTCAAGCCAGCGGTGGGTTGGGCGGCAGCGGGTGCGCCTGGTTGAACTGCTCTATGCTCTGCACTGCCGCTGCTACTGCCGCCCGCACCGCAGCGTCTGGGTCGTCGCGCAGGCGGACGAGGAAGCCGAAGATCACATTGTTCACCCCGGCCTGCACCTCTGCTGACTGGGTGTAGATGAAGGCGAGGGTACGAGCGCACTCGGTGCGTACCGCTGGTGAGTCGTCGCTGAAGCCGAGCATCAGGCTGCTGGCAGCCCGCAGGTCGGGGTAGCCGCGCAACTTGCGGGCGGCCTCAAGGCGGGTGGTGGCATCAGCCGTCCCCAGCGACAGCACGTAGCTCCACTTGTCGCGTTCCCGCTCCCGCGCTCGTGTGCCGTTGAGGGTTAGCACGGCCTCGCGGATGAGCAGCAGCAGCCAGATGAGCAGCAGGATGGGGGAGATGACCACCATGATGACCAAGCGGGGGACGGACAGCACCCAGGCCGCCACCTTGATCCACCACTCGGCCCGTGGCGAGAGCTTGAGTTCGTCTGGTGCGGTTAGCAACTCGTCTTCTTCTGCCACTGTATGCTCCACCCGTGCTGCTCGCAGCACAGTTACTCTCGCTTCAGCGATTCTTCCTTCAGTTCATCCTTGGCCTGATCTTTCAGCACGTCTGCTTTCGCCTCATCCTTCAGTTCATCCTTCAACTCGTCCTGACGCTGCCTGTACAGTCGTTCACGCCGTGTGCGGCGGCGGTACGGCTGTCCTGCCCTGTTCTTGCTGGTGGGGGGCTGATCAACAGCGATGTCATGCCCGCGGATCGCGCCCCTGCTGACCAGGTACGCGAGTCCGCACCAGACTGCTGCGAAAATCGGCAGCCCGATGTCGCCACCGCGTGACCGGGAGACAAACAGGCTGAGAACAACCAGCCCTATCGCCACCAGGCAGAGCAGCGAGATCAGGGTTGCCCCAGCCAATGCTGACCCCCACGAGTAGATTTCGGCCCGCCGTGGGTTGCTGGGGTCATAGACAACGGTAACATCCTCCCCCACCGGTCGGGGGCTTTGGTACCTGTTGCCAATCTGTGAGGTAAAGCGTAGCTGCTGCTGATTGGCCTCATAGGCAACTACTGGATAGTAATGACGATATCGGGGTCTGGTATCCCAGGTCTTGATGCTCACTACCTTGCCGCTGGTACGGATGCCAGTGCGGGAGAGGCGGGTCAGATTGACAAATAGCTGCACGATCAGCAACAACATCGTCAGGATTAGTACCCCGCTCATTGCTGTCACCAGCAGACTACGCAAGTCGTTCATTACGCTGTTTGCCTTTACCATTCTGTTGCTACGACAACACCCTCAATTCATCACCTCGCGTGCGCCCACGACTTGGCGGCGGAAGGCGACCTCGACCGCGTTCAGTTCGCCCGCCAGCGTGACCTCGGCCATCACGCCGACGCAATAGTAGCGGGCCTCGTCCAGACCGTCGCCCGCCCACTGCACCAGCAGTTCCTTGAACTTCATCACCGCATCACCGATAGTCATGCCCGCCGCCCGCTTGTGCAGCAGGTCGTTGACCGTGTGTTCGCCCATGCGGACGACGATCATCGGCTCTGACTCGTCTGGTTCGCCGATCCGTCGATAGGCGGCCACGCCCTCCATCGGCACGTAGATGCTCCAGGTTTCGTCTTGATTGTTCAACGCAAAAGCTCCTTTGTTGCTAGGCAAGGTTTGATCAGCAAGCTGCTAGCAGCGGCCACTACGCTTCTAGTATAAAGATAAACTCGTCGTCCTCCTCCTCAGGCAGGAGCGCGAACCCACACTTCTGCAACACCCGCTGTGAAGCGACATTGTGCTTGACAACATGAGCGTAGAGCGGGCGAGTTGCTAGCTGAGCGAGAAAGGCGGCCAGTGCTTTGCTGGCAACCCCTCTAGCCCAATACTCCCTACCCAACCAGTAGCCAACTTGACGCTGACCGTCCTGCTCAAAGCTGCCGATGTTGCCAGCTACCGCCCCATCGAACAGAATGGTGCGGGTGATCGCCTGCTCGTTCTGCCGTATCTTGGCCCAGTGCGCCATGAATGCAGCCTCGTCTCTGGCAGGGAAGGCGGCCATCTGGGTCGCCTCTGGGTCTAGCTGCTGGGCAAAGAAGATCGGCAGGTCGGCCTCGCTCACCTCGCGCAGCAGAACACCATCTGTGGAGGGCTTCGCTGTGCTTCTATCCATTTCATCCTCTCTGTCAACCATAGCTTACTTCTTAGCCAGAGCTTCACGCAGGGCTACCGCTTCGGCAATCGGCGCAGAGCAGGTCTGGCCGACGCAGAGGTAGGCTTGCGGCACCGCGCTGGCCGGGTAGCCACCCTGGGCGATCAACTCTGCGTCGGCGGCATCGCTGGGGTCGAGGGTCTGCACCAGCAGCCAGGGGTGGTAGCTGCCGAGGGCAGCCAGGGTCAGGGCGCGGGTGGCGGTGGCCTGCGCTTGGCCGACGACCACGACATGGGTTGGATAGCTGAGGGCGTGTTCGACGGCGGTGGCATAACCGGCGGCGAAGAAGCCGAGCGACTGGTATTCCTCGCTGAAGGCGCGCAGGCTGCCCAGGGCCAGTGCGCTGTAGCGTTCGTCACCGCTGAGGTGGTAGAGGCGCAGCAGGAAGTCTGCGGCGCGCGCGTTCTCCGCCAGGGGCTTGAGGCGGTAGCGCAATCTGCCCAGCGGCTCGTCGTCGATCCGGTCGTAGAAGCCACCGCCAGCCGCGTCGTACAAGTGGGCGGCCAGCCAATCAGCCAGTTCGCGGGCCGCTAGCAGGTAGCGGCGCGCCCCTGTGTAGCTGTAAGCAGCGAGCAACCCCTCACCCATACTCACCTGATCGTCCAGCAATCCAGTGCCGAGCGGCAGACCATCGAGCGAGAGGTTGTGGTACATGGCACCGTCGGGGGCGCGCAAGTCGCGCAGGTGGCGGTCAATCGTCAGCAGGGCGAACGCGCCTGGTGCGGGTTTATCGAGGGCAGCGGCGGCGAAGAAGTAGCTGACCGCCAGTGCGCTGCTCCAGGCTGTGTAGATGCGGCGGTCAACGTAAGGGGCTGCAAGCCCGCTGCGGCCTGCCCGGTCGAGTGCGTAATACTCCTCGTCTGCGTCCTGGCTGCCGTAGAAACCGCCGTGCTGGTCGGTCAAAGTGCTGTCGAGGTAGCGGATCGCATCGAGCGCGACCGTGCCGTAGCGGGGGTCGAGCAGCAGGCTGGCGGCAACGTAGTTGTGCAGCAGGCCCGCGTGATCCTCGCTCATCTTCTCAAAGTGCGGGACGCGCCACTGGCGGTCGGTCGAGTAGCGGAAGAAGCCGCCCTCTACGTGGTCATACATCCCGTGATCAGCCATGCCGTCGAGCGTCTTACGCAGCACCGTCGCCCAGTGCTGTTCGCCGCTGTGCCAGAACTGGCTGAGAACGAGGGCGACGGTTTCGTTGTGGGGGAACTTGGTGCCGCCCCCCCCGCTCCAACCGCCAAACTGCACGTCGTAGCCTTGCCCCGCCTCGTTCAGCACGTGGGCGATCATCTCTGCCGAGAGTAGCGCATCAGCCTTGCCGCCCGGCTGGGCCAGATGCTCCTGTTGGTGGGCAATCAAGGCGGCCACCTGCTCGCGCAACTGCTCACGGTTCTGGCTGTAGTAGGTATATACCTGCTCAAGTACCTGCTGCATCTGCTCTGGGGGCAGGTAGGTAGCTCCGCTCAATATCTCCCCCTCGGCGGTAAGGAAGGCGGTGGTGGGCCAGCCACCCTGGTTGTAGCGGTCGTTGATGTCCGGTCGCTGGTCGTTGTCCACCCGGATCGGCACGTAATGAGCGTTGATGTAGGCGGCGATCTGCTCGTCGCCGTAGGTGCCGCGATCCATCACATGGCACCAGTGGCACCAAACCGCGCTGATACCCAGCAGCACCGGCTTGCCCTCACGCTCGGCCTGCGCGAAAGCAGCCGCCCCCCATTCTTGCCATTGCACCTTGCTTGCCGCAGCTACCATCGCGCTCTCCCTCTATGCTCTCGCTGTTTGGTCTAATTGTACCATATTGGGGTCGAAATAGCGGTTGCTGGCGGGCGCAGGTGGCACCCGGCCAGCATCAGCGGGGCCAGGCGTAGTGGCAAGGCGGCTCTGTTCTAGCTTTGTTCCACTTCCTGTTCCAGTTGCATCAGCGGATCAGACGGTGTATAATTCGCACGAACAGAAGTACGCGCAACCGCTCCACCCGCCCAACGCCAGTATTGAGGAAAGCCCTATGCCGACCAATCGCAGCGGCAACAACAGCCGGATTGTTACCCCCAACTACTACTGCTGCTTCTGCCACAAGGGGCAGGATGAGGTTGGCAAGCTGATCGCCAGCGGCCCCACCGAGGTCTACGTCCGCAGCGAACGGGTTGGCCCAACAGAGGTCTACATCTGCGATGAGTGTATAGAACTCTGCCGTGAGATCATCGAGGAGGAGAAGCAGGGTTGGCAGGGCAACAAGCCGAACGACCTCAACGCCCGCCGCCTGCCGCCACCCCATCGCCTGTTCGAGTTGCTCAGCCAGTACGTGATCGGCCAGGATCGGGCCAAGAAGGTACTCAGCGTCGCGGTCTACAACCACTACAAGCGGGTCAATGCCAACGTCAAGCCGGGTGACGACGTGGAGTTGCAAAAGAGCAACATCCTGATCGTGGGGCCGACTGGTAGCGGCAAGACGATGCTTGCTCAAACCCTCGCCCGCATCCTGGATGTACCGTTCGCCATTGCCGACGCAACCGCCCTGACCGAGGCTGGCTACGTCGGCGAAGATGTGGAAACGATCCTGCTGCGCCTCTTGCAGGCCGCCGAGTTCGATGTGGCCCGCGCCCAGCGTGGTATCATCTACATTGACGAGATCGACAAGATCGCCCGCAAGGGTGGTGGCAACCCCTCGATCACCCGCGATGTGAGCGGCGAAGGGGTGCAGCAGGCTCTGCTCAAGATCGTAGAGGGGACGGTCGCCCACGTGCCGCCGCAGACAGGTCGCAAGCATCCACACCAGGAGTTTATCACCATTGATACCGCCAACATCCTCTTTATCTGTGGCGGCGCGTTTGAGGGGCTGGACGAGATCGTGGGCAAGCGGGTGGGGGCGCACAAGTCGGTGGGCTTCAGCCGCGTGCCGAGCGAACTGGAGCGCGAGCAGCAGTCTGCTGCCCTCTTGCAGCAGATGATCCCAGACGACCTCTTGCAGTATGGCTTGATCCCAGAGTTCATC
>JBBROH010000078.1:0-17414 GCA_038229595.1 Chloroflexia bacterium | reverse complement strand
CGGCAGGGTGTACCAGCAACAACCACTAAATCGTAGGTCAAGACGAGCTACCTTGCTACAAACAGTCAACAATGCGCTCTGGCAACGGGTCGAGAGGCGGATGGGGCGGGTTGGCGAACAAGCGCAGGTAGCGATGAACTACGCAGTCTTTGCAGCAGCCTGCGGGCTATTGGCTATGATTACTATATCCTTCAACCACGGTTGGTCTACCACGCTGGCCTTCTGTGGCATGCTGATCACTCTACTAGGCTTCGCTAACAGCGTCGTTTCTCTGACACGAGGCTAGCGGGCAGGGCTAACGAACGTTACGAACCGGGTTGCTAGCGTTGCGCTCTTGCTCAATGTTGCAACATTCCTGCTCACGGTCTTCGGCTGGCGGATGCTGAGCGTCTATTAGGCGGCCCAATTTGGTATAATAACCTCTGGAACACACACCACGGAGGAGAACGTAACCGACAATGGCAACCGTACAAGAACTTAATGAAGGGCTGGCGCACGTCGCTGGGCGCATCGAGATGATGCAGGCCCGTCTTTGACTTGCCCCGCAAAGAGGCTGAACTAAAGGAGTTGGATCAGCAGGCCGCTGCTTCCGCCTTCTGGAACGAACCACAGGTGGCCCAGAAGGTGATGCAGCGCGCAGCAGATATCCGCTCGCAGATTGATCGCTGGGCTGGCATCGGCAGCCACGTCGCCGACTTGCAAGAACTGGCGGCTATCGCAGCAGACGACGAGGGCATGATCAGCGAACTGGAGGGCGAACTGACCGCCCTCAGCAAGCAACTCGTGCAGGATGAGATGGAACTGCTGCTTGGCGGTGACTACGACGACCACAACGTGATTGTCTCCGTCTACGCCCGCGAGGGCGGCACCGAAGCCCAGGAGTGGGCGCGCATGGTGATGCGAATGTACGTCCGCTGGGCCGAACGCCACCGCTACGATGTTGAGATCAGCGACATGAGCGAGGGCGAGGAGGCGGGGATCAAGAGTGCCACCCTGACGATCAAGGGGCGCAATGCCTACGGCTACCTGCGCGGCGAGGCGGGCCAGCATCGCATGGTGCGTATTTCACCCTACGACTCCCAACACCGCCGCCAGACTTCCTTCGCCCTCGTCGAAGTGCTACCAGAGATCGACAACTCGATCAACATTGATGTGCGCGATGAGGACTTGAAGATTGATGTCTACCGCTCGGCAGGCGCGGGCGGCCAGAACGTGCAGAAGACCTCGACCGCGATCCGCATCACCCACCTACCCAGTGGCACGGTCGTCACCTGTCAGAATGAGCGCAGCCAGCTACAGAACCGTGAGACGGCGATGAAAATCCTGCTCTCCAAGCTCTGGGAGATGGAGCGGCGCAAGAAGGAGGAGGAGACGGCAGGCCTGCGCGGCGAACACGTCCATGTCGGTTGGGGGACGCAGATTCGCTCCTACGTCTACCAACCCTACCAACAAGTCAAAGACCTGCGTACTGGCTACGAAACCAGCGCGATCTTCAGCCTGGTGGACGGCGAACTGGACGAGGTGATCACCTCTGTTCTACACTGGCGCGCCGATCAAGCCGTCGCTGTAGACTGAGCCGCCCAGTAACGGTGCGGGCGGGCAAGCGGCGGCACGCTGTATGCAAGAGAGTTAGCATCTTACAGGGCGTGAGCGGTCACGCCCTTGCCCTTGAACCTGAAATGATCACATGAGGAGAACAAGTATGTTTGGTCTATTCAAGATACTGCTGCGGGTGCTGGTTGGCGTGCAGGGGGTGGTGATCGGTGCGATCAGCAGCCAGATGCTCAAGGCCGCCCAGGACGGCAAGGATGCAGCGAAGGTAACGGTCAACGTCAAGCCCTCACAACTGCTGTTCGGGGTAGCCTCGTCGCTGCTGCTGGCTCCGCTGTTCCCCAGCAAGCTACTCGGCGCGCTCTTTAGTGGGATTGGCACCGGCTTCGCCACCGATATCGCTTACGGCGACATCAGCGACGAGGAGTTGCTCAAGCGGTTGCAGGGCAAGTAGCCCACCGCCACGCTCGCTTCCTACCCTCTCCCTCATTGGGGGAGGGTTCTGCTTGTCAGTTGTTGTTTATGCCGAGCAGGACGATTTTGCTGATCTCGTCGCGGCGGATGCTGCGCGTCGGCTCAAAGTAGCCACCCGCACCGCCTATTACCTCGTGATAGTAGGCTGCTTCCACGTAGACGTAGGCCCAGTAGTCGGGGCGCACGTCGGCAAAGCTGTAGCCAGCCTGGGGGCTGAGGTAGACCCAGCCGCGGGCCTTGACGATCACCTTGACCGCCTCGGCCCTGCTGACGGTGCGGTTGGGCTGGAAGCAGGGCGTACTCACCCCCGCCGCCGTGCAGGGGCCGCCGCTGTAGCCATCCAGCACCCCAGGGTGGGCGCGTAGTGCCTCGACGTAGGGGAAGGCGAAGTTGCTAGCTGGCACATCGCTGAAGCTGGGGTTGGTGGGAGTGGCTGGGCTAAGACCGAGACCGCGAACCAGCATTCTGGCGAACTGCCCCCGGCTGGCGGTCAGCGACGGCCCGAAGTGGGTTGCGTCATAGCCGCTGACGATACCGGCGCAGGCAAGGGCCAGCACGTAGCGGTAGAGCGGGTTGGTCGCGTCAATGTCCACAAAGGGGTTGGCGCAGGCGGTGGGCGTGGGCGTGGAGAGTTGAGGCGGGGGCGTAGCCGTCTCTATCACGCTGACCGTGCTGGTTGGGGTTGCGCCCCCTGCTGGTTCGCTCGCCTGCGCCAGCCCAGTCGCGCTAGCAAGCAGCCCTGCCAGCAGCAGACCGAGGGTGAGAGTGTTCGTGATCCGCATCCGACTTCTTCCTTCTAGTCAGGTTTGTTCTCTGCCTTATTATAGCAGAAAGCACGACTGCCCGCCCTCAACTGGGCCAATCCGCTGGCATATCGGCCCGGCCTTGCACTCCCCACTAGCTTGCGCCTACTTCCCCGTGCCAACCACGTCGATGATCGTCACCTCTGGCGGAGCGAGGAAGCGGATACGCGGTGCGCCAGTACCCTCCATGCCAATGCCCCGGTTGACATAGAAGTAGGTGCTACCCTCATGGTACAGCCCCTGTTCGTACTTCTTGCCGTACTTCGAGAGGGTGGTCAGCGCGCCGTAGAAAGGTAGCGCAATCTGGCCGCCATGGGTGTGGCCCGCGAGATAGAGGTCATAGCCGTCGCTCTGGGCCACGTCCATATCCTCTGGTTTGTGGGTCAGCAGGATGCGGTAGTTGGCTAGCGTGCCACCCTGGGCTGCGATGCTGCGGCGCACAGCGGCAAACATGGGGTCGCGGCTGGGGGTCGCGCCCAGCACGATCCGCTGACCGCGAATCTCCTTCACCTCGGCCCTGTTGATCATCACGTCTACGGCGGTGCCAGCAAACAGCCGCTTAAGCGTGTTCACGTCCCGCTCAACCGTGCCAGCGATAACAACCGTGCCGTACTGGGCGTGCATCTGGCGGAAGACCGAGCGCACATCCTCGTGGGTGATCGGGTCAGTGATGAAGGAGGTGTTGAGGTAATCGCCGGTGGTCAGCAGCAAATCCGCGTTCGCATCGTTGACCAGCTTGACCATCGCCCGTTCGCGGTCGGTGATCCGCTCCATGTGCAGGTCGGATAGCTGCACGATCCGCAGGCGGTAGCCCACTGGCAGCTTGTCGCTCTGCAAGGTGACGCGGCTGACTTGCAGGTTGAACGGCTCGATCACGGTGCCGTAGACCAGCAAGCCGCTGAGGAACAGGTTACAGACGATCAGGAGGATCAGGCCCACCCGCAACCGCCGTCCGCTGCGGGCTAGCACCAGCACACCCGCCGCCATCACGCTGCGCCCCATAAAGCTGGCGAGGATCATGGTCAGCAGTGGGCCGAAGTAGATGCCAGCCATTTTGATGCCGCTCAGCCAGAGGATATCGCCCAGCCAGGCCAGCAAGGTGATGGCGAAAGGCAGAGCCGCCAACCGCCAGTCGCGCTCCGGCCCCGCCCGCAGCCGCAAGTAGCCAACCCCCACCGCCATTACCCCGCCGACGATAGCGACCGAGAAGGAGACCAGTAGGCTGGGGTACTCCACGAAGCGCACGAGGTCGAAGATCAACACTGCGCCCAGTGCCATAGTGAGGACGAAGTAGACCAGGTTGAACAGGCGCGAGATGGCCGCCCAGTCAGGCTTGATTGGCTTGGGTGGTCGCTGTTCCGTACCGGCTGCATCCATGTGGTCAGGCTCCTGCTAATGTTAAGGGCGTTTGCTTGTAATAGTCACTGATATTATAAACGCTTCAGCAAGATGGATGGTTGCAGCGGGCTTTTTACTGAAACGTTAAGGTGGCACAACACGTGCGAAGTTGCTATGGAGGTGAGTCAATTGCTATAATCGGAGTCGGTGGTATCTCAGCCACCAGGCAGGGGGATCACGGGGATGGCGCAAGTGCAACAGAATGGTGGGCTGGCAGCTAAGCCAGCAACCGCCAGCCAGCGGGTACTGATCATCGGCGGTGGCTATGGTGGCCTGCGCGCCGCCCTCAAGCTGGCCCAGTCGAAGCGGCGCACGGCAGCAGTGCCGCTCGAAATCGTTCTGCTCGACATGAACGACTACCATCAGGTGATCACCGAACTGCACCAGGTTGCTGGTGGCCGAGCGACAGCAGAGAGCGTGCGCGTGCCGTTCGCCAAAATCCTGCGTGGCACAGGGGTGCGCTTCGTCCAGGCCCGCGTGGTAGAGTTCGACTTCGGCCAGCAGCGGGTGATCGTGGAAACAAAGGCAGATGGGGTGACGAGCAAGGGAGCGATCCCCTACCGCTGGCTGCTGCTGGCCCTCGGCAGCACTACTGCCTTCTTCGGTATCCCTGGCCTCAAGGAACACGCCTTCACGATCAAGTCGGCGTGGGAGGCGAACCGGGTAGCGGCGCAGATGCTCGCCAACTTCCAGGCCGCCGCTGCCCTACCTACGGGCGATCAGCGGCAAGGGTTGCTCACCTTCGTGGTGGGCGGTGGTGGCTTCAGCGGGGTGGAGCTTGCGGGCGAGTTCGCCGAGCGGATTGCCAGCCTCTGCCAGCAGTTCAGCGTCCCCCGCGCTGAGGTAAAGCTGCTGATCATCGAAGCCCAGGGTCATGTGCTGCCCGGCTACCCTGATTGGATGGTGCGATATGCTAGCCAATCGCTGGCGAAGTTGGGGGTGACGGTGGTCACGGGCGACCCGGTAGCTACGGTGCAGGCAGATAGCTTCAGCCTCAAGTCGGGCCGCACCATCCCCAATGGCCTGCTGGTCTGGACGGGTGGGGTGGAGGCGGTCAGCGAAGCACGGCAGGCAGGAGCCGCTACCGGGCGCGGCGGGCGCGTGGTGGTCAACGAGTACCTGGAGGCCACCGACTATCCAGGCGTATTCGCTATTGGCGACAATGGCATCGCGGCGGACAGTAGCCGCGCTCTGCCACCCTCGGCGCAGATCGCCCTGCAACAGGCAGAGACGGTGGCCGCCAACATCTTCGCCCAGGCGGGTGGGCAGCAGCGACGCGAGGAGTTCAGGCCGAACGTGGTCGGTGAGGTGATCTCCATCGGCAGCCGCGATGCTATCGCCAACCTGGAGAGCGGCGTGAAGCTAACTGGTACCCCCGCCACCGTGCTGAAGAACTTGATCGAGCAACGCTACCGCCTCAGCCTCAGCAAAGGGCCACTAGGCGACCTGGCAATGATTAGCAACTTTATTTGACCAACTATTACGCAAAGGACTGTATGATCGGAAGGGGTTCGCAATGGTAAACTTCATCATCTCGCTGGTCGCCCTTGCCTTCACGCTCGTTTTCGCTGGGTTCGTCCTCAACCGCTGGCAGCGCAAGCACCTGCCGCACTTGCTGCTCTGGGGCATTGGCCTCGTCCTCTACGGCATTGGCACACTGGCCCAGGCTTACCTGACCGCCTTCAACTGGCGACCAGGCGACAGCGGCCACGACCTCGCTTTCCGCGCCTGGTACCTGACGGGTGCGATCCTCACCTCGGCCTGGCTGGGGCAGGGGTCCGTCTACCTGCTCGCTCCCCGCCGCTTCGCGCACATTGCCATGGTCGTCCTCGGCCTGATGTCGCTTGGCGCAATCGTCTTCATGTTCACCACCGTCTTTCAGGAGCCGAACTACAGCAACATGATCGCCGGGCTGCAACAGGGTGGCACCCTGACTGGCAAGAAGATCGTTGAGGGTGGCGCAATCTTCACCGTTCCCTTCAACATCTACGGCACCCTGACCCTGGTCGGTGGCGCGTTGTGGAGTGCCTACCAGTTCTGGCGCAAGAAGGTGATGGCGAACCGCATGGTCGGCAACCTGTTCATTGCGGTGGGTGCCTTCTTCCCCGCTGTCGGCGGGGTTCTCAGCGACCTGCACGCTGAAGGCTTCCTCTACTCTGGCATCCTCGGTGGCGTTATCTTGATGTTCGTCGGCTTCATGAAGGCTTCCGCCCCCGCGACCGCCCCCGCTAAGATCGAGCAGCAGGTAGCGATCAAGGCTTGAGCGCAAGCAGTTAAGCAGCTAACAAGGCGGCCCCGCAAGTTGCGGGGCCGCTTCGCTTTGCTAGTCGTCGGCAAGGAGTAGTTAGCTCCCCCCGCCCTCGGCTGGCGGGGTGGCGATAGCGAAGGCGTGGTGTTCAACCACCGCTTCCTCGTAGCGGGCGAGGACGAAGATCAGCGAGGAGAGGCGGTTGAGGTAGGCGAGTAGATGCTCGTTCTTGACCAACTCCTGGTGAGCTAGCTCTACCACGCTGCGTTCGGCCCGGCGCACCACCGTGCGGGCGAGGTCGAGGTGGGCCGAGGCGAGGGTCTCTCCTGGGATGATGAACTTGTTGGGCAGCTTCACTTCTTCCTGCAAGTCGTCAATCAGCTTCTCTACCGCGGCCACCTGCTCTGCCTGCACTGTGTACTGGGCATCCAGTTCGCCGCCAGGGGTAGCAATCTCAGCCATCAGCGTGTATAGCTGTTGCTGGCTGCTGTAGACGATCTCGCGCACCCGTGCTGACTGGCTAGCCGCCCGCGCCACGCCCAGAGCCGACGAGGCCTCGTCCAGATCGCCCAGCGTGTCAATCCGCAGGTTGTACTTAGGCACCCGCTCCCCACCGCCAAACAGACCAGTGTAGCCACTGTCACCCTTGCCTGAAAACTTCATGGTTGCGCCCTCCTTTGCCCTATTATACAGCTAAACCCGCCGATCAAACTCGCGGCGGGCGATGTAGACCAGGAAGCCGCCGATCACCACAGCCATCAACAGCAAGGCGGCCAGCTTGGACGCGCTGTTGGGCAGCAGCAGGCCGAGCGCGCCAAAGCCCGCACAGAGGCCGTAGAACAGCAGCGCAACCTGCCGCTGGCTGAGGCCAATATCGAGCAGGCGATGGTGCAGATGGCTGCGACCCGCCCGCGTGGGGTTGCCGCCACGGATGATGCGGTAGATGATCAGCCACGCCATGTCGATCAGTGGCACGCCGAGGACGAGCAGGGCGGTCGCCAGCTTCGCCCCGCCAATGAAGCTGATCACCGCCAGCACGTAGCCGAGGAACATTGCCCCGTTGTCGCCCATGAAGATGCGGGCCGGGTGCCAGTTGTGGGGTAGGAAGCCGAGAGCCGCCGCCCCCAGCACAGCGGGTAGGAGGGCAAGCATCTCCTGTCCAAGACCGAAAGTACGCAGAAAGAGGACGAGGCTGCTGATCAGCGTCACCCCGGCGGTGAGGCCGTCCATGCCGTCGATCCAGTTTAGCGCGTTGGTGATACCTACCACCCAGACGAAGGTCGCGGGCAGGGCCAGAAACAAGGGGATGACGATAGTGGCCGTGCCGCCAGCAATCGGGGCGGCCAGCGGCAGGTTGAGCAGGTGTTGGAAGAAAAGCGGCACGTTGATCGTATCGATCAGGATACCACTGCTGCCCAACTTGAGGCCGCTAGCCGGGTCGCTAGTGCCAGTGAACAGGTAGGGCAGGATTACAATCCCGGCGGCAATGAATTGCAGCAGCAGGCGGGGGAGAGCAGGCAAGGGGCGCAAGTCGTCTAGCAGGGCGACGGCGAAGATGATCGTTGCCCCAAAGATGAGCAGCAGCACCTTCGCGCGATCCTCCCCCTGCCAGCCGCCGTAACAGGGCAAAGGCAGAAAGGTGAGGGCGAGGCCGAACAGGAAGGCGACGTACATCGCAATGCCACCCAGTTGTGCTGTCGGTTGGCGGTGGATGCGCCGCTCGTCGTCGGGCTGCACCAACAGGCCGTGCCGCTGAGCGAAGCGGTTGATCGGCCAGATTAGCAGGTAGGCGCAGGCGAGGGTAGCGACAGCAATGCCAGCCATGTAGAGATAGCTTACGCTGCCGCCCACCCCACAGACCACCTGCGCCAGTACCATCCCCCCTCCTCTACCCGATGCTCAGCCCGATTATACCATAGTTGGCAGATGCGCCCAGTTGGGGTATAATAGGCGGCAAGTCTAACCACTAAAACGGAGACATGATGGCACATCCGGTGCTGGAGAACGAAAAGACCCTGCTCAACCAGGCTTTGGGGATTGCCGGGATCGATATGAGCGACCGTTCAGGGGCTGGCATCCTGAACAAGGTGTTCGGCGTGCTGCTGATCTTCGTGCCGGTCGCCCTGATCGCCTCGCTGCTATTCCACGTTGCTGGGGTGCCGATGTTCATCCTCAGCGCGCTGGGCATCATCCCGCTGGCGAAGGTGCTGGGGACGGCCACCGAGGAGCTATCCAGTCGGGTCGGGAGCGGCATTGGCGGCCTGATCAACTCCACCTTTGGCAACGCCACCGAACTGATCATCTCCTTCTTTGCCTTGCAGAAGGGGCTGACAGAGGTGGTCAAAGCCAGCTTGACTGGCTCGATTTTGGGCAACCTCCTGTTCGTCCTCGGCCTCTCCCTCTTTCTTGGCGGCCTCAAGCGCGAGAAGCAGACCTTCAACCGCACAGCGATCAGTGCCAGCGCAACCCAGATGACCGTTGCCGTGATCGGCCTGCTAATCCCCGCTGCCTTCTTCTATACCAGCCCGAAGCTGGGTCAGGGCAGCAATGAGGTAGAGGAGATCAGCGTGCTGATGGCTGTGGTGCTGGTCGTAGCCTACGTCGCGCAACTAATCTTTTCGCTCCGCACCCACGCCAACAACTACCGTGAGGAGCAGGAGGAGGCGTTGGGCGTGGCGTGGCCGATCCGCAAGTCGGTGGCAGTGCTGGCGGGGACGGCTGTGATGATCGGCGTGCTGGCCGAGTTGCTGGTCAGCAGCGTGGAGTCGCTAACCACCCAGTTCGGCTGGTCAGAGTTGTTCGTCGGCGTGATCCTGGTCGCCCTGATCGGCAACGCCGCCGAGAACATGACCGCCGTCACTGTCGCCCTAAAGGACAAGATGAACCTGTCGCTGGGTATCGCAATGGGCAGCAGCCTGCAACTGGCCCTGTTCGTCGCCCCCTTCCTAGTCTTCGCTGGGGCAATCATGGGTGGAACCAGCCGCCTGACCTTGCTGTTCAACCCCTTTGAGCTGGTCTCTATCTTCTTTGCCGTGCTGATCGTCAACCTGATTACCCAGGATGGCGAGAGCAACTGGTTCGAGGGGTTGCAGCTACTGGTGGTCTACGCCATGCTAGGGGTGGCCTTCTTCTTGCATGACTAGGGCGGAGCGCGACTTTCGGCAAGTGGGGGAAAGTAAGGGGAAATGCAAAAGCCACAGGTAGAAGTACACAAGCTGAGTTGGGGCGAGGAGATGTTGACCATCGCCGGGATCGACCCTGGCAACAAGGGTGGGGCGGGCTGGTTGAACAAGATCATCGCTGGGCTGCTGATCTTCGTACCAATCGCCTTTATTGCCGAGTTCGCGCACCTACCAGGGACGTGGATATTCATCCTCTGCGCCCTGGCGATCATGCCGCTGGCAAAGGTGCTAGGCACTGCTACCGAGGAGTTGGCGGCACGGGCGGGGGCGGGCATCGGCGGGCTGCTCAACGCCACCTTCGGCAACGCGGTTGAGTTGATCATCGCCTTCTTCGCCTTGCAGAAGGGGTTGACCGAGGTGGTCAAGGCCAGTATTACCGGCTCAATCATCGGCAACATCCTCTTTGTTCTCGGCCTGTCGATCCTGCTTGGTGGGGCGCGCCGCGACAAGCAGGAGTTCAACCGCATGGGAGCCTCGGCTAGCGCAACCCAGATGACTGTCGGTGTGATCGGCCTGATCGCCCCTGCCGCCTTCTTCTACACCAGCCCCGGCCTGACGGAGAGCAGCGACACCCTGGAGAGCCTCAGCCTGCTGGTCTCTGCTATCCTGATCCTGTCCTACGCCGCGCAGTTGCTCTTTTCGCTCCGCACCCACGCCCAACTCTACAGCGAGGAGGAGGAGGAGGCGATGCACGGCCCGGTCTGGCCGGTGCGTAAGTCGCTGCTGGTGCTGGGGGGGGCGACGGTGATCGTCGGCTTCCTCTCCGAGTTCCTGGTCGGCAGCCTGGAGGAGCTTGGCAACCAGTTTAACCTGACCGACCTCTTTATCGGCGTAATCCTGGTGGCGATCATTGGCAACGCCGCCGAACACCTGACCGCCGTCACAGTGGCAATGAAGGGCAAGATGAACCTGGCCCTGGGCATCGCAATGGGCAGCAGCCTGCAAATCGCCCTCTTTGTTGCGCCCTTGCTCGTCTTCGTCGGCTTCATCATGGGCGGGGCCAGCCGCATCACCCTGCTGTTCAACCCCTTCGAGTTGGCCGCGATCATCGTCTCAGTGGTGATCGTCAACCTGGTGACCAATGATGGCGAGAGCAACTGGTTCGAGGGGCTGCAACTGCTGGCGGTCTATGCGATCCTGGCGGTCGCCTTCTTCCTGCATCCATGAGCAGTGTAGAGCCAGCAGGCGAGCAAGTGTCGGCAGGCGAAGACATCCTGCTGGCGGGGACACGGGGTAGCCTGCTGATCATCGGTGGGCATGAGGATCGTACAGAAGCACTGCTGATCCTGCGGCGGTTCGTGGCGGCAGCAGGCGGCTCTGCGGCGCGTATTGTTTTGCTCAGCAACGCCTCGGCCCTGCCCGAACTCTACGTGCCGGTCTACGCCGCCGCCTTCCAGCAGATTGGGGTGCAATCCTTCCAGGCGGTGGATGCAGAGACGCGCGCGCAGGCCAACGACCCTGCCCTGGCGGCGATGATCGCGCAGGCCACCGGCTTGATGATCAGTGGCGGCGAGCAGCTACGGCTGGTCAGTGAGATCGGCGGCACGCTGGTCGAGCGGGCAATTCACAACCTCTACCGCCGCGGCGGGGTAGTGGCTGGCACCAGCGCAGGGGCGGCGGCGATGGGCGAGACGATCATCCTGCAAGGGCCGAGTACGCCGATGGTGCGGCGCGGGCTGGTCGAGCTTGGTCCAGGGCTAGACCTGATCAACAACCTGCTGATCGACCAGCACTTCGATCAACGTCAGCGGCTCTATCGCCTGATCAGCGCACTAGCCCTCAATCCAGGCCAACTGGCGGTCGGTATTGACGAGGACACCGCCCTGTTTGTCGGCCCAGATGGGGTAGCCGAGGTGATTGGGTCAGGGGCGGTGACGATCCTGGACGGCAGTGCTGTCAGCTACACCAACGTAGCCGAGGCGCGCAGCAACCAGCCGGTGGCGATTGCTGGGCTAACCCTGCACATCCTCACTGCTGGGCTGCGCTTCGACCTGCGCGGGCGCAAGCCACTAACCGGGCCTTGACGAGGCAGCCTGCATAGTGCTTGCACAGCAACCCAAAAAAGGAGCGTGGTTTGGATAACCAGTTGGACGTAGCACAAATCTTCCGCCAGGCCGGGGCGATCCAGGATGGTCACTTCCTGCTCACCTCCGGCCTGCACAGCAATATGTATATCGAGAAGTTCGCGGTGCTGCAATACCCGCGCTATACCGACCTGCTCTGCGGCGCGCTGGCCGACCACTTCCGCAGCCTCGGTGCGACGGTGGTGGCTGGGCCGACGGTGGGCGGTGTGTTGCTGGCTTATGCGGCGGCACGGGCGTTGGGCGAGAACATCCGCAGCATCTTCGCCGAACGAGCTAGCGGCGACGAGAATGCCAGGCTGGGCGAACGCATCTTCCGGCGGGGCTTCACGATCAAGCCGGGCGAGAAGGTGCTGGTGGTAGACGATATCCTCACCACCGGCCTCAGTCTGCGCGAGGTGCTGGCGGCGGTGGAGCAGCTTGAGGGCCAGATCGTGGGCATAGGAGTGCTGGTTGACCGCAGTATGGGCCGCCTGGACTTTGGCTACCCCATGCACGCGCTTGCCCGCCTCGACATCCCCACCTACCGCGCCGACGAATGCCCGATGTGCCGCCAACACATCCCACTGGTCAAGCCGGGCAGCCGCTAGCTGCGCTGACCTGCCAAAGAGCAAGGGAGAGTGGGGGGCAATGGCAAGTACAATCTACGGGGGGGACGGCGCAGTGGCGGGCCAGGTTGACGCGGCAGATGGCAGCGTCCACGACGCAGCGGGCCTGCTCGTGGGCAGCGTCACCTCGAATGGCTCGGTAGCAATCCTGCACGATAGGGTGGGCGCAATGCTCGGCAATATCAACAATGGGGGCAGCGTCCACGATGTGGCTGGGCGGCTGCAGGGGCTGTTGGACAACGGCCAGTACAGCGCGACGGTCTACGATGCGGCGGGGGGTGCAATTGGCAGTGTAGCCCTGGGCGATGTCCACCATCGGCTCCTAGAACGCGGCGGGGCGGCCTTGCTGCTGCTGCTGGGAGGGAGCTAGGGTTGGAGATCACGGCTGACATTGGCTACCCACTCACCCCCGCCAGCGAGATCGCAGCCCGCATCCGCCGCTTGCAGGCGCAACTTGCCACCGCCGACCTCGACGGCGTGTTGGTGGTGCAGAACGTAGACCTGCTCTACTTCACTGGCACGATGCAGAACGCGCACCTCTACGTCCCCCGCGAGGGTGAAGCGGCCATGTTCGTGTTCAAGACGCTGAGCAGGGCGCAGGCCGAGTCGCCGCTGCGCGATATTGTACCGCTGCGTAGCCCAAAGGAGCTACCGACATTGCTAGCCGAACGCGGCCACCGCCCGACGCGGCTGGGGCTGGAGCTGGATGTGCTGCCTGCCAGCAGCTACCTCAACTACCAGCGCATCTTTAGCGGCCTACAACTGGCTGACGGCTGGCCCGCAATTCGCGCAACCCGCATGGTCAAGAGCGGGTGGGAGGTAGCCTGCCTGGAACGAGCGGCGGCGATCAGTGACGCAATGATTGCCGCAGTGCAGAGGGTGCTGAAGCCTGGGGTGAGCGAGTTGGCGGCGGCGGCGGCGGGCGAGTACGCTGGGCGGCTGGCGGGCCACGGCTATAACCTGCGGATGCGCGGCCTAAACAACGAACTGGCCGCCGCCTTCGTCAGCAGCGGGCCGAACGGGGCAATCCCCACTGCCTTCCTTACCTGCAACGGCGGCCTAGGCCTCAGCCCCGCTTATGGGCAGGGCGCAAGCAACCGCCTGATCCAGCCAAATGAGCCGATCCTGACCGACTACGTAGGCCTCTACAACGGCTATATCGCCGACCAGACGCGCACTCTCGTGCTTGACCACCTGCCCGCCGACTTGCAGCGGGCTTATCAGGCAACGGTGCAGGTGCAAGAGGCGATGGTGGCCGTGCTGAAGCCAGGGGTGTTGGCTAGCGAAGTCTATCGGGTGGGGCTGGCCGCCGCCAGCGAACTGGGTTATGCAGCGCACTTGCAGGGCTTTGGCGAACAGCAGGTGGCTTTCATCGGTCACGCCGTTGGCCTGGAACTGAACGAGTGGCCTGCGATTGCGAAGGGGGTAGACGAGCCGTTGCAGGCGGGCATGGTGATCGCCCTTGAGCCGAAGCTGGCCTTCGTCGGGCGCGGCATGGTGGGGGTGGAGAATAGCTGGTTGCTCACCGATGGCGCGCCCCACCGCCTGACCAACCTCAGCGAGACAGTAGGCGACATTGCGGGCTAGATCGCTGGGGGTCGCCCTGGTTGCCGCCGCCCTGGTTGTCACCTGTTTGCTGCTGGCCGCTGCCTGGCACAGCGACAGGGTGGACTACGATCAGCACCGGCCCGACGACACTGCCTCGCCCGCGATCAGCTTTGCAGGCGTAGCTGGGCAGAGCGTGGGCCAGAGCTTCCGCCCGCACCTGCCGCTGACCGCTATTGCCCTGCGGATCGGCAATGCAGGAGCAACGGCGGACGGCAGGCTGCGCTTCGTGCTGCGCGAAGGGGGCGTGACGGGCCGCACGATCAGCGACCTGCCGATCCAGCCAGTCAAGCCCATCACCACCACTCGCCTCTACTTCCCGCTCGGCCCGCTCACCGCTGGGCGTGACTACTACTTTGCGCTCGAAGGCGACAGCGCAGCCCTCAACAGCCTGGCGATCAGCTACTACCCCACTGATGGCTACGCTGGCGGCGCGATGTACGTGGACGGCAAGCAGCAGAGCGGCGACCTGACCGTGCGCTGGCTAGCGCGTTACGATGCGCTGACCGCCCTCGGCGACGCGGCGGTGGGGCTGCTGGGCAACCTCTGGCTGGCGGTCTGCGTCCTCCTGCTCTACCTGCTGCCGGGGAGGGCGGCCCTCGCGCTGCTACCAGCGGGGGCGCTGAACGCGGCGCAGAAGTTGGTTGCCGCCCCTGCCCTGACCCTGGCGATGCTGCCAGTGCTGCTGCTCTGGTTGCAGCCAACAGGATTGCGGCTAGGCGGTTGGCAGGCCTGGCTGCTGCTAGCGATCTGTGCTGCCCTCGTTGGCTGGGACGAGTGGCGCAGGCGAGGGGTGGAGGGGTTGCGGCAGGTGCAGGGCTGGGGCCGCTATGCCCTGCTTGGCGGCTACCTGCTGGTCGGTGGGGCCGTGCGTCTGCTCACGGCGGCCCCAATGCAGGCCGGGTCGGGCATCGACGGCTACCACCACAGCCTGATCACCCAGATGATCGGCGAACGCGGCGTACTGCCGACCGACTACCAGCCCTATGCTCCCCTCGCCAGCTTCACCTACCATTACGGCTTCCATACGCTGGCTGCTGCCCTCGGCTGGCTGACGGGCCTGGGCAGCGTGCCGCTCACCCTGCTCACCGGCCAGCTACTCAGCGTACTGGTCGCCGCCAGCCTCTACCTCGTGGTCGAGAAGCTGGTCGGCAACAGCCTGATGGCCCTGGCCGCCGCCTTCATGGTCAGCATCCTGACCATCTTCCCCGCCTTCTACGTCAACTGGAGCCGCTTCACCCAGCTAGCCGGGTTGGAGTTGCTACCGCTGGCCTTGCTGCTGCTGGTGCTGGCAGCGGCCCCTGAGCAGGCCGCCCCAGTGCGCGGGGGGTGGCTGGCTGGCAGGTGGCGGCTGATCGCCCTGGCGGTGCTAGCGGGTGGCGGGCTGTTCGTCGTTCACTACCGCATCTGGATCGTCTACGCCACCCTTGCTGCGATCCTGAGCGTCGCTAACCTGCTTGCTCCACTGGCCGCTGGCCGCAGCCTGCGCGCTGCAAGCTATCGGCTGTTGGCTACCAGCGTGCCAGTCGTGCTGGGGCTGCTACTGGTGCTGCCCTGGGCGATCAACCTGCTCCGCAACTTCAGCGTGCAGGTGGTCAACAAGACAGATGGCAGCAACGCCGCCTTCTACGACCTCATCACTCTGGTCGGCGACCAGCCGCTACGCTACTTCAGCACGTGGCCTTTGCTGGGGCTGGCGGTGGGCGGCGGTGTGCTGTCGCTGCTGCGGAGGGAGCGGTGGGCGATAGTGCTGCTGCTCTGGTGCGAACTGCACATCCTGCTCTCCAACCCATACTGGGTGCGTCTGCCCTTTGCTGGGCTGGTGGACAACGTGACGCTGGTGCAGTGCAGCTTCATACCAGTCGCAATCTTCGCCGCCTACGCTGTCGCCGCGCTACTGGGCTGGCTAGGGGGCATGGTTGGTGGGCAGCTTGATGCTGGCGGTAGGCGCACGCTAGCTGCCGGCTGCGCGGCATTGACGCTAGCAGCGGGCGTGGCGGGCGGCCTGCCGCAACTCGATATCCTCGACCTCAAGCCGTATGTGGCAAGTCAGGACGTGGCGGCCATGCGCTGGATCGCGGCCAACACGCCCCAGGATGCGCGCTTCCTGGTCTCCGACTTCGCCTTCAGTTGGGCCAGCAATCTCGCGCAGGGCAGCGATGCGGGCCTCTGGCTGCCGCTCCTCTCCCGCCCAACGGGGAGCGAACCGCCCACTACCGTTCGTACCTCGACAGCCCCGCCGCAGCCGAGCTACAACGAGCGGCTAGCCGACCCTGCCTACCTGACGATGACAGTGGAAACCACCCTGGCGGCGGTGGCTCTGACCAACGCAGCAACTACTGACGAGCGCAGCGTGGCCGCCGCCTGGCAAACCTTGCGCAACTACGGTGTGGGCTACATCTATGTTGGCTCACGCGGCGGTATCCTTAGTCCGCTGACCCTCGACCGCTACCCCCAGGCGGTGCCGCTCTACCACGCCGACGACGTGTGGGTATACGCGATCAGGTAGCAAAGGTCAAGCTGCGCCGCTAATCCCAGCGCGTCAAGAAGAAGAACTCTAGCACGGCGAAGGCGGCCAGCACCAGGATGGCGTTGAGCGGATTGAAGACCTGGAGGGCGGCCAGCAGCAACCAGGCTACGATACAGAGCGATAGCAGGATCGCTTGTCGCCGCGCCCGGCCCATGTCCTTGCGCTGCATCCGCAACGAGTAGAAGCGGTAGCCGATCAGGTAGGTGATCGGGGTAAGGATAGTGGTCAGCACCGCAAACAACAGGCTGAGGATGATCAGGTACCAGGTTGGCCCCGCCTGCGCCCGCGAGGGAGGCTGCACGAAGATGTAGGTGTAGCCAAACAGCGACCAACTGAGGACGGCGAACAACCAGAAGTAGCGGAGGTTGAGTGCCTGGCTGATCGGCAGGAAGATCAGCAGCGGCGCAACCAGCAGCAAGGCGTAGGTGACGAGCCGCAAGGTCGCCTGCTCTGGCAGGAAGCCGACCCCGACGGAGAGTACCAGGTAGGCAAGCAGGCCGAGGCCGATCAGCCCCAACCCGAACGAGATCGCCTGGAACCGCGTCCTAGCCATGCTTCCCCTCTCCCAGCCCGCTGCGGCAGGTCAACCCAACACCACCTCGACGCTGGAGCCATTAACTCCCGACCGCACCTCGATGCGGGCAGGGAAACTTTGCTTTAGCTCCTCGATATGGGTGATCACAAAGATGCACTCGAAGTCCTGCCTGATCGCCTGGATCGCCTCCACCACCCGCTCGCGGCCTTCGCCGTCCTGGGTGCCAAAACCTTCATCAATGATCAGAGTTTGCAGGCGCGCGCCCGCGCGGTGGGCCAGCAGCTTGCTCATCGCAATACGAATGGCGAAGTTGATGCGGAAGGCCTCGCCACCGCTGTACAGTTCGTAGCTGCGATAGTTGCCGTTGTGGGCCACCTCAAGATCAAGCGTCTCCACCGT
>JBBROH010000077.1:0-17430 GCA_038229595.1 Chloroflexia bacterium | reverse complement strand
GGCTATCCTCCTTGCGTGGTTGTGTTCAGACTGGCAACAGTATAGCTCGTGAGTGGGGGAGTGTCAACAGGGTCTGGCTAATACAAATCCAGGGCAGGGGGTGGCGGTAGCAAGGCCCGAACACGCAGGCCGTAGGGATTGTGTGCGGGCGGCTTGGTGCTAGCGGCGGTTTAGCTCATCGTACTGGGCGCGTGCCTGCTCAACCTCACCGAGGTGTTCCTCTGCCCAGCAACCGATAGCCGAGAGCGGCTCGATCAAGGTCTGGCCGAGTTCGGTCAGTGAATACTCGACCATGGGCGGCACAACCGGGTAGACCTTGCGCTCGACCATACCATCGCGCTCCATATTGCGGAGGGTTTGGGTCAGCATCTTCTGCGAGATGCCATGTACCTCGCGCTGCAACTGGCTGTAGCGGCGGGTGCCATCGGCCAGGGCGTAGACAACAAAGACCGTCCACTCATCGGCGATCAGGTCTAGCACCTTGCGCGTGGCACAGTTAGGGGCGGGGATAGCTGGTCTGGTTGGTCTGGTGATCATTGTACTCATGGCCCTATTATAGCACTTTCCGCCACTGTACGCAACCCTCTGTCACTACGTACCAAAAAGTAGGGTACGCACTTTTTGGTACGTACTTGCACTTAGGGGTGTACATATGGTAGACTCCAGAGGTCAGGGCGATCCCGCAGGGGAACAACTCAGAACGAAGTGATAAAGAACCATATACAAGAAGAGGATGAACCAACCATGATCCTGAACATTGACTCCGGCCATTCGAGCATCGGCTTCAGCGTCAAACACATGATGATCACCACGGTGCGCGGCAGCTTCAACGAGTTTAGCGGCACTATTAACCTGGACGAACAAAACTTTGAGAACTCCACCGTCGAGGCGACCGCGCAGGTTGCTAGCGTGGACAGCCGCGACGAGAAGCGCGACGAACACCTCCGCCACAGCGACTTCTTCGCTGCCAGCGAGTACCCGACCCTGACCTTCCGCAGCACGCGGATTGCTAATCTCAAGGGCGACAGCTTCGACCTTGTTGGTGACCTGACTATCCGCGACGTAACTAAGGAAGTGACGTTCAAGGCGACCCGCGAGGGTAGTGGAGTCAGCCCCTGGGGGATCAAGGTCTACGCCTTCACTGCCGAGGCCAAAATCAACCGCAAGGACTTTGGCCTGAGCTGGAACGTCGCCCTGGAAGCAGGCGGTATGCTGGTCGGTGAGGATGTGAAGATCGTCCTCGACATTGAAGCTGGGCAGGCTCCAGCTAAGGCTGAGGCCAAGCAGGAAGCGGCAGCAGCGGCCTAACCCGTTATCTATCCGACGCTCCACCCCCTTTCTTCTGGTGGGGGGTGCTTGTTGTTCCCGCCTATCCATGCGAGGAGCATAACCCTTGTAGAGGAAGAAAGTGCCTCTGCGCCAGAGGCTAGCAGTACAAGGTAAGGGCGTACCCAGTCGGTGCGCCCTGTAGCTTGGGGTGGCATTGTTCTTGTACAGCAGGTTAGCTGCGGCAGATGCGGATCGGAGAACGAAAGTAGTGCTGAAGAACATTCTGCTGACCATGATCGCCCCGCTCACCTGGGGTACAACCTACTTCGTGACCACTGAGTTCCTGCCGCCCGAACGCCCCTTCCTTACTGGGGCGTTGCGCGTGCTACCAGTCGGCCTGTTGATGCTGCTGCTCTTTCGGCGGCTGCCACAGGGGGTGTGGTGGTGGCGGGCGACGGTGGTGGGGATGTTCAACATTGGCCTCGCCTTCGCTGGTATCTTTGTCGCTGCCTATCGGCTGCCTGGCGGGGTAGCCGCGACCAACAATGCGGTGCAGCCCTTCCTGGTTGCCTTCATTGGCTGGCCGTTGCTGGGGCTGGTGCCGAAGCGGTACACCTTGCTGGCTGCTACGCTGGGGCTGGTTGGCGTGGGCCTGCTTGTCCTCGGCCCAAGTTCGCGGCTGGATGGGCTGGGCGTGGCGGCTGGGCTGGGCGGCGTGCTGGCTTCGGCCTGCGGCATCGTGCTGCTGCGACGCTGGCTTCGGCCAGCGGTATCGCTGCTGGTGCTGACCGCCTGGCAACTGGTGGCAGGCGGCCTCTTTCTCACCGTGCTGGCCGTAGTGGAGGTGACGTATAAGGGAGGGCTGCCGAACTTCAGCCTGACCAACGTGGAGGGCTACCTCTACATGGCAGTGATCAGCACCGGCCTGGCCTACGCGCTCTGGTTTCGCGGCATCGAGCGGCTGCCCCCCGCCAGCGTTGCGATCATCGGCCTGGTCAACCCAGTAGTGGCCTTCGCCCTCGGCTACTTCTTCAAGGGGCAGACGGTCAGCCTGGTGCAAGGGCTGGGCATCGCCCTGATCCTCAGTAGTATCATTATCGAGCAGGGTGGCAATCTACGCCAGCCCGCGCAACCGAGCGTAGCAGCGGTGCCGCCGCTGACCGAAGCAGTAGTAGCGGCTAGCAAATCTGGTCACTGAACCACAGCAAGGGGTACAAGCATCAGCAGCTTTACGGCCAAAGAGCTTGAATATTTGCAGAGCCAGTGGTTGGGGCGGTGGGCAGTGGCGAGCAGATGGCGGAGGTGTTGCTGTTCGACCTCGCTTGAGTCGGCGCAAGTAGCCTCAAATCTTCTCGGCGACGCAGGCGATGGATGAGCCGTAAGGCAGGTCAAAGCGGCCCAACCACGCGGCTTCGAGGCGCACCAGGTTGGTCAGGACGCGGTTGAGCGGCTCTGGCGGTAGCTTCACGTCACTGCGTGCGTCGGCGGGCTTCTCGGCCAGGGTGCGGGCAGCAGTGGCCTGACTGCGGCGCACGGCCACAACGATAGGAAAGAGCAGGGTGTTCCAATAGGTGAGGCGGCGGACGCGGAAACCCGCGCCCTCTACCAGCCCGCGCAGCCTGGATGCATCGTAGCGGCGCACCACACCAGCGGCAACGTCGTGTTCGCCGCGCAGGAAGCCGTAGGCTGGCAGGTTGAGGTAGAGCCTGCCGCCTGGCTTGACCACGCGGTAGAACTCGTGCAGGGCGAAGGACTCCGGCGGTGTACCCTCGTCGCAGAGGACATCAAGCGAGATCAGCAGGTCGAGGCTGCTGTCCTGCTGGGGGATTGCCGTCACCGAGCCTTGCTGCACGTTATGCAGGCCGCGCTGGTGGCAGAACTCCACCGCGCGGGGGGCGTAGTCAATGCCCTGGGCGTGGGGATAACGCCACAGCTTGCCGAGGGTGCCACCAGTGCCGCAGCCCGCGTCGAGGATGTGGTACTGCCGTTCGGCTTCGGTCTGCGGGCGGCGGGGCAAGTTCAGCAGGCTGAACATCACCGCGCGGAGGCCCACATACCACCAGTGCCGATCTTCGGCCCTGTACATCGTCTCATACTCGTGCGGCTGCATTAAGGGCGAAGATACCTCCTGGGTGGATGGCAAACTAAGGGCGCACCCGCTTGCTCCCTTGCTCCTGCGTATGGCCTGTTCATAACCAGTATAGCAACTTTGCTGCACGCTTGTCAATCGTAGGCTGGCAGGTACTGTTTCAGCGGCGTTGCGTAGACTACTGGCGGCGGCGCAGGACTAGCAGCCCCACCAGCCCCAGCGTTGCCGCCAGCGCAAGCGGCAGGGTGAGTGCTGAGGGTGGCGGCGGCGGCGCAGGGACGTGGGCCAGTTCTTCTACTGAGCGGGCCTGCTGGCGACGCAGTTCGAGCTTGAGGCTTGCTAGCCCGCGATCCATAGCCCACAGGTGGTTGAGCCGAAAGAGGGGCTTTAGCAGCGGGGAGAGGTAGCGCAGTAGCCGCTTCTCGGCGCGGAACTGCCAGTCGCAGCCGACATTGACCAGCGGGCCATCCTGCGCGAACGTCCAGACCGCGCGGCCCACAAAATCGCCACTGGTATCCAGGGTCAGGCTGTGCGGCAGATCGCGGGCCACGACGGTGAACTGCCAGAGCAAGGTGTAGGGCAACCAGCCTTTGGTGTGCAACTCAACCACCTTGCCGATCCCCTGCTGGTTGCCAGAGCGCAGGGTGTAGACCTCACGGTAGACGCTCGGCCACCAGCGTGGTAGGGCTTCAACGTCGCTGAGGATCGCTGCTACTTCGTCTGCCGCCCCCTGCAACTGCCATTGGTTGCTAAAGTGGTACTCGTTGTTCGCCAATCTCGCCTCCTCTATGGGCCAAAGCTACTGTCCGCCCATCTCCATCAGCGGCACTGCGCCGATCTGTTCCAGGATGCCGTCCAGCCCACCACCGAGGGGAGTCTCTAGCCGCAGCGCAGTAATCTGGCCTCCCTTCAGCATGAACTCCGCATGGTCAGCAGGCAGCGTCACCAGCTTACCGCTGGCGGGGATCGCTGGCATAGCCGGGATCGGCGGCACCAGTTCGCCTGTGTGCGTGCCGCTGCCTGCCAGCCACAAGGTCACTGTGTTGCCCTGCTCCTGCACATCGCTGACGGTGTAGTGCCAATCGGGGAAGGCGGTGGCAATAGCCTTCTGCGCCGTCAGGTAGTCTTCGCGGCTCTGCGCCTCACCGGGCAGGGTGCCACCCTCGGCGAAGTCGTCGCTGAGGAGAGTAGCTGCTGTCTGCCATTCCTGAGCCTCCAGTGCCTTGATCAACTGCTCAACCGTATCTTTCGCGCTCATCGCTTGCTCCTTCTGAGGTTATGGCTAGCTACTGAGCAGGCTACGTGCCGCTGCTAGATCGCGACCGCCTCAAGCACGTTCATTGATGAGCCAGTCGGCAGCAGCCGCTTGAACTGGAAGCCTGCCGCCGCTAGCAGCAGGCTGAACTGAGCGACGGTGCGCTCGCGGCCACTGGGGGTGACGAGCATCATCTGCAAGTCCATGATCATGCCAAAGCTTGGCTGGTTCTCGGCGAGGATCATGTTCTCGACAATCAGCAGCCTGTTGCCGGGCTGCATCGCCTGACGCACGTTCTGCAATATTTTGCTCGCTCGCGCATCATCCCAGTCGTGTAGTACGTTCTTGAGGGTGTAAGCATCGGCCCCGCCTGGTACACTCTCGAAGAAGTCACCAACCACAAACGCGCAGCGGTCGGCTAGCCCTTGTGCGCCCAGGGCTATGCGTGCGCCCTCGGTTGTGGCTTGCTGCTCAAAGAGCAACCCGCGCATGGTGGGGTTGGCACGCAGGATAGCGGCCAGGAAGCTGCCGCGCCCACCACCAATGTCGGCAAGCGTGCTGATCCCGCTGAAGTCGTAGCTGCTGACGACAGGATAGTTGAAGCTGTCGCTGGTACTGGTCATTGCCTGGTCGAAGGCCTGGGCTTCAGTCGGTCGCTCGTTGAGGTAGTCGAACATCTCCAGACCAAAGACGTGTTCGCCAGCGGGTTGGCCGCTCTGCACGCTGTAGAGTATCTCGCTCCAGGATTGCCATGACCAGGCACTGCCGTGAAAAAGGCTATGTCCGCGCAGGGAAGTAGGCAGGTCACTACGCAGGTATTGACCCATCTCGGTCAGGCCGAAGCCACCCTGCTCGTCAAGGTCGAAGATGCCAACGAAGGTGAGGGCGCGCAGCAGACGGTGCAGACCATCACTGTTGACCGCTAGCCTCTCCGCCATCTCAGCCGCAGATTGGCGACCATCCTTGAGCAGATCGGCCACCCCCAGGCTGGCAGCGGCGTAGATAGCCCGTGCGGCCCAGAAGCTGGTGATCATCGCCATCAGTTGGCGTTGGGCAGGTGGTCTGCTCTCAGCACTCATCAGCTACTCTCCTCTTTGCTTATCAGCGCGCTTCCGTTCGTTGCGCTGATTATAACAGAAGTTTAGGGGCGGGTGGGCAAACCAAAAGGGGGTACACCCCGCAGTGTACCCCGTCGCGTGAGCTACTTACTTCTTGAAGATGCGAGTGATTGCGTAGAAGTTGACGGCGCGGTTCATCTCGGCAATGGACTCGGTGAGGGGGATACCCTTGGGGCAGGCCTGTACGCAGTTCTGGCTGTTACCGCAGTAGGCAATGCCACCCTCCTCCATCAATGCCTTGAGCCGCTCATTCTTGTTCAGCTTGCCAGTTGGGTGCTGGTTGAACAGGCGCACCTGGTTGATCGCAAACGCGCCAATAAAGGGCGACTCCTCGCTGACGTTGGGGCAGACTTCGAGGCAGATGCCGCAAGTCATGCAGGTAGATTCCACATACCGCTGGTCGGCTTCCCCTGGCGACATCTTGGGGCCGGGGCCGAGATCGTAGCTGCCGTCGATTGGCACCCACGCCTTCACCTTCTTCAGCGCGTCGAACATTCGGCGGCGATCCACGATCAGGTCGCGCAGCACAGGGAAGGAGCGCATTGGCTCGATGGTGATCGGCTGGTCGAACTGGTCAACCAGACTGGAGCAGGCCATCTTGGTCTTGCCATTGACCACGACCGCGCAACTGCCGCAGACCTGTTCCAGGCAGTTGTTCTCCCAAACCACGGGGTTGACGGCCTGGCCGTTGGCATCCTTCGGGTTGCGCTGAATCTCCATCAAGCAAGAGATAATGTTCATGTTCGGCTTGTAAGGGATAGCAAAATCCTCGTAGCGCACGTTCGCCTTGCCGCTGCTGTCGGGCGCATCCTGACGGCGCACGCGGATGCGGATCGGCGGCTTAGCGGGCTGGGCGGCCTGGGCCGTCGCGCTGGGGTTGGGGAGGCTTGCGCCATTCATGCTGCCGTTGGCTCCGTTGCTGGGATAACTCTGTGCCATGTTGGTTGCTCCTTGCCCAAACTTCTGTTTCTTCATTAGCCAGAAGGTAAATGGTTCGATGAAAGCGTTAACCCTCAGTCTCTCCGCCCTTTAGCCTCCGCCTTCATCTGCTCAGCACTGCCACTAACTGGCAGTTCGAGGCTGCTAGCTCAGTATTCGTTCTTCTGCCAGTAGATCACAGCCACCAGGTTACACGCCTGCGTGGTCATTGCTGCCCACCAACCCAGCTTTAGACTTTGGCGCGTGCCAGTGGATCAGCACCCCCAAAGTCCAAACTCACTTACGGTCTTCTGGCTGCGCGGTCACGTTGTCGATGCCCAGGTTCGCACCTGCGTTGGCGGCACTGCTTGCCATCTCTGGTACTGGGTCGGTGGACACTGCCGCCGACACCTTGTGCAGGGCGGCTGCTGTTTGTGGCACAGCCCCTTCCGGGCTGACATGGCCGTTGCTGCCATTGGCGTGGCCGTTCACCCCGTTGGCAGCGACACCGTTGCTGTGGCCGTTCACCCCGTTGCTATGGCCGTTTGCGCCAACGACCACGGCTACTGCCCCTGCCGCCTTCTTTGCTCCGTCATCGGTGTAGACGCGGGCGCGGGGCTTGGTCAGGCTCACATCTACTGCCTCGTAGCTAAGTTGGGGCGCGGTGGTTGCAGCATCGTAGCGGGCGATAGTGGTCTTGAGGAAGTTCGCGTCGTCGCGCTCTGGGAAGTCGGGCTTGTAGTGCGCCCCCCGCGATTCGTCTCGGGCCAATGCACCGAGGGTGATGGCGCGGGCCAGCACCAGCATATTCCACAACTGGCGAGTAAAGGCCACCGCCTGGTTGGCAAAGGCGGAGTGGTCTGGCACCATGATGTTGTTGCGATAACGCTCGATCATCTGCTGCAACTTCTCGTCTGTCGCCTTGAGGTTCTTGTTGTAGCGGACGA
Organism: Chloroflexia bacterium; assembly: GCA_038229595.1. Lineage (GTDB taxonomy): Bacteria > Chloroflexota > Chloroflexia > QHBQ01 > QHBQ01 > JBBROH01. Next base: position 9,834 of record JBBROH010000077.1, on the reverse strand, counting down.
TGGTAACGTTGTCGGTCATCATCTCGCCCAGTTCCTTGTGCATCTGGTAGGGGTTCTCGCTGCCGCTGGCCCGGAGCAGGCGATCCAGCTTCTCCTGCTGGCGGCGTACCTCCCCCTCATAGACCGTGCTGCTAACTGCTGCTGCGCTCTTGTTCGCGTTCTTGGCGTAGGTGACGGCGTTGGGGCCAGCAACGAAGCCGCCGTAGATGCAGGAGACGAGCGAGTTTGCGCCCAGGCGGTTTGCGCCGTGGATGCTGTAGTCTACCTCGCCAGCCGCGAACAGGCCGGGGATGTTGGTCGCCTGGTTCATGTCTACCCAGAGGCCGCCCATCGAATAGTGGACGGCGGGGAAGACGCGCATTGGCACGCGGGTGGGGTCGTCGCCTACAAACTTGCGGTAGATTTCGATCACCCCACCCAGCTTGCGCTCAAGCATCTCCGGGTCGAGGTGGCTGATGTCCAGGTAGACCTGGCGTTGGCCGTCTACGCCCAGGCCCATCTCGGTGACGACCTGGAAGATTTCGCGGGTGGCAATGTCGCGGGGAACCAGGTTGCCGTACTTGGGGTAACGCTCCTCCAGAAAGTACCAGCGTTGGCCGTCCTTGTAAGTCCAGACCCGGCCACCCTCACCGCGGATCGACTCGGACATCAGGCGCAACTTGTCTTCGCCAGGGATAGCGGTGGGGTGAACCTGGATGAACTCGCCGTTGGCATAGAGTGCGCCCTGCTGGTAGACTGCGCTGGCGGCGGTGCCAGTGTTGATCACCGAATTGGTGGACTTGCCGAAGACCACGCCAGGGCCGCCGGTCGCCATAATCACCGCGTCGGCGGCGAAGCTCTTGATCTCCATGCTCCGCAAATCCTGGGCGGTGATGCCGCAACAGTTGCCCTGCTCGTCGAGAACCAGGCTGAGGAACTCCCAGGTTTCGTACTTCTTGACCGTACCCTCAGCCTCATGGTGGCGCACCTGCTCATCAAGGGCGTACATCAACTGCTGGCCGGTAGTAGCCCCGGCGAAGGCGGTGCGGTGAAAGAGGGTACCACCGAAGCGGCGGAAGTCGATGTAGCCTTCGGGGGTGCGGCTGAACGGCACCCCCATGCGGTCGAGCAGATAGATGATGCTGGGGGCAGCGTCGCACATCGCCTTGACCGCTGGTTGGTTGGCAAGGAAGTCGCCGCCATAAACGGTATCGTCGAAGTGTTGGGCTGGGCTATCGCCTTCGCCTTTCGTGTTGACGGCAGCGTTGATACCACCCTGGGCGCAAACCGAGTGGCTGCGCCGCACGGGGACGATGCTGAAAAGGTCAACCGGCACGCCCGCTTCGGCGACCTTGATGGCGGCACTGAGGCCCGCAAGCCCGCCGCCGACGATGATGATCCTGGCTGGCATTAACTTCCTCCTTGTGGTACGAACCCTGATGCTTACGCTTCGTTGCGTGATTGTGTAGCCAGTGATCAGGTGGCCTTCTCTAGCTCAAGTGCGTCTAGATCGTTAGCCCCCACTGCTGATCCCAGCCCTAGCCGCTGCCTGATTTCCTCACCCGTATAGCTGCGCCCCGCCGCGATGTCTGCTTCTGAGAGTGGCATGATCGCCTGGAAGTCTGGGTCTTGATCGAGACCAAGCCCCAGCCAATCTATCGCATCAAGGCTGATCATAGCCGCTACTAGGTGACCATTGAGCATGAGGATGAGCGGTTCTCTCAGTGCCTTGCTGGTGTATTCGGCGAGCGATTGTTTTGCCAGCGTGACTTCTATTCTCCTCATGCCGAACCAGCTCTTCTCTCTACACTTGCGCTTAGGACAAGATGGTACCCAGCACCCCGTTGCCGACCAGGTAAAAATGGGTAGCAATGGCGACACCGAGCAGCGAAACTGCGATAAAGAGGAAGCCGCAGACGTAGGCAGAGACACGCTGGGCGCGGGGGCCGACGGTGAGACCCCAGCTAACCAGGAAGGCCCAGATGCCGTTGCTCAGGTGGAAGGTAGTAGCGAGCAGGCCAACGACGTAGATCAGCAGCACCCAGGGGCTGGTCAGGTGTTGCATCACCGAGGTGTAGTTTGGTGGCACTTTGCCGCCGAAGGTGAGGAAGCGCAGGGCTACCGTGTGGTAGAGGATAAAGAACAAAGCAATGATCGCTGTCCAGCGTTGCAGGAAGAAGGCCCAGTTGCGGTAATACGCATAGTGTACCTTATTCTGCTTGGCATAGAAGAAGATGTAGAGGCCGTAGAAGGCATGGTAGAGCAAGGGGATGAAGATCACCACCCACTCCAGGATACGCACCCCTGGCTGATCCTCGATGCTGCCCGCTGCCTTGTTGAAGGCCGCCGCGCCGTTGAGGGCGAAGGCGTTGATGTAGAGGTGGAACAGCATGAAGCCGCCGATTGGCACGATCCCACTGAGGGAATGCATGCGACGGAGCCAGTAGTGGTTGCGGGTGGCAAAGCTACTTTGCGCCTTGCTACCGCCCCCCTTGACGACTGGAGTGCTACTCATCGTTGAACTTCCTCCTCGCTATATTTCTTGCAGCCGCTACGTTGCGGAGGCTAGTCGGGTTGGGCTGCTGCTGCGGCTGATTGCAGCTAGCATCCTGCCTATATGCCACATTATAGCACTATCGCCCCAGCTAGACAAGCGGGGGCGAATAGGTTTTGCGTATCGCTGCCATAGGCTGAGGCTATAGCAGCGGGGGTGGATAGTTGCTGATCCACCCCCTGGCTGCGCTCTGCGCTTTGGTTACTTGCTGCTCAAGGCGGCGGCTGGCAGGTTGAACTTGAATATCCAGGGGCCGGGCAGGTCGCCCGCGCCTCCGCCTTGCAGATGGTAGACGGTCAACGCCCAGTCACCCAGCCGCTCGTAGACATTGCCAGTGACGATGTAGAGCCAGCTACCATCCGCCTGCCGCTCCCAGCGTTCGGCTAGCAGGTTGCCTTGCCTGCCGGTTAGCGAATATTCGTTGCTGTAGCCGTTCTCGGTGGCAAAGCCGGGGCCTACCAGGTCGGCGAATGGCCGCCAATTGCTAGCTGATGCAGCGACTGGTTGGCTAAAGCGCAGGTGTAGGCGCATCTGCACTGGCGTAAGCTGCACGTCATCCAGCGTCATGCTGAGGCCGTTGACCTTCAACGTCTGCTGGGCGGTGATGGTGCGCTGCTCGGCCACCTGCGGAGCGGTGAAGCTATACTGGAACGGCTCGTTCGGTCTGCTGTCCCCAGCGGTAGCCGTCCTGTAGCTGTAGCTGTGTCGGACGTAGCCAAGCTCATCCATGTGCATGGGTGTGCGGTCTCCACCAGGTTGCAGGTCAACGCTGAAGCGGAGGTTGAGTGGGCCGCTCTCGTGCAGGCTGCTGGCATCAAAGTAGCTAACCGCCTCGATCAGCCCCCGCTCACCCTGCTTGTCACCACCCTGCCAGCGGTAGAGCAGGTCTGAGCCAGCAAAGGCGTAGCTGCCGTCGTCGCCCTGGACAGGGTAGCCGCTGCTGCTAGGAGTAGCTAGGCTGATCACTATACTGCTTTTGTCCATAAACAAGGTGTTGCCAGTGAAGGCAGGAACCTGCTTGTCGTTAGCGTAGAGCCGTACCTCTGTAGGGATCGCTTGCCCACAAATCAGCGAGAAACCATAACCCCCAGTCGCTACAAAGCCACGCCCCGCGCTGCCAGGCACCTCTTGGCTGTTGGCGCAGCCGCTAATAGCATCAACGTGCGCGCCGAGGCTCTGGATCGTGTAGTGGACGGCGATCAGGTTGGAGTCGGCGTACACCCGCTTGAGGGTGATCGTGTCGCTGGCAACCGTCTGGCTGAGGTTGAGGCTCTGCGCCCGCTTGACCAGGGGCAACCAGAGCAGCGGATTGAGTTCGGGGTCTGCCACTGCGGTTGCGGTCGCTATTGCCTCCTGGCGATTGAAGTCACCTGCCAGCCCTCTACCCACGATTGGCGCGAGGGCGTAGCTGACGAAGCTGACTACCAGCACGAGGGCCGAGATGGTGGCTAGCTGGGTCAGGCGCAAGGTGCGGCGGGGGTGATTGCGCGGCTGCGGGGCAGACCGCTGTAGCTCTGCGGCGGCGGTGATCGTCTGCCCCAGGCTAGGCCGGTCGAGGGTAGCGCGCAAGGCATACTCGTCGAGGGCGGACTTGATTTCTTGCTTGTTCATTGCTTTATCCTTCTATTCTTTGGTGGTTGGCTGCAACCAGGCAGGTAGAAGCTGGCGCAGGCGTAGGCGGGCATCGTGCAGCCGCCGCTTGACGGTGCCAGGGGGGACGGCCAGTTGTGCGGCCATCTCTGCTTCGCTCAGGTCGAGGTAGTAGCGCAGCACTATAGCAGCCCTTTGCTGCGGTGAGAGGTGGTCGAGGGCGGCCCAGACTGCCTCCTTCGTCGCGGCGGCGGCCAGTAGGTCGTCGGGCTGGGGGTCGTGGCTGATGCTAGCGGCCAGCCTATCCTCCGCGTCATCCACCTGACGGCTCTGGCGGGTTGCTGCCCGCAAAGCAGCATTTACCACGCTCCGCAAGAACCAGGGAGCAAAGGGGCGGCTCTGGTCGAACTGGCCGATCTTTTCGTAGGCGCGCACGAATGCGTCCTGCACCACATCCTCGGCTACGGCCAGGTCGTGGCAGACGAGGTAGGCGGCACGCACCGCCTGACCCTCGTAGCGCACCACCAGCAGCGACAGCCCCCCGATCTCGCCCCGCTTCAGTTGGGCAATCGCTGCCTGCTCATCTGTTCCACTCATCGTTTTCTCCTCGGTTGCAACCTTCAACCGTACTATACAGCAGTGCGGCGCAAGGTTCGGGTTAGCAAGCCGAATCTTCCTGGCGAAGTAGGGGGGATTTGGCTTGCTACCTAGCGGCTGCTCTGCGGGCTGTCTACTACAGAGTGGGGTTGGCTCTAACATCCTGCGTCGGCCAAAAGAAAGAGGACGCATTCTGTGAATGCGCCCCCTACGGATGAAACTGGACTGCTCTAGCCTACTGCTGGGTTGGTGGCTGGTTGTCGTTGCGCTTGAGCGATTGGCGATACTCCTCCAGGAAGCGTTCGGCGGGCAGCCGACCACCGAGGCCGAAGGAGATGGCGAAGGCGACCGCGATTGCGCCGAAGCCGAGGCCGAAGGCAAGGTTCACAATGTCACTGCCCAGACTCAACTGGCGCAAGGCGATGGTGCCGACCAGAACCAGGATAGCAATGCGGGCGAAGGTAGCCAGCGTGCGCGATTGCGGTGCGCCAGTGTTCTCGATCAACTCACCCGCCAGGTTGGCGAAGAAGATACCGAGTGCTAGCAGCACTGCGGCCAGCAAGACGTTGCCAAAGAGGGCCGTAGCCTGGGTTAGCACCGCAGCGAGGCCGGTGAAGCCCAACACGGTTGCAGCCTGGTTTGCCGCAAAGAGCAGAATGCCACCGAGGACGACGTAACCTACCAGCTCGGAGGCACTGGTACCAGGGGTGTTGCCACCAGCCGCCGTCGGGCTGAGGGTGCGACCGATAGTGTTGGCAACATTGCCGCCAGCGTTGCCGCCAGTGGTGTTGACGTTGCCCGTATTGCGGATGGTCACACTGCTGGTGCCAGTAGTACCACCGCCTGCTACCGTGCCGCCAGGGTTGCTCTCTTGCAGCTTCTGGGCTGCTGCGCGGGTAGCTTCGCTGGCTGCTGCCTGTGCGTCGCTAGCAAGCTGCTGACCTGCCTGCTGTGCGCCCTCGCCAGCCTTGCGCGCGGCATCAGCAGCGGCGCGACCAGTGCGGGTGCGGTCGAGGCCGAGGGTGGAGGGCAGGCGGTCGAAGCCGACGCTCTGGAGGATACCAACAACGATGCGTTGCACGATAATCGCGATGAAGTAAGCAATCAACAGGATGATCGCAGCTTGCAGGATGTTCGGCAAGGCCCCAACGATGTTACCCACGAAGTCGCCAACCGGCTTGAGCGCAGTGCCGAGACCGAGCGCAGCCAGGATGGCAGGCAGGAACAGGAGCAGGATCAGGTAGAAGACTACATCGCTGATCGTCTTGCTGATCGGCACTGCCCCAGAACCGCCAGTGGCCTTGCCTAGTCGATTGTCTGCCCCCGCCGCAGAGAGGGCGTTGAGGACAAGCAGGCGTACGATAGTAGCGATGATGTAGGCGATGAAGCCGAGGATGATCGCCGCAATCAAGTTAGGCAGGAAGCCGAGGAACTGGCCGAGCAGGTTGTTGAGCGGCACAGTAATCTGGTCGAGGCCTAGTGCGCCGAGGGCCAGGACGATGGCGACCAGGAGGATCAGGTAGTAGACGATTGAAGCAACCGCCCGCTCACCCTGGGCTGCCTGGGCTGCATCCTTCGCGCCAGCCGCCCGCGCGATGCGTGCGCCAATGCCGGTGCGGTTCAGTGCAGTCGCGACCGCCCCACGCAGCACGCGGGCGATGATCCAGCCGACCAAGAGGATGATAATTGCCACTGCCAGCTTCGGCAGGAAGCGCGGCAGGTCCTGGTTCATAAAGTTGTCAAAGCCGTAGTTGCCGGTGTTTACGGCTTGGCCGTTGGGCTGCACGAAGGGCAGCAGCCAGGCGGTCAGAAAGTTAAGGAACATCTCCACTGTGTTTCTCCTATGAGCATACGTTTTGGATGAGGGTTAGTCAGGAGCATAGGCAGCCTGGAAGGCCATACACTGCCATGCTCACAATCACATCATTGTGCGAGTCGGGTTGGCCGTAGCGAACGGCACTGGCAACCACAGCATCCACGAAACTGCGCCCAGTGCTTGCTACTGGTGTCCTAACAGGGAGCCATAAGGCAAGTGACGTGCCACGATTAGTGGAATATTGGGCTAGTTTACGCTTAGTTGGATATAGGGTTAGGCCGTCACCGCCCTGGGCCGTCTAGCCCACCAGCTAGAACGCTGCTCGCCACTGCCAGCTAGGAGACCGCACTTGCGCCGAAGTTCTGTATTGCTGCCACAAAACTCTTGACAGAGCGGAGATTAGCTGCTATAATCTGCTTAACGGTGTTAAGCGTAGTAACTAGGGTAAGCAGGTTAACGAGGCTATGGAGATTAAAGAACAACCTACCAGGGATGAGCGCACAAAGCTGGGCAGCATCGAGCGGCGCAAGCAGGAGAAGCTAGAGCTACGCGAGCGGATACTCCATGCTGCCACTGAACTGCTAGCCAGCCAGGATTACGAGCAGTTTTCGCTGCGCCAGGTAGCGGAGCGGATCGGCTACACACCCACCACTATCTACCTCTACTACAAGGACAAAGCCGAGCTACTTCATGCCGTGCTGGATGAGGGGTTCACCAAGTTCGAGCAGCAGATGCACGCAGCGGAGGCTAGCAGCGACGAGCCAGTAACCTGCCTGATCAACCTCGGCCAGGCTTACCTCAACTTTGGCCTCACTCAGCCCATCTACTACCGCGTGATGTTTATGCAGCGCAGCGACTATATGTTGCACCCTCTGCCAGGTGAGATCGCCCCGCGCATAGCAGTGCTGACTGGCCTTGCCACCTCGATCCAGCACGCCATAGCGGTAGGGGCGATGAGGCCGGGCGACAGCGAAATCTACGCCAGCCTGCTTTGGAGCATGATGCACGGGATCGTCTCGCTGGCGATCACCATGCCGCAGATGATGCCCCCCGAACGCGCCCAGGCCGTCGCCCAGGAGATGATGGTGATGACCATTCAGGGTTTGCGACCTTTACCAAAACCAATGCCCGATGATGGGCGCAGCTTTTTGCAGCCAGCAACAGAAAGGGATCGATCATGTTTGCAACCCTCGCCCGCTTCATCTACCACCGCCGCTGGGCCGTCCTCGTGGCCGCCGTCTTGTTCATGGTGCTGAGTGGGGTATACGGCAGCAGCGTGTTTGGCAAGCTGAAGGGTGGTGGCTTCGATGACCCCGGCAGCGAGTCGAGCAAGGTAGCTGGCCTGATCGCCGAAGAAATGGGCCGCAACCAAACACCGCTGATCGTCCTGTTCAGCGCGAAGGACGGCCTGACCGTCAGCGACCCGCTCTACCAGCAGGCGGTCGTCGCGACCCTCGCCAAAGTGCAGGGCCAGCCGGGGGTGGGGGCGATCACCAGCTACTACCAGACTGGCGCGCCCCAACTGCTCTCCGCTGACCAGCGTAGTACCTACGCCGTAGTCAACATCGAAGGGGGGTTGGGCAAAGCACTCAAGCTGCTACCCACCCTGCGCCAGCAACTCAAGAGCGAGCGGCTAGAGGTGCGGCTGGGCGGCAACGCACCAATCAACGAGGAGATCTCGGCCCAGGTGGAGAAAGACCTGGGTCAGGCTGAACTCTACACCTTCCCGCTTGTCGCCTTGCTGTTGCTGCTCATCTTCGGCAGCCTGGTAGCCGCTACGCTCCCGCTGGCGATAGGCGGGCTGGCGATCCTCGGCGCGTTCCTGCTGGTGCGGGTGCTAACCGAGTTCATCGACGTTTCGGTGTTCGCGATCAACGTGATCACCATGCTCGGCCTGGGCCTGGCGATAGACTACAGCCTGTTCATGATCAGCCGCTTCCGTGAGGAGTTGAGCCGCCAGCAGGGAGATGTGCGTGCCGCCCTCGTCCGTACGATGCAGACTGCTGGGCGCACAGTGCTGTTCAGCGGCCTGACCGTCGCGCTCAGCCTGCTCAGTCTGCAACTGTTCCCGATCATGTTCCTCCGCAGCATGAGTACGGGCAGTGCCGCTGCTGTGGTCGTGGCCGTCCTTGCCTCGCTAACGGTACTGCCAGCCCTGCTTGCGGTGCTTGGCCCCCGCGTCAACGCCCTCGCGCTCAACCGCCTCTTTCGCCGCCAAAGTGCTACCGCTAGCCAGAGCGATGCGCCACACGGCTTTTGGTACAAGAGCAGTGCGTTCGTGATGCGCTACCCGACGGTGGTTCTGGTTGTCACGCTTGGCCTGCTATTGTTCATGGGCAGCCCCTTCCTGCGGGCTAGCTACTCGACCCCCGGCCCAGATAGCCTACCAGTCAAGGCCGAAAGCCGCGTAGTCTTTGACACGCTGCAAAGGGACTTCCCAGCCAACGAAACCGGCCCAATCCAGATCGTAGTTCGCAGCGACGCAGCCGCCACCAGCCCCGCCAGCCTCGCCAGCCTCTACGACTACGCCACTGCGCTCAAGGCCGTCCCTGGGGTGCGCCAGGTGGAGAGTCTGGTGACGGTTGACCCACGCCTGGTCAGCAAACAAGCGATCAGCGGCTTCTACGCCGCTATTGGCACGCAGTCACCGTTGGCAGAGCCAGCAGCAGCGGCGGCAGCCCGCTACGCGAAGGGTAACTACAGCCTGGTCAACATCATCTACGACGGCAAGTACACCGACCAGAGTAGCCGCCAACTGGTGGCCGACCTGCGCGCCCTCCCCCGAACCGCTGGTCTCAGCACCCAAGTGGGTGGCTCGCCTGCCTACCTGGTTGACCTGCTCGCCAGCCTCGAAAGTCACATCCCGCTCGCCCTCGGCTTCATCATCCTGGTCATCTTCGTCATCCTCTTTTTGATGCTCGGCAGTCTGTTCGTGCCGCTCAAGGCTGTGCTGCTCAACATCCTCTCGCTCTCGGTCTGCTTCGGCGCGCTGGTCTGGGTCTTCCAGGATGGCCGCTTCACCGAACTGCTCAACTACACACCAAACGGCACCATAGACGCGACCCAGATGGTGCTGATCTTTGCAATCGCCTTCGGTCTCTCGATGGACTACGAGGTGTTCCTGCTCTCGCGCATTAAGGAGAACTATGACCGCAGTGGCGATAACACCGCCGCTGTTGCCCTCGGCGTGCAGAAGACGGGGGCGATCATTACCAGCGCGGCCTTGCTGCTGGTCGTGGTGATTGGCGCGTTTGCCACTGGCGAAATCCTGTTCATCAAGCAGATTGGGGTCGGCCTC
>JBBROH010000076.1:0-17578 GCA_038229595.1 Chloroflexia bacterium | reverse complement strand
GGGGTGCTGCGGGTGTCGCCTTGGTAGGGGGTGGTGGGGTTGGGCTGCGGTTGGTTGCCAGCTTGCGGCGGGGCAGCGTAGGGTTGCTGGCCGTACTGAGCAGGCTGCTGCTGCGGCTGCTGACCGTACTGGGCAGGTGGCTGCTGCTGCTGCTGGCCGTACTGAGCAGGCGGCTGCTGCGGCTGCTGACCGTACTGGGCAGGTGGCTGCTGGTACTGCTGTGGCTGCTGACCGTACTGGGCAGGTGGCTGCTGGTACTGGGTCTGCTGGTACTGGGGCTGCGGTTCGGCGGCCCGCATCGGCTTGGGCAGCGGCGGGTACTTGGGCGCGAGGCTGAGGTAGAGGGCCGAGCCAGCGGCGGCAGGCAGCACCACGTAGATCAGCGCACTAATCAGCGAACTGAACACCCCGATAGCCCAGTTTAGCGCAATCGCGGTGTTCCCCAGGTTGCGAGCCTCGTCGCCACCGAGCGCGCCTGCGGAGCCAGCGTTGCCCGCGAACACCTGCCCTGTCAGGCTCGTGCCGAGGCCAACCAGGGCGTTGATTGCCGTGCTGAACAGGCCACTGAGCAGCAGGTAGATGACGGCGAAGATTACCACCGGGCCAATAGCGCGGCGGATTAGACTGAGGGCGCGGCCTACTGCCTCTAGCGGCCCATGCTTCTCCTTTGTTACTACTGGGAACAGGATGAAGCTACCGCCTACCACGCTGACCACTACGATGATGTTGAACAGGATCAGCGGGATGAACAGCAGGTAGCCGAGGGTTGGCCCTACGGCGGTGCGACCCAGCAGACCGACCAGCGACTCGACCAGCACGACCGCAGTGTAGAACAGCGACAGCAGCAGCGGAGCAAGCATATAGCTGCCCATATTGCTCATCACGTGGCCGAGGGCTGCCTGCCAGGTCGTCTGCCGCCCGCTCTCCAACTCATCCATGCACATCTTGACGACGGTGCCAAAGACGACTGCGTAGCCGACCGCAAACAGGACGATTGCCAGGATGCTGAAGATGGCCGGGCCGAAGCCGTTGCTGAAGTTGGGGGCCAGGCTGAAGCTGCCAGTGAAGTTGTAGCCCTGGTTGGCGACCGCCCCGCCCAGCGGCGCGAACAGGCTGAGTACGACTTGCACCAGGAAGGCAGCAATAATCGCAAACAACACTTTGGGCAGTGAAAGCGCAACCCGCAAGGCGCGTAGCACCGTGTTGAGGTTATCCCGCACGGTAGCGTTGCCCATAATATCATCTACACTGTTGCCGCTGAAGGTGTTGCCGAGGTCGCGGGCTATGCCCTGGGCTTCGCCTGCAACGGTGCTGGCGGCACTGCGTACCCCCTGCGCTACATCGCCTGCCACATCGCGTACCCCTTCGGCAGCGTTCCCCGCGGTTTCGCGCAGGCGATCCCCAGCGTCTGGCTGGCCCGGTTGATTCGGTGGATAGCTCATCCTCGTCTCCTTTCTATCTACAACTACATGGGCGTGGTTGTGCTGTTAGTTCACCTACCTCATTCCCGCCGCATTATACCACAGAGTGGATTGCTGTCAACTAATCTTTGGAGCGCAAGCATTATGGCTGGCAACAAGCAGCCCCCACCTGCCTCCACCCCGTACTGAAGTGAAGGTTGTAGCACAGCCCCAGGGAGCGGCTACCATCCGCCCAATCCGCAGGGCCAATCCGCAGGGCCAATCCGCTGCCCCTAACCCCCAGGTTGGCACCGCTGATTGACAAGTGCGCCCTCATCCCTATATAATGGCAAAGTCCACAACAGAGGTTGGGAGCGAAAAAGATGAAACTAATCCTGGTGAACGTCGCCAACAATGACGCTGACAGTGTGATTGACAGCTTGCTCGATAGCGGCTACCGCACCACCCGGCTGGCTAGCACCGGCGGCTTTCTGCGCGAGGGGAACACCACCCTGATGATTGGCGTAGAAGATGAGGCGGTGGCGATGGTAATTGATATCCTCAAGCGTAGCACCCGCCCTGCCAGCAACCGGGCCAGCCGTGCCACCCTTTTCGTGCTGAAGCTCGACCAGCACGAACGCCTCTGAACACCGCCGCCGCGAGGTTGCGCCTTGAAAGCTGACTGGCAATGCAGAAAGGCTTTACCATTGGTGAGGTGCGCGGGGTAAAGATTACCGCTGACGTTAGCTGGTTCGTCTTCCTGCTGCTCTCCCTCTACTTCCTGGCCGCTGTCCTCTTTCCCAGCCTCAGCGTGGCGCGGGAGTGGGGGGGTGGCTTGCAGTTCGCTGCCGCCCTGGTGGTCACGCTCCTGTTCTTCCTCTCGGTGCTGGCCCACGAACTAGGCCACGCCCTGGTCATTCGGGCGGCAGGGCTGCCCGTGCGCGGCATCATGCTCTACTCTTTCGGCGGCGCAACCCTCACCGACGCAGAGCCTAAGCACCCAGGCGAGGAGTTCCGCATTGCAGCGGTCGGCCCCTTCGTCAGTCTGCTGCTCTCCGCCCTTTTCTTCGGGCTAGCCCTGCTGCTCGGCCTCGATCACCCCGACCCGGCCCCCGTCTGCGCCTGGTTGCTAGCCATCCTCAACTTCTCGATGGGCGCGTTCAACCTCCTGCCTGGCGCACCCCTGGACGGTGGCAAGGTGCTGCACGCTGCTGCCTGGCAACTGACAGGCGACCCTGCCCGCGCCGACCGCATCGCAGCGCAAGGTGGGCAGGCACTTGGCCTGCTCGTAATCGCCCTCGGCATAGCAGTGCTGGTACTCACTGGCGACTTCTTCATCGGCCTGTTCACCATCTACATCGGCTGGTCGATGAGCCGCCAATCGTGGCGGGCCTACCGCGAGGCAGTCAGCCGCCGCCTGCTGCACAGCACTGCCGCCGCCGACGCGATGATGCCTGCCGCCCAGCAGATACCGCCCAGCCATACCCTGACCGAGGCTCTTGATCAGTTCGTCGTCGGTCGCCTCAGCGTCGAGTCGCAGGTGCCATTGCCAGTAGGCGAGGGCGGCAACCCGGTGGGCCTGATTGCCCCCGCCGCGATGAGCAAGCTACCCGCCGAGGAGCGTAGCCACAAGACGGTGCGCGAACTGATGGAGCCGATTGGCAGGCTGGTCAGTGTACCACCCGACCTCAAGCTGTTCGAAGTGCTGCTGCGGATGGAGGCAGCCAGTGCCAGCCACGCCGTTGTAACCAACGATGGGCTTAATCTCGGCCTGATCAGCCGCGAAAGCATCGCCTACTACCTGGTTGGCATGATCCGCTCACCCAGCGCAAAGTAGGCCGCCCCGCTTCCTGACCTGCATCACTGCTGACCAAATAGAAGATAAAGGTGGATGATAATGGCTGATTTGGCCCCCCGCGTAGAACTGACCCTCGACAACCTCTCCTACGGCGGCGATGCTGTCGGGCGCACCGAGGGCAAGGTGGTGTTCGCCTCCTACGGCCTGCCCGGTGAGCGAGTGCGCGTGTCGCTCAGTGAACAGAAGAAAAACTTCGCCCGCGGTGCCGTCTCCGAAGTGCTAGGCGAACCGTCGCCAGAGCGGGTAGAGCCGCGCTGCGAATACTTCGGCAAGTGCGGCGGCTGCCAATGGCAACATATCGGCTACAACTACCAGCTAGCCAGCAAGAGTAAGCTGCTAGCCGAGCAGCTACGCCGCGTCGCTGGCCTGGAGGTGCAGCCTGAAGCCCCGATTGCTGCCCCCGACCCCTGGGCCTACCGCAACCTCGCCCGCTTCCAGGTCAGCTACCCAGAGATTGGCTCTGGCGAAGTCGGCTACTACCGCCGTGAGAGCCACAGCATCGTCGCCATCGAACGCTGCTACATCGTCCATCCACGCATCGTCAGCATGATCGAGTTGATTGACCGCTTCGTGCGCGTGATGCCGCATGGTGCCTTGAGCGCAATTACGGTGCGGGTTAGCTTCGCCGATGAGAGTAGCTATCTGCTGCTACACCAGGGAACAACCACGGTCAACATGGGCGACGTGCGGCGGATGCTGACCGAGTGGGTCAAGCGCGAACAGGTGGCCGAACGCTATGGCCTGCGCGGTATCGCTACCCTACCGCCCGCCGCCCGCCAGCGCGGACGCGACAGCCAGCCGCAGCCAGGCGATATCGGCGGTGAAGGGGGAGAGGTGACCGAGGTCTCTGCCTACGTCCTCTGGGGCAAAGGCGATTTTAGTGAGCAGGTAGCCGGTCGCACCTTCCAGCTTGCCCCCGCTGGCTTCTTCCAGGTAAGCAGCCAGGCGGCAGGCGAACTGGTTCGCACCGTCAACGCACTGGTTGGCAAGGCAGACACCCTGCTGGACCTCTACAGCGGGGTAGGGCTGTTCGGCCTGTCGCTACTTGCTGAGAAGCAGGTGCGGAGGGCGGTGGGCATCGAGTTGCAGACCGAGGCGGTCAAGGCAGCGCGGGAGAACGCCGACGCGCTAAAGGTCGGCAGCCAGGCGGTCTTCCAAATCGGCAGAGTGGAGGACGTGCTGCCCGACCTGCTGGCCGACGGCTTGCAGGCCGAGGCGATCATCGTCGACCCACCCCGCAGCGGCCTCGCGCCCACTGCTCTCCAGGCTCTGGCCGAGGTGCCAGCCGAGCGGTTGGTCTACGTCTCCTGCGACCCCAGCACTCTCGCCCGCGACGTGGCCGCCCTCGCGCCCCTCTACCGCCTGCGAAGCACCCGCGTGGTTGACTTGTTCCCCCAAACCTACCATATCGAGAGCGTCAGCCTGTTGGAACGCATCTAAGCGGTGGGTTGCTGACTCAGCCTCCAACCTCTTGCCCTATACCCCTGTCTTTCGTATAATCAGTACAGTACCCGCAAGCGTGGTACTATCTCCATCCGTAACGGCGGGTTATGGTGTGTTTCTTCAGCGACAAGAGAGGGGCTTCCAATGGACAAGATGCAGGAATTGGTTCAGGAATTGATGCACAAGGCCAACCTTAACGAAGGTCAGGCCCAGAGCGTAGTTGGCACCGTGATGGGCTTCCTTAGCAAGAATGTGCCGCAACTGAGCGGCATCCTCTCGATGGCGGGCCTGGGCGGCGCAGCAACGACGGCGGGCAGCACGGCGGCTGCTGGGGAGCATGAGGAGAAGAAGGGCTTCTTCGGCGGTATCATGGACAAGATTGGCGATGTCTTTGATGGCGATGACGACAAGAAGGATGCAGCGGCTAGCGCAGTAGAGGCTACCGCCCACAACGCAAGCAACAGCGCAGCCGACGCTGGCGCAGCAGTCGCCGGGGCAGCCCACGCTGCTGGCGGCTTCGACATGGGCAGCCTCGTCAGCATGGTTTCGCAGCACGCCAACCTCGACCAGATGAAGGCCCAGCTTGCCACCAGCACCCTGCTCGGTAGCCTCAAGGAGAAGGTACCCCAGGCTGCGGGCATCCTCGACATGATCGGCATCGGCGGCAACAAGTAACTAGCAACCATAGCAGCAGGCGGGGACACAGCAAACCTGTGTCCCTTTTCGTTTGTATTACCGGTTGGGCTGTTGACTTATTTGGGGAACAAAGTTGTGCTTCTTACCGTCAACTATGTGTGTCCAAGAGAAATCAGCGAAAGGGGAGAGTTATGTCCAAACGATCAACAGAGGGGCAACCGGCGGTGCAACGACTGCACGCCGTTACCTCCCAGCCCCGGATAGGTCAGCCCTTGCTAGTGGCCACCATGGTATTGGCGGCCACCCTGCTGGCCGTTAGTGGCCTGCTAGCCAGCCACAGCGCACCAGCAGCGAGCGCAGCCCCGTTTGCTAGCCAGCCCGCTACCACGCAGAACAACTACACCACCTTCATGCCCCTCGGCGGGCCGGTCGAATACCTCGGTTTTGGGCAGGGCGCAGTGCCGGCAGGCATGGTGGCGCGAGGCGACCCGGAGCGCATTGATTACCCCAACACCAGCGTTCAGAACTATTGGCTCAGCATCCACTGGGCTGGTACCGACAAGCAACATGGCGACCCCTTCATGGTCAAGTACAACTGCGCCAACGGCGGCCTCCTCTGCAACGACCAGAGCAGCCAGTTCCAGGAGGACTACGATGGCAACCTGCCTGCTGAAGGCGGCTACAATTACGCAATCAACACTCCCCCTGGCAGTGATACCCAACTGCGGGTGTTCGATGCTGCTTTCGCCGTCAACCCGATCAGCTACGACACCAATGCTGCCCTGGCGTATGACAACGGCGCGACCTGGTGTGCCAGCAACCAGTTCTTTACTGGTGACAACATAGCTGCTACCACCGGGTTGAACCAGATTCTGAGCCAATCGCTGACCGCCGTGCCTGCCCCCACCAGCACCCCCGGCGGTTCCGATCCCACCCCATCCCTGGCAGCACCGTCTCCGCTTTTGCCTGCCGCTCCCACCCCACCTTCATCAGCGGCGCGCAGCAGCTAACCACCACCTACAAGCTGTTCTCCCCTGACGCTACCCCCAACTACTACGGCGACGACGTGCTAGTGCCTGGCTCGACTTGGAACGTGGGGCCGGTGATGTACCGCAGCACCAGCACCAACACCAACTACCTTGACCCCGCCCGCATCTACGAACCGAACGACAGCCTCTATCACCTCAAGTGGGTAGATTACAACACCACTGGCACGCCCGCCAACCCCATCCACCCGGCTGGCGTAGCTGGGGGCCACCTGAGCAACAACGGCTACAGCCAGTGGCGGCTGAACATCAACGTCAACCGCGACGCAGCCTACAGCAATGGTGGGCAGCAGGTAGACGTGCCAGGGCAGAACAACTTCAGCCTGCTGGCCGCTGGCTCGAATACAGCAGGAGTAACCGTCAACGCCCTCGGCAAGATGGGGGCTTACGTCAACATCCCCACTGGTACGAGCGACATACCCTTCGCCTATATTGGCCCAGAGCAGGCAGGTAAACTGGCAGAGTTCTCGGTCTTCGACCCCGGCGACACCCATACGGGTAACACCACCATCCAACTGCTCCACCCACCCGATGCCAACCACCCCGATTACTACCCGCAGACCACCCTGACCATAACTCAGGGGGTACAGAGCGACCGCAACCGGGCAGGCGAGCAACCCATAGTCATCACCAACGCCGACCATTACCGGGCGATGGTAGGTAATACGCAGTTCGGCCAGAACCGCTGGGTAACGTTCTCCTACCGCCTAGAACCGGGCTATGCGGGCGGCTGGTGGCGGCTGCGCTACATAGTGGACACTCAGGCCAGCGACCGCATCACCCTGATGGCGAAGGTGCTGGAGAATTGCGCGACTGGCTTTGCAGACTTGCCGCAGCGCGCCATGTTCTACGACGACATAGCTACCCTCTCCTGTCGGCAGGTAATCTCTGGTATCCCCGACCCGGCCCAACCAGGGCAGATGCTGTTCCAGCCGAACGCTACTACCAGTCGCGGTCAGTTTGCCAAGATCGTCAAGCGTGGCTTCGGTCTGCCCAGCTACACGCCGACCAGCCCTAGCTTCAGCGACGTAGCGGCAAGCAGCATCTTCTACGGCTTCATCGAGGCGGCAGCCCACGCGGGCGCAATCAACGGCCTCACCGCCAGCGATTGTCAGCAACTGGGGGTAGCATCTCCCTGCTTCGGCCCCAACGTGGCGGTCAGCCGGGTGCAGGCGGCAGTGATAGTACAGCGGGTTCGCCAATACCAGGCCGCAACTACTACCACGCCCACCTTCAGCGATGTACCAGCGACGGCCTTCGGCTACACTGCCATCCAGCGGTTGAACGAGCGGGGCATCATTGGCGGAGCAACCTGCGCGGGCGGCAGCGGCCTCTGCTTCCGGCCCAACGCGAACATGATGCGTGGCGAACTGGCGAAGGTCGTGCGGCGGGCGGCTGACACAACCCCCTAAGCGGCAGCAGGGCGCGCGATGTCCTACTAGCTAGCGTATCACTTTGCCTGGGCTGTCGTTGTAGAGAGCGGTTCGGAGATTTGTACCGCGCCACAACCCAGCCCACAAGCAAAGGAGTTTACACTATGGACCTTCGCAACGAATTGGTCAACCACCTCACCTCGCAGGCTGACATTAGCAGCCACGAGGCAACCACTAGCATCGACACCATTCTTGGTAGCCTGCGCCAACACTCACCGGAGGCGGCTCCCTTGCTCGCGCAGGTTGGCGGCCACAACGCGCCCGCTAGCAGCCTCAACTTCACACCCAGCCAGCCAGAGCAGAATATGGGTTTGCTCAGCGGTCTGCTCGGCCAGCAATCTAACCTCGGCAGCCAGAAGTCGGGCCTGGTCACCAGCCTGATCCTCAGCTTCTTGACTAGCCGCCTGCCGCAACTCGGTGGTCTGCTCGGCGGCTTCCTTGGCGGTCAGTCGCAGCAGCCCCAGTACCAGCAGCCACCGGCGCGCAGCAACAACCCGCTCGACCGCAACCACGACGGTAGCGTGGGTCTGGACGATCTGTTCGCCAGTGGCAGCCAACCGCAGCAGCCGCAGCAGCCGCAGTATCAGCAGCCCCAGTACCAGCAGCCACCGGCGCGCAGCAACAATCCACTCGACCGCAACCAGGACGGCAAGGTTGACCTCAGCGACCTGTTTGGCGGTGGCAACCAGGAGCAGGACAACGCTAACCGCTAGTTTTTCTCACCGCGAGAGGGGGTGCAACTCGCACCCCCTCTCTTTTTGGCCTGGATCGTGCTAGCAGAGAGTCATCCTTATGAATGGAGTACGTAGATGAACGACAAGGAACAGCACAGTGACGAGCCAGTAGGTGGCAGCAGCTTCCGCCCCCCCAGCAACCTCGGCGACGGCATCCAGGGTATAGCGCAGGAGGTCAATCAACTACACCGCCACAGCCATAACGCGGATGAGGCTGCTCAGGTCAGCCAGGACTTCAACGAGACGACTCAGGCTTTCGACCTTAACCACGACGGCAAGGTAGACTTCAGCGACTTTATTGGCGGGGCAGGCGCGAACCAGCCAACCAACCAGCCAGAAGACAACCCGCTCGGCACTATCGGCGATGCGCTTCGTCGCCACCAGCAGTAAGCTGATAAGGGGATAGGACGATGCAGATTGCCATCCACTGGCTACGCCGCGACATCCGGCTGGCCGACAACACCGCCCTCACCTATGCAGCAGCGGATGGGCGGTTGGTCGTCCCCGTATTCGTTTGGGACAAGGCTATCCTCGGTCGCCCAGATAGTGGGGGGCAGCGTGTCTCCTTCCTCAAGCAGTCGCTAGATGCTTTGGCCGCCGACTTGCAGGGGCGTGGCAGCCGCCTGTTGGTGCGTCAGGGTCAGCCAGAGGAGCAGTTGCTGGGGATAGCCCGCGAATTGGGGGCGGGTCTCGTCGTCTTCAACCGCGACTACGAGCCTCTCGCCCGCGCCCGCGACCAGCGGGTGACTGAGGCTCTGCAAGCGGCGGGGATCACAGTGCAGAGCTTCAACAGCCACCTGCTGACCGAACCCGGCCAGGTGTTGAGCGGCAAGGGAGAGCCGTACACCGTCTACACCCCCTTCAAGCGGGCCGCCCTCGAACGGCTGCTGTTCGCCCCACCCAGCATCCCCAGCATCCCTAGCGACCTGCGCCTGCCAGAGGCAGTGCTGGCCCAGGTGGAGGGTTTGCAGCAGGGCGCGCCTGCTGACTTGCTTGAAGGTATTGAGGCCCATCATCAGCCGGGCGGCGAAGCGGCAGCCCTGGCTCGTCTCAAGCAGTTCGCCAGCAACCTGGTGGAGCGTAACGAGGACGGGGAAACCCGCATCGCGCAGTACGCCAGCCAGCGCAACTTCCCCGCCGACCCTGGCACCTCGCGCCTCTCTGCTCACCTGCGGATGGGTACTATCGGGGTGCGAACCTGCTACCAGGCGGCCTTGCAAGCCAGCGGCCTGCTAGCCGACCGCCAGCCCAATCCGCAGGCGCATGGCGGCGAGTCCTGGATTGGCGAGCTACTCTGGCGCGACTTCTACTACCAGATCATGTGGCACTTCCCCCAGATTGAGACAGAGCCGTTGCAGGCGAAGTACAAGACGCTATCCACCCTGGACAACCAGAGCTATGTGGATGCGTGGGCAGCAGGGCAGACTGGCTACCCGATAGTGGACGCAGGTGTGCGCCAGATGAACACGCAGGCTTGGATGCACAACCGTGTCCGCATGGTGACGGCTAGTTTCTTCTGCAAGCACCTGCGTCTGGATTATCGGCTAGGCGAGCGCATCTTCATGCAGCGGTTGGAAGATGGCGACCTCGCGAGCAACAACGGTGGCTGGCAGTGGGTGGCTGGCAGCGGCACCGATGCCCAACCCTACTACCGCATCTTCAATCCCACCTTGCAGGGCGAACGCTACGACCCCGCAGGCGACTATGTGCGCCAGTTCGTGCCAGAACTCGCCAATGTGCCACAGAAGTACATCCACTCGCCCTGGCTAATGCCCGCCGAGGTGCAGCAGCAGGGGGGCTGCGTGATCGGCAAGCACTACCCTGCGCCCATTGTAGACCACAAGGAAGCGCGCATTGCTGCGCTGGCGATGTACGAGGCGGTGAATGGAAGGTGAGTTGGCACTATGGCGAAGAACCCTAATGTTGCCAGCTTGCGTGTTCGCCTGGGAGCTGGCCTCAGCCGCAATGTGTTTGTCCTCGGTTTCATCTCCCTCTTCACTGACATCAGTAGCGAAATGATCGTGCCGATCCGTGCGATCTTCCTGGTTGGCATACTGGGTACCCCTGCTACCCTCCTGGGCTTGATCGAGGGGGTGGCGGAGAGTGCCGCCAGCTTGCTGAAGATCGTTTCTGGCAGGCTAGCTGATCGCCTTGTTGAGCGTAAGCCGCTGATCCTTGCTGGCTATAGCCTTTCCAACCTGGTTAAGCCGCTTGTTGCCTTTACTATGAGCTGGCCGCAAGCTCTTGGCCTAATCTTCCTTGACCGTGTGGGTAAGGGAGTACGCAGCTCTCCTCGCGATGCACTGCTTGCCGACTCGACTGATGCTAGCCATCGCGGCAAGACTTTTGGCTTCCACCGCGCAATGGACACAGTAGGTGCCGCCATTGGCCCTTTGCTCACTGCCCTCATCCTCGCCCTGAGCAACAACGATCTGCGCCAGGTCTTCCTCTGGACACTACCTCCGGGCCTGATCAGCATCCTCGTCATTTTCTTTTACCTGCATGAACGCCCTGCCAGAACCCCGTTGCTCAAGATGCAGCCCTCAGTAGCGCAGCCACCTTCGTTGGGGAAACGTTACTGGCTGTTCATCATGATCGCTACCCTCTTTGCTGTCGGCAACTCGTCAGACGCTTTCCTCTTCCTTCGAGCCAACGACCTGCTGGGTAGCACTACGGCAGTGCCGCTCGTCTACTTCGCTTTTAACCTTGTCTACGCTGCGCTAGCCATTCCTCTCGGCTCCCTCAGCGACCGTGTGGGGCGCGTGCCAGTGCTGTTGGTCAGTTTCATCACTTTTTCCCTCGTCTACTTTGGTTGGGCAGGGGCTGGAGCAGCTTGGCAGGTGGTGGTTCTCTTCCTCGTCTATGCTGTTTACGCCGCTGCCAATGAAGGAGTGAGCAAAGCACTGGTGACAGACCTTGTGCCGAAAGCGCAGCGTGGTGTAGCTCTCGGCTGGTTTAATGGCTTGACTGGTATTGCCGCCCTACCTGCCAACCTGATCGGTGGCTGGCTTTGGAGCAGCTACAGCCCATCTGTGACGTTCGCCTTCGGCGCGCTGATCAGCCTCGTTGCTGTTGCGCTGTTGCTCGGTTGGCACCTTGCTTACCGTAGGCAGCAAGTGCCGCCAAACTGAGCTATCAAAAAGGGAGAAGCTATACGCCTCTCCCTTTGTTTGCTGCACTAGGTGGGTGATACGGTGCTCAGAGTCAGACTCGAACTGACGACCCTGCGATTTTCAGTCGCATGCTCTACCAACTGAGCTACCTGAGCCTGGAAGGGAACTGGTGGGTGGCATAGGACTCGAACCTATGACCCCCTCGGTGTAAGCGAGGTGCTCTAACCAACTGAGCTAGCCACCCAATTCGCTGCTAATTTTTGTGGTGCCCAGGAGAGGATTTGAACCTCCACGCGCTTGCGCGCACCAGCCCCTCAAGCTGGCGTGTCTGCCGTTTCACCACCTGGGCATATTTAGCAGCGGCGTTGCTTATTATACTCGAAATTGGCCCCGATGTCAAACCAGGCGAGCTATTGATTAGGCTTTGGCTGTTAGTTGGGCTATTCTTCAGGCTTGAGGATGAGGACGACCCAGCGGCCACCCGGCTGTGGTTAGAGGTGGTGCCAGTTTTAGTGGCCGCCAACGACAAAAAGCCAACTGCCCGCTGGGCCTTGCTGCCTTGACACCCTGGCGTAGCAGATGATAAACTAGCGGCTGAAGGGTTGAGGCTGGCCCACCTTTTGGCTGAGGAGATGACGATGAGCAAGCCCCTGATTGGGATTACCACCCTGCTAGACGCTGACCACCCCCTCATGCGCCTGGCCCAGAACGAGAGCTACGTTCGGGCGGTTGAGGCGGCGGGCGGCGCGGTCGTTCTTGTCCCTCTGACTGGCGACGAGCAGAACCTGCGCCGCGTCTACAGCGTGCTGGACGGCCTGCTGCTGCCTGGTGGTCCCGACGTGGAGCCAGCCCGCTATGGCCGCCCCCGCCATCCGCGCACCGGCGAAGGGATTATGGGCTTGCAACCATTGCTCGACGAGGTGGAAGATCGCCTGATCCAGTGGGCGGTTGGCGACCGCCTGCCGATCCTGGCGGTCTGTCGCGGGATGCAGATACTCAATGTCGCGCTTGGTGGCACCCTCTACCAGCACATCGGCCCTGATGCCGACGCTGACTTCCCTGCTCTGCTGCACAACGGCCACGAGCAGGAGCAGGCCCGCGACTACCTGGCCCACCCGATTCGCATTGAGGCTGGCACCAACCTGGCCGCGACCCTTGCAGTAGATGAGGTAGCGGTTAATACCTTCCACCACCAGGCGGTTGCCGCGCTCGCTCCCAGCCTACGGGCCACCGCATACGCGCCCGATGGTGTGCTAGAGGCCGCAGAGTGGCGCGAGGATGATGGCCGCTTTGTGCAGGCTATCCAGTGCCACCCTGAACACCTATGGGGTGAGCAGCAGTGGTCGGCCCACCTGTTCCAGGCCTTCGTAACGGCGGCAGCTAAGCGGGCGCAACCGTGAGCGACCCGCAGGAACGTGCGCCTCTGCCACAGGATCAGCAAGCCTATTGGGGCCGCCCTGACCCACTAGCTGCCGTCTCGCCACCCAGCATGAACGAGCCTCCAGCAGTATCACCACTAGCGGCGGAGCAGCCCACTACAGTGCCGCTGCTGCCGACGGTGCAACGCAAGCTTGGCTTGCTGCTCTGGCTGATCGTGCTGCTGATTGGGGGCATAGGGGCGGCTGGGGTCTACTTCTTTCTCAATCAGCCTGCACCCGCACCCGCTGGCAAGCCGACCACTATTGCTGTTGCTGGCCTCGTCTCGCCGACGGCAGCGGCCAGCCCAATTGCCACCCGGCTGCAAGCTGCTACCGTGACTAGTAGCCCCCCTGCTACTGCCATTAACGCCCCAGCCGCAAGCACACCGCAGCCTCTCTACTACGCGGTGAGCAAAGGGGTACCGTCGCAAGAAATGGTAGTCACTACTAACAAGGGGGTGATCGTCGCTGAACTGTACGCCACCTCTGCGCCAACCACTGTCGCCCAGTTTGCTGCCCGCGCCAATGGGGGCGACTTTGATGGCCGCCGCTTCCACCGCTACGAGGACTGGTTGGTGCAGGGCAACGACCCCACTTGCACCGACCTGACTGCTAGCCCCCAGTGTGGTGATGGTGGCGGCGCACTGCTCAGCGAACTGAACGATATCCCCTTCCAGCCTGGCTCGATTGGCATGGCCCGCACCGCCTGGATCACCTATACCAACGCCGATCAGTTCTTCATCGTCAAGCAGTCGCGTACCTACCCCGACCTCAGTTTCCTGAACAACAAGCTGGGGGTGAACGGCCTGCCAGTGGACGGCTACACCAACATTGGCAAGGTCACGGACGGTGAGGACGTGGTACGCAATCTTCGGCGGGGCGACACGATCCAGAGCCTGCGCGTGCTAGCCTTGCCCGCCCGCACCCCCCCGCTACCTGCATTGGGGCGGACGGTGGTGGCTCCCACCCTGCCTGCGGCACAGCAGACGGGGCCGCCGCCGCCAGCGCAACCGCAGCAAACTACTAACAGCACGAGCAAGTAAGGGTCAAGGGTATTAAGAAGGTGAACAGCAGGGTGGAGTGGGGCGGCTGGGGAGGTGATGGGATGAGCAGCACACAGCCAATTGGCATCTTCGATAGCGGCGTGGGCGGCCTCTCGGTTGCGCTGGCGGTAAGCGAGCAGCTACCTTTGGAGCGGCTGATCTACTACGCCGATAGTGGGCGTGCGCCCTGGGGGGTGCGCCCGCCAGCGCAAATCCGCGAGTTCAGCCACGCCGCCGTCCGCTTCTTGCTTGAGCTTGGCGCGAAGATGATCGTGGTTGCCTGCAACACCTCCACCGTCCACGCGATCCGCTACCTGCGCGAGAGTTGGCCGGGTACCCCTTTCGTTGGCACTGTACCAGCGGTTAAGCCAGCGGCGCGGGCAACCCGCAGCGGCAAGATCGGGGTGCTGGCAACCGCTGCTACCGCTCATGGGCAGGCGTTGGCCGACCTGATCGATCAATTCGTCGAGCCGCAGGGAGTGGAGGTGAGCGTGGTTGCCCCGCGTGGTCTGGTCGAGCAGGTAGAGCGTGGCAAACTGGACAGCCCTGCTACCGTCGCTATCCTACGCGAGTCGCTTGCGCCAATGCTGGCGGCGGGCGTGGATACGTTGGTGCATGGCTGCACCCACTTCCCATTCTTGCGCCAACAGATCGCAGCGGTGACGGGTGGGCGGATGCAGCAGATTGAGTCGGGGCCAGCGATAGCGCGCCAGAGTGGGCGGGTGCTGAGCGAGCGCGACCTGCTCAACCCTGGCCCACACCGCTACGCTCTGGCAGAGATCAGCCTCTACACCAGCGGTGACCCGGCGCAGGTGGCAGCGACGGTAGCGAAGCTGCTGGGCGAGCCGATCCAGGTGCTGCACCACGACGCACTAGCCGCTATGGTGCGCTGATCGCCGCCCACTGCGCCTTCATCTTCGCACACACCAGCCTGCAACGCCGACCTTCGTGCCAGAAGGGGAGAGGTTGCTCACGATCAGTCTATCTCCAAGAGGTTGAGGAACTCGTCGTTGTCCTCGTAGGGGCCGATCACCGCTAGGCAGAGGCCTTCGGAGGTGAAGTAGCGGTTCGCCATCTCGTGTAGGTCGTCGCTGGTGACGGCATCAATGCGGCTCATCGCCTCGTCTGCGTCAATAATCTCGCCGTGGCGCATCTCCTGGCCCGCCAGCCAGCTAGCCACCCCATCCGTGCTTTCCAGGCCGAGGACGAAGCCGCCCTTCATGTACTCCTTCGCCTTCGTCAACTCCTGCTCACCAACCCGTTCGCGCTTGAGCTTGCCAAGCTCCTTCAACACTGCGGTTACGCTCTCCTGCGCCCGCGTCACGTCCATGCCCCCATAGAGGCCGAACATCCCGCTGTCCGACAGCTTGTGGGTGTAGCTGCCAACGCTGTAGCAGAGACCCTGGTTTTCGCGTAGTTCGACGAACAGGCGCGAACTCATGCCGCTGCCGAGGACGGTGCTGAGGACATCGAGCTTGTAGCGGTCGGGGTCGTGGTAGCTGAGACCGGGTAGGCCGATCAGCACGTTCGCCTGCTCCGTCTCCTTGTTATAGACGAGGGCGCGGCGGTCGTGGGGCAGCGGGCCAGTGGCGGGCGGGCCAGCGTGTTCGACGCGGGGGTAGTCGCCGAAGATAGCAGCCACCTGCTGCACAACCTCCTTATGCTGGACGTTGCCTGCCACGCTAACCACGCAGTTCGTCGGCACGTAGTGCAGCTTGAGGTAAGCTAGCAAGTCGGCGCGGGTGATCGCGCCCACGCTCTCGCGCGTACCGCCGACGGGCTGACCCACCGGCTGGTCGCCCCAAAACTCCAGGCCGAACAGTTCGCCCACCAGGTCGCTGGGCGTATCCAGAGTGGCGTTGATCTCCTCAATGATCACCTGCCGCTCGCGCTCTACATCATCCTCTTTGAACAACGGACGATCCATCATGTCGGTCAGCACTTCGAGGGCGGTGCTGAAGTGGTTGCTTGGCACCTTCGCGTAGTAGTTGGTCAGTTCGAGGCCGGTGCTGGCGTTCAGGTCGCCGCCTACCCCTTCGATAGCTTCGGAAATCTGCTGCGGGAGTGGTCGCTTCTCCGTCCCCTTGAAGACGAGGTGTTCAATGAAGTGGCTGCCACCGCCAAAGAGCTTCTGCTCATAGCGGCTGCCTACCCCGTAGTAGAGCATCACGGTTGCGCTGCGAGTGTGGGGCATCTCGCTGGTGATGATGCGAACGCCGTTGTCCAACGTAGTTTTCTGGTACAAAGTGGTCTCCTGTGTGGTCTGTCTTGCGCTATTATAACAAATTGGGGTACTCTGTCGAACTAGCAGCGCACTGTGGCACGCGCGGTGCCACCTCATGCGCCCACTGGCAGTCCAGCCGCCCAGCCGCTTGACATTGGCATGGCGATTGCTTATAATCCTGCCTAAGGAAAGGGAGTAGCCGACCGCCTATGGCGGGGGTGGAGTGCGTCAACACGGGGCGATTGCCCCCGCGCTCGACCGGGTGATTTTTGCCAGCGGCGAGACGATCCACGATGACCTGTATCTACGGGTCGGGCGTGGGCTGTCTCCGCCGCTTTTTGCTGCCAGCCAACACCGACCTCCAGTGGCGTAAGTATGCGCCAGAAGTGGAGACCTGTTGCTGATGCAGAAGTTCAAGTTCTACCTGCTTGCTGCGGCGATTACCCTACCCGCCCTCGGCTTGCGCCTCACTGGTTCGCACGTCGCCCCGCCCCTAGAAGCCTTGATCTACGGCCTGGCAATCCTCGGTGCCGCCTTCCTGCTCTCCTGGGCAGCAGAAGCGGCCCAGAAAGACCTCTCGCAGGGGGCAGCCCTGGCGATCCTTGCCCTGATCACTATCCTGCCTGAGTACGCTATCGACCTTTACTACACCTGGCAGGCAGGCAAAGACCCCAGTTCGGAGTACGTAAGCTATGCGGCGGCCAACATGACCGGGGCCAATCGGCTGCTGGTCGGCTTCGCCTGGCCGTTGATCGCCATCCTCTTTTGGTGGCGCACGGGCAAACGGGCGGTGCAACTTAGCTGGGAGAACTCGGCAGAGGTCGCCTTCCTCGGTATTGCCACCCTCTACTCCTTCACCATCCCGCTGCGGGGCGAGATCAGCCTCTACGACTTCGTGTTCCTCGGCGGTCTGTTCTTGGCTTACCTTTGGCGCATCAGCAAGATGCCGGTCGAAGATGAGGAGTTGGAGGGGCCAGCTCTCGCCATTGGTGAGTTGCCGCGCAGCCAGCGGCGGTGGAGCATCGGCTTGCTGGCTCTCTTTGCCGCCATTGTGATCTTGCTGGTTGCCGAACCGTTCGCCGAGGCTCTGATCCACAGTGGCGAGTCGTTGGGCATTGACGAGTTCCTGCTAATTCAGTGGCTAGCCCCGCTTGCCAGCGAAGCTCCAGAGGTGGTTATCTGTGTCCTGTTTGTCCTCAAGCTGAAGCCGACTGCGGCCATCGGTGCGCT
>JBBROH010000075.1:0-17694 GCA_038229595.1 Chloroflexia bacterium | reverse complement strand
TGTTGATGCCGCCACGCAGGAAGGTGAGGTTGTTGCCAACGACGAGGACATCCTGGTTGCCGGGAGCAAGGGTGGCACCCACCGAGTAGTCGGTGAGGTTGGCGTTGCCGCCGACCCCGACGCGGCCTTCAGTGTCAGAGCCGTGGGCGGTCATGTTGGTCTGGATGAACAGGTTGAAGTCACCAGCCTCGCGCAAGGGGTTGCTGATGCAGGGGCTGGGGGTGCTGGTGGGGCCAGCAACGGTGCTGGTAGCAGGGGGGGTGTTGGTGCGAACAGGAGTGTTGGTGGGGCCGCCGCCACCGCCGGTAGTGGGCGTGCTGGTCGCTGGTACCGGGCTGTTGGTGCTGGTGGCGGTTGCTACGGCCTGGTTGCGGACGGTGTGGGTGCAATACTTGGTTACACCACCACGCCCCTGCACGCAATATGCTCCACCGGAGGCGAAGCTACCCAGCCCAGCGACGGGCGTGTATCCTGGTGGTAGGTTGACCTCGGTCACAGTGTAGGTGGTACCAACTGGCACCCACAAGCCTAGATTATCAAGGGCGGGGGGCTGCTGGTTGGTGTACACACAGACCAGCGGGGTCACGCTGCCAGGGTAGGTGCAGGTAGCAGTACCCAGTTGGCTCTGCGCGTTGATTGCGTAGTTGGCCGGTAGGCCCACTGGCAGACCAACGAGCGGGGTGCCACCAGCGTTCTGCCACTCCTTCTCAAAGAAGACGTGGTAGGAACAAGGGGTGCCGCCGCTTGAGGCTGTAGCAGTGCGCCCGTTCAGCGACCAAACCAGGGGACTACCATCGAACACTATACTGAATGCAGGGTTCGGGTAGTAGGGTGTGCGCCCCGGCTGGAACACTGTGGGTTGCCCACGACCCTCTGGCGTAGGCGAGAAGCGATTGTTCGGCCCCACTGGGATTGTGACGGCGAACGAGTTGGGGTTAGAGTAGCCAAAGTAGGCGGTGTAACTACCGTTGCCATTGTTGACATAGCACTCGGTAATCGGGATTACCTGAGCCGCTGCGGGCGTGTTGGTCGCTGGTACCGGGCTGTTGGTTCTGGTCGGCGGCACAACGGTGCTGGTCACGGTCGGGGCTGGGCAGAACCAGGGATACCAGTAGTAGTCCAGGCTGGCTCCGCTCGCCATGATTGGGTTGCCCGTGTTCGGATCGAGCAGCATGGCCCCCCAGTGGATTTCTACCACTGTGTCGGTTGGGCGGATGCCCGGCCAGTAAGCCCGCACGCTGAACTGGTCGCCGTTGTGGACGATGCCCTGATCCTGGTAGACCGTGCTGGTCGCCAGGTCGAGCGGCTGAACGATGTACCAACTGGTTTGCAGGCGGGCAGTGCGGCTGGTCGGCTGCAACTGCACATGGCCGGTCACCGTGATCCAGCCTGCGGCATACTGGCAGATGGCCGTATCGGGCTGGTCGAAGGTGATATTGGCATAGGCTGCGGGCGTGCTGGTCGCTGGTACCGTGGTGTTCGTCCTGGTTGGCGTGGCTGCCGCGCAGGGGCCATGACTGAGGTTGAACTGGCCGCTCCAGGCAGGGTATATCTGCGCTGTTGCCCCAGTCACCGTCGAGTTCATGTTGCTGGTAGTCCGGTAATGTGCTGTGGCACCGGTGAAGGTATCCAGCGGCACTGTCTGCTGCGCACCGTTGGCCCAGCTAACAACGATGCTGGTTGGCGCACTGCTGGAGCTACTGACCTGAGTGATCACGAAGTGCCACTCGGTACT
Source organism: Chloroflexia bacterium (assembly GCA_038229595.1). Lineage (GTDB taxonomy): Bacteria > Chloroflexota > Chloroflexia > QHBQ01 > QHBQ01 > JBBROH01. The sequence continues at coordinate 15,959 of JBBROH010000075.1, read as the reverse complement.
GTCACAGCTATAGCCCGTAAGCGAGTGCGCTGTGATCGTGGTCGTGCTGGCAACCCGCGCGGGGGCTGCCAGCACGCTAGTCGGCTGCTGCATGGGCAGCGCGACCCCAATTAGGGTCAGCAGCAGCACCAAAGATAGGATAGATGAGGGACGATGACGCATAATGAAATCCTTTCGCATGGAACAAGAAGCTCAAGCCGTCACCTGAGACTTCTTTCTATAAGGGTTCCCAACGCCAATCATAACACAAGATTGCTGCCATTGGCTTGTCTAACGGGCATTACTTTATTCCTATCTTTGGCTAGTACCCCTCACAGAGTTGTCGAAAACCCCTACAAATAAGTCACATCTAACAAATGACACAAAAAGAAACCCCGCCGAAGCGGAGTTCTGGTAAGGTTGTTGGTAAGGTTGGCGTAGCTCAGGCGTTGAGGCTTGGTTGCACCACGTCAGCCTGGTCGCCCTGCGGCTGGGCCTCTGGCTGCTCCTCCTGCTTGACTTCCTCAATCGGGCCAGCCCCCGCCTTCTTGAAGACCATGTAGGCGGTCTCTGGTGGGTCTTGTGGCTGCACGCCGACAAGCTCCCAGCCTTCGCGGCCAAGATTGTCGAGGAAGCGGCGCACGAACGCGGTGCTGCGCTCGCCGCGCATGATGCGGGTCTCCTGACCCTCTACCGAGATGCGGCCCCGAAAGTCTACATAAACGACCCTGTATTGATACTCTGCGTTGTCCATCGCGGACACTCCTTTTCTGATTGAGCGGCGGTTTGAATGCGGTTGGCGGTGGGGCGCACCCGGCTGAACGCGCCCTTCACATGATCAAATTATAGGGTCTTTGGCAGGTAGGGTCAATGGATTCGACCCCCGCACAGGCTTGTTCATACGCTGTTCAAACGTAGCCAACAAGCGAGGCGGCCCCTGCCGCCCCCTGCGAGATCGCTGCCCTGGGGCTGGCCTCAGCCCTCGTCGGGGCGGGCGACGCTGCCCTCGGCGTTGAAGCTGGCGGGGTAGCGTTGGCGCAGCTTCTCTATGTTCTGGCTCATCACCTCGTCCAGGCTGATCCCCAGCAGGCGGGCGGTCTGCGATAGGTACCAGAGGATGTCGCCCATCTCCTTGTTCAGCTTCAGCACCAGTTCTGGTTGCTCGGCGTGCAGCCGCTCCTGGTAGCCAGGGTCGTCCACGTTGCCATAGTGTTGATGGAAGACGATCTTCTTGAGCAGGTCAACCAACTCGCCGGTTTCGCCGAACAGCCCCCAGACGCAGTTGTTCAACCCCTGCGCCAGGCTCAGGTCAGGGTTGAAGGTGCGCGCCGCCAACTGCTGGTACTCGTCTCCTTGCATCGCTTCGCTCCCTCTGCTCGGCTCTCACTTGCTCAATGGCACGTAGCCCTGGGCTTCGCTCATCTGCTCGCGGTTGTGGATTTGCTGGCCGTAGATCACTACGCGTGGGCGATCCGGCTGCTGCCCAATCGGGCCGTCGGGGTCTTGCCAGGGCTGGCCGCTGCGCCCCTCCTCCTCGGCGATCAGCGCGTCCAGCGTCTTCTCGTCGTACTTCTTGAACAGGGGGGTTGGCTGGCCCAGCGGCTGACCAGGGCTGAGGGTGGCTGGCTGCCAGCTTTCAGCACTGGCCTCGCCAGCATAGCCGAGCATCGCCTGCAACTTCTGGGCAGAGAAGGGTAGGAAGGGCTGGGTGAGCAGGCGCAGGTCAGCTAGCAGCTTGAGCGCAACGTAGTAGATGGTGGCGGCTGCCTCGCGGTCGAGCTTGACCACCTTCCACGGCTCCTTCTTGTCGAGGTAGACATTGGCCTTCGTTGCCAGGGCCATCACCTCTTGCAGGGCTTCCTTCATCTTCACCCGGTCGATCAGCTCACCAACGGTGGCGAAGGCTGCCTCGCTCTCCGCCAGGATTGCCCGATCCTCGTTGTCGAGCGGGCCAGGGGTTGGCACCAGGCCCGCGTAGTTCTTGTAGGCTGGGGCCAGCACGCGGTTGACCAGGTTGCCGTAGGTGGCGACCAATTCGGTGTTGTTGCGGCGGAAGAACTCGGCCCAACTCCACTCGCTATCGCGGTTATCGGGGGCGTTGGCGCAGAGGAAGTAGCGCAGCGGGTCGGCCTCGTAGTGGTCAAGGTACTCTGGCAGCCAGGGGACACCCCCGCGACTGGCACTCATCTTGCGCCCGCTGACGGTCATGTACTGGGTGGCTGGCACGTCGTAAGGCAGTTCCAGGCCGCCATAGCCCAGCAGCATGGCGGGCCACATTACAGTATGGAAGGTGATATTGTCCTTGCCCAGGAAGTAGACGGCGCGGGTCTTCTGGCCCGCTGTGGGCTGCCACCACTCCTGCCAGCGGTCGGGGGTGCCTTGCAGGGCGGCCCATTCGATGCTGGCCGACAGGTAGCCGATCACCGCGTCGAACCAGACGTAGATGCGCTTCTCCAAGAACTGCGGGTCGTCCACCGGCACTGGCACGCCCCAATCGAGGTCGCGGGTAACGGCGCGGCCATGCAACCCCTCACGCAGCAGCCCGTTGGTGAAGTTGTAGACGTTGGGCCGCCAGTATTCCTTGTGGTCGCCGCTCTGCACCCAGGCTTCTACCAGCGGTTGCAGCTTCGCCAGATTGAGGTAGTAGTGGGTGCTGGGCCGAAACTCTGGGGTGCTGCCGTCCAGCTTGCAGCGTAGGTTGGTCATCTGGATCGGGTCGAGCAGGTTGCCGCAGTTGTCACACTGGTCGCCCCGTGCCTCTGGGTTGCCGCAGAAGGGGCAGGTACCCTCTACATAGCGGTCGGGCAGGAAGCGGCGGTCGGTAGGGCAGTAGGCGGCCTCGGCAGTCTCCGTATAGAGGTAGCCCTGCGCGTCAAGCTGGCGGAATATCTCCTGGGTGGTGGCGGCGTGGTTGGGGGTGTCGGTGCTGGTAAACAGATCGTAGCTGAAGCCCATGCGCTGGTAGTTGTCGCAGAATAGCTCCTGAATACGATTGATCAGCTTGCGCGGCTCTACCCCCTGCCTGTCGGCAGAGATGGTGTTGGGCGTGCCATACGCGTCGGTGCCGCTCACCTTCAGCACCTCATTGCCAATCATGCGGTGGTAGCGGGCGAAGATGTCGGGTTGGATACCCGCCCCCGCGATGTGACCGAGGTGGCGCGGCCCGACGGCGTAGGGCCAGGCGACGCAAACCAGGATATGCTCTTTCTCGTGCTGCTTGTCTACCATGTTGACTACCCCTATCTTGCCTGAGATTGGGCGGCTGAGCGATAGCCAGCGGGTGTGTAGAAGTGGATAGCCGCTAGTTGTACTTGCCGCGAATGTCGTTGAGCCGCACCTTGAGAATGTCGCTGAAGTTGCGGATCGAGTCCTTGATCGGGTTGACCTTGCTACCCTCAAAATGCCGCCATTCGACTGGCACCTCGCGCACCTTGTAGCCGCGCTTGCCCGCCAGGTAGAGTACCTCCACGTCGAAGGCTGTAACCATCGCCCCCTTGACTGGGCCGCTGTTTACGCCGTAGAGTTGCAGGCGGCTGAACAGATCGTGGGCGGCCTCGCGGCTGAACATCTTGAAGCCACACTGGGTATCCTGTATCCTGCCAATCGCCAGCAAGCGCACCGCCAGATTGAAGACCCGGCCCATCAGGTGGCGATAGAACGGCTCGTCGTAGCGCACCGCCCCCGCCCCTTCACGGCTGCCAATCGCCACGTCGTAGCGGCCCTGCCGCTTGCCACCCAGGGTCAGCCAGGGTAGCAGCTTCTCCAAATCCTCAATGGGGGTGCTGAGATCGGCATCGGAGAACAGGACGTACTCGCCCTGGGCGGCCAGCATCCCCGTGCGGACGGTATAGCCCTTGCCCTGGTGCGGATTGTGGATCACCTGGGTGCGGAGGTTGCCCTCGTTCAGCCGCTGCGTGCTGATCACCTGCTCTGCCGTGTCACAGGTACTATCGTCGCTACCGTCGTCCACCACCAGTAGTTCGCAAGGGTAGGGGCGGCTACGCAGGTAGGCAGCGACGGTCTCCAGGGTGCGCGGCAGCCGGTGTTCCTCATTATAGGCGGGGATGACGACTGACAGGAAGGGGGCAAAAGGGTCGGGTGTGGGGTCAGCGGCGCGGCTTGCGTCGGTAGACAAGGGCGTTCTCCTCAAGAGGTCTAGCAGCGGCTCACCGATTGGCGCACTATATTGCGTACTCTGGCAGGTGTGTGCCGCTAGTATACCATCTTTGCCGCAGGCGGTGCAATGCAGGGTGGTTGGGGCGGTAGTAAGCCAGTTGGCGGCCAGCAGGCTGCGCTCTCAATTAGCAGTCGCTCCCGTAGGGAGCCTGAAGTCAGAAACCGAAACTTGCAGCCGCTATGCGCCCTCGGCAGCGGCAGCGGTCGCCTTGAGGGGGACGATGCGGACGCTCTCGATCCGCTTGCCGCGCAGCTTGACTACTTCCATCACGTAGTCATCCAGCTTCACCTTCTCGCCCACATCGGGCAGGTGGCCTAGTTCGCCGAGCAGCCAGCCGCCGATGCTGCTCGAATACTCGCTGGTCAGGCGGGTGTTGAGCCGCTCGTTGAGGCGGTCAAGGGTCAGCCGCCCGCTAACCAGCAGGGTGCCGCCACCCTCCTCGCGCACCTCACGGTAGCTGCGGCCATACTGCATATCGAACTCGTCCTCCACCTCACCAACTATCTCCTCGGTAATGTCCTCGTTGGTGATGATACCAGCAGTGCCGCCGTACTCGTCGATCAGGATCGCCATCTGGTTGCCGGTAGATTTCATCTGGGCCAACACCCGCTCTATGCTGCTGCCGTCGGGCATTGCCAGCGGTGGGCGCATCAGCTTGCGGACATCGAAGGGTTGCGCTTCGCCCATCTGCACGTCGCCCAGGTAGGCCACCATATCCTTTGTGTGCAGGATGCCGATGATATTGTCGGTGGACTTGTCGTAGACAGGGTAGCGGGTGTAGTGTTCGCGGCGGAAGATGCCCAGCACCTTCGCCAGCGGCGCGTTCGCGTCAATCGCCACCATGTCAATGCGTGGCACCATCACCTCATAGCCCGCCCGTTCGGAGAAGTCGAAGACGCGGTGCAGCATCTCGGTCTCGGTCGCGTCCAACAGGCCCGCTCCCTGCGCCTTCTCGATCAACATCTCCAACTCCTCTGGCGAGTGAACCTGCTCATGGCCGCTGCCAGGGCGCAGGCCGAACAGCCGCAACACCGCACCACCAGTCAGATTGAGCAGCCAGACGATGGGCCGAAAGAGGATGGCGAACAGTTGCAGCGGGCGGATCAGGGTGAGGGCAAACGGCTCGGCCCGCTGCAAGGCTGCCGTCTTAGGGGCCAGTTCGCCGAAGACGATGGTGATGAAGGTGACGAGCGAGAAGCCGATAATGCCCGCGATCAGCCCAGCGGTGACAAAGCCGAACTCGAAGTTGGCGGGCAGCACTCCCTCTACCAGCCCCTCGATGTAGTGGGAGACGGCTGGCTCGGCAGCAGCCCCCAGGCCCAGCGAACAGATCGTCACGCCCAACTGGGTGGCGGCGATGTAGCGGTCGATATCCTTAGTCGCCAGCTGCACCCGGCGGGCGGAGCTACTGCCCTCCTCTACCAACTGCTCGATGCGGGTACCACGCACGCTGACTAGCGCAAACTCTGCGGCCACGAAGAAGCCGTTGGCGAGAACGAGGACGACCAGGATGAGCAAACCTTCCATTTATCTTCTATAACTCCTACTCAGGGGAACCTGTGCTTTGCTGGACTCTGCCCCAGCAGCCTGTTATAATCAAAGGGTGCAGCTTTTCCCCTAATTATACCGTACATTCGCTGCTGGTGCAGAGAATTGCTATGCCAAAAAGGAGATGTGAGATTGACGCAAGCAAGTAACCCCCAGCGTCGCGGGTCACTGTCTGTCGGCTCGGAGTGCGGCCATCTGCGCCGCGTTCTAGTCCACCGCCCAGGCCGCGAACTGGCGACCATGACTCCGGAGAACAAGGACGATTTCCTCTTTGACGATCTGATCTACGATCCAGTCGCCCACCGCGAACACGCCGCCTTCGCTGCCGTCCTCGGCGTGGCTGGGGCCGAAGTAGTCTACCTGCATGAGGTGCTGACGGAGGTGCTGGCAGACAGCACCGTGCGCGGCAAGTTGATCGCCGACCTCTGCGCCCTGGAAGCGAGTGCCAGTCCGACTGCCCTGGCCGCCCTCGGTGCCAGCCATCGGCTAGTCAGCCGCAGCGCAGAATGCGGCCCGCTAGAAGACTTGCTCGGCGCGGCTAGCCCCGAACAGCTACTCGACATGGTGATCGCCGGTCACACTAACGACGCAGATTACGGCGACCCCTTCGACCTCGCTCCCATTCCCAACCTGATGTTCATGCGCGACCCCGCCGCCGTCGTAGGCCGGGGTGTTGTGCTGGGCAATATGGCGCGCCAAGCCCGCCGCCGCGAACCGCTGCTGCTGCGCTACGCCTACCAGTACTCCCCCCGCCTCTGGCAGAGCGATGGCCCAGCCCCCTTCTGGTTCGACCGCCTGGACAGCGATCAATTGGCCCGCGCCGCGCACTGGGACGAGCCAGACAACCATACTATAGAAGGCGGTGACGTGCTGGTACTGAAAGAGGATGTGCTGCTGATCGGGTGCAGCGAACGCACCAGCCGCAGCGGGATCGACGCGCTGGCCCGCTCCTTTGCCCAACGCGGTGGGCCAGTGCGCCGCATCTACGTGCTGGTTATGCCCCGCCAGCGGGCAACTATGCACCTGGATACTATCTTCACCCTCCCCTCCGAGTACGAGTGCCTGATTTACCCGCCATTGATCCTCAGCAGCGACCAGCGCATCCCCGCCAGCACCTTCGCCGAGGCAGATCGTACTACCCTGCTGCGGATCGAAATTGAGGGCGGCGAGTGGCAGGTACACGATGAGGAGCATGGCCTGCTAGCCGCCGTGGGCCGCGAACTGCATGGTGACGAGCAGGCGATGACCGCTATCTTCTGTGGCGGCAGCCAACCGCTGCACCAGAAGCGCGAGCAGTGGACAGATGGGGCAAACGTCTTCACCCTGCGCCCCGGCCTGGTAGTCGGCTACGAGCGCAACGAGCGCACCTACGAGGCTTTGAGCAAGAACGGTTACGAGGTAATCCCAGCCGAGCGGCTGCTGACTGGCGACCCCGCCCGCCCCCAACTGCGCCCCGACCTCGCCAGCGTCCTCGACCCCACCGACTACGGCAAGAAGTACGCAATCCGCATCCGGGGGGAAGAACTCTCCCGCGCCAGGGGCGGCCCCCGCTGCATGACCCAACCGCTGCTACGCGACTGAGGTAGCTAGTAGCAGTGGGCCGCTGGCCTTCGCTGCCAGCCCTGGTGGCGGAGACTCTGGTGGCGGAGACTCTGGTGGCAATGACTAACCCGACGTTCGGCAGCCCCACTGCCCTGTCGTCCGGCGGCGGGTGGCAAAGTGGGCCGCCAGTTCCTTGCAAGCGATGCGCCGATCCACTATACTTTAGTGATGATTACCGCTGAGACACCGGGTGCGGCTCTGCAACCAACCGCCTACATCTACGATCCCCTCTACCTGACTCACGACACCGGCAGCCACCATGTTGAGCGGCCCGAACGCCTGTTGGCGATCAAGGCCGCCTTCGCCCGCTACGGCCTCGTGCAAGAGGATGGCTACCTCGCGCCGCCCGCAGCTACCCTAGAGCAGCTAGCCCGCGTGCAAGAGCGTGCCTACATCCGCCGCGTTGAGCAGATCGCCGCCAGTGGGGGCCGCTGGGTGGACCCCGACACCAACATCTCTGCCTACAGCTGGGCTGCTGCGCTGCGCTCTGCGGGCGGGGCGGTGCTGGGGGCTGACCTGCTGCTGCGCGGGGAGCAGCGCAGCGTATTCGCCCTGCTCCGTCCGCCCGGCCACCACGCCAACGCGGGCCACGCGATGGGCTTCTGCATCTTCAACAACGCCGCCGTCGCCGCCGCTCACGCAATGGCCGAGTATGGGTTGGAGCGGGTGCTGATTGTGGACTGGGACGTGCATCATGGCAACGGCACCCAGGACATCTTCTATAGTGACCCCCGCGTGCTTTACTTCAGCACGCACGAGTACCCCTTCTATCCTGGTAGTGGCGGCGCGGACGAGATCGGGGTGGGCGCAGGCCGGGGCTATACGCTCAACGTGCCACTCCCCCACCACGTCGGCAACGACGGCTATCTGCAAGCCTACCACGCACTGCTGCTGCCAGCCGCTGCCCGCTTCCAACCACAACTGGTGATCGTCTCGGCGGGCTACGACGCACACCATACCGACCCTATCGCTTACATGAAGCTGGACGCGCAGGGCTACTACCAGATGGCAGCTATCGTCAAGCAGATCGCCGACCTCTACTGCGGCGGGCGGGTGCTGGTGCTGCTGGAGGGTGGCTACAACCTCAATGGCATCGCCGAGAGTGCAGCGGCCACCTGTTTCGCCCTCGACGGACAACCGCTGCCAGCCGAGATCGTCAGCGAGCAGCACATAGACAGCTTCCGCTACGATCCCGTCTGGTACGAAGGCACGCCCGATGTTGGCGACCTGCTTGCCGAGATCAAGCGGCTGCACAACCTCTAGCGGCGGTCAGCCGACACGGACTGTGGGGCAAACGTAGATGAATGTAGTGATCGTAGATTATGGCGCGGGCAACTTGCGGAGCGTAGAGCGGGCGGTGGCAAAGCTAGGCGGCAGCGCACAGATCGCCAGCGACCCGGCTACCGTCGCCCAGGCCGACGCGCTGATCCTCCCCGGTGTGGGCGCAGCGGCGGATACCATGCGTAACCTGCGGGCGCGTGGGCTAGACCTGGCCCTAAGCCAGCAGATCGCGGCGGGCGTACCCTTCCTCGGCATCTGCATGGGGATGCAGGTGTTGCTCGACCTCAGCGAGGAGGGGGGCGAACACCATTGCCTCGGCCTCAAGGCGGGGCGCGTCGTCCGCTTCCAGTCCCCCAACCTCAAGATACCGCAGATCGGCTGGAACGAGGTCTGGCCGACCGCTGATGACCACTATCTCTTTGCGGGGATTGCCCCCGGCAGCTACTTCTACTTCGTCCACTCCTACTACGCCCAACCAGAGGATGGTAGCCTGGTGGTCGCCAGCAGCAACTACGGCGGCTCGTTCGCGGCGGCTATCGCCTGGGACAACGTGGCGGCTGTGCAATTCCACCCGGAGAAAAGCAGCACTGCGGGCCTACAACTGATCGCCAACTGGTTGCGCTTCGCAGCGGGCGCGAGCCTGCGGCAGCCAGCTAGCGTGCCAACGGCGGCGTTGGTATGAGCGTGGCAGAGCCAGGGGCGGCGATGCTGGTCATCCCCGCAATCGACCTGCGTGGGGGGCAGTGTGTGCGCCTCTACCAGGGCGACTTTGCCCAGGAGCAGGTCTACGCCACTGACCCACTGACGGTAGCCGTGCAGTGGGCAGCGCAGGGTGCGACGATCATCCATGTGGTTGACCTGGATGGGGCGAAGGCGGGCCAGCCGATGCAGTTGGCAGTAGTCAACCGCCTGCGCCAGGCTCTACCCGCCAGCGTGCGCCTGGAACTGGGTGGCGGTCTGCGCCAGCTAGCCGACCTGCAGGCTGCCTTTGACGCAGGCGTAGATCGCGTTGTCCTCGGCACCGCCGCTGTTGCCCAGCCAGCCCTGCTCGGCCAGGCCGTGCGAGAGTACGGCAGTGAGCGCATAATCCTCGGCCTCGATGCTCGCGACGGCTACGTGGCAACCGACGGCTGGCTGACGACCAGCACGGTGTTGGCGACCGATCTTGCCGCGCAGGTGGGGGCGCAGGGGATCAGCCAGGTGATCTATACTGACATTAGCCGCGATGGGACGCTGACCGCGCCGAACTACGCCGCGATCAGCAACCTGATCGCCAGCAGTGGGCTGCGGGTGATCGCCAGCGGCGGGGTCGCCAACTACGGGCAACTACAACGGCTGGCGGCTCTCGGCTGCGCGGCGGCTATCGTCGGCAAGGCTCTCTACAGCGGCGACCTGCTACTGACTAGCTTTATGGTTGCCGCCGAGGGCCAACAGTTAGGGTAGAACAGGGATAATCAACCAGGGGGTGCAATTCCCCGAAGCGGCAGTGGAAGGAGCGAGGAAGCATGGACAGTCTCAGCGTCAGCAATATGCGCGACGAGGATCGGCGTAAGCGCGAAGAAGCGCAACTCTACGCTATGCAGCAGCAGATTGACGAGATGAAGCGGCTGCTGCGCGAGAGTGCGGCCCGCCAGCAGTGGCTGGAAGACAACCTCAAGCAGAGCGAAGGGCGCGGCTTGCAGAACCAGATCGCCACCGAGAAGCTGATCCAGGAGTTGCAGCAGTCCTTGCAGGTGCGCCAGATGGAGGAGCAGCGGGTTCGCAAGGCGATCTCCGAATTGGAAGGGCAGATTGACGAGCCGATCAAGCCGCTCAAGGAGATGCGCGCCCAGATTACCGAGTTGGGCGAACGCATCCGCAGCAGCCAGGGCCAGGCGACCGTCAGCCTGCAACAGTTGGAGACGGTGCAAACCCATCTGCGCGACCTCCAGGCTCAGATTGCGGTGCAGACCGACCAGCATAAGCAGAACGTGGTTGCAATTCGCGACAACACCGCTGCCGTCACCGAGAACCGCCAGGAGATTGTGCGCCTGGTCGATTCGCAGCGGGTCGAGGAGCAACGCCTGCGCCGCCAGGATGTGGAGATTCAGCAGTACATCGAGCAGGTGCGCGGCGAAGTGAGCCAGCAGGTGGCGCGCATCACCCAGCTTGAGGAGACGCGCAAGCAGTTTGTTGAGGAGATTGATGCGCTGGCAACCAGCCTGACCACTACCCACACCGAGTACACCCGCCTGGAAGACGCAATCGTGCGCGCCAACCGCGACAACTCCGACCGCTACCTCTCTCAGCAGGAGCGGCTAGAGGTCGTCCGCACCCAACTGGAAGCCGACCTGGGCGACCTGCGGCAGGTGAGCGAACAGCGGGTGGAGCGCATCCTCAGCCGCCAGCAGAGCCTGGACGACCGCATCCGCCAGCTTGAGGCTGACCTCTCCCTGGTTCCCGGCCAGATCGAAGCCCTGCGCCAGCACGACGACCTCTACGCCGAGGAAGCAGAGACCCTCTACGAGCAACACCTGCTGCGGGCGGCAGAACTGGCCGAGCAGCAACTGCAACTTTACCAGCACGAGAAGCGCAGGAGCAACGAGCAAGCAGCCCCCAGCCCCGCCCCCGCGAGCGGCAGCCTCGTGCGCCGCGCCCGCGATGCGCGCCCACCTCAGGACGAGGGCGATTGGGGGGCCGACGAGTAATGCTGACCCGCCGTATCATCCCCTGTCTGGACGTGGCCGAGGGGCGTGTGGTTAAGGGAACGAGCTTCGCCAACCTGCGCGATGCTGGCGACCCCGCTGCGCTCGCTGCCTTCTACGACGCGGCGGGCGCAGATGAGGTCGTCTTCCTCGACATCTCTGCCAGCCAGGAGGGGCGGGCCACCCTGTTGGCGGTAGTAGAGCGCACGGCAGCTAGCCTGTTCATCCCGCTGACGGTCGGTGGTGGCATCCGCAGCACCGACGACATCAAGCGCACGCTGGCGGCAGGGGCCGACAAGGTGAGCCTGAACACGGCAGCGATGGATCGCCCAGCCCTGATCAGTGAGGGGGCCGCCATCTTCGGCAGCCAGTGCATTGTGGTTGCGATAGACGCGAAGCAGTGCGCCGACGGCTCTAGCTGGCTGGTCTACAGTCACGGCGGGCGGCGCGAAACTGGCCGCGACGCGGTGGAGTGGGCGCGGCAGGCGGTAGAGCTTGGCGCAGGCGAGCTTCTGCTGACCAGTATTGACCGCGACGGCCAGGAGGTCGGCTACGACCTGCGCCTGCTGCGGGCGGTCAGCGAGGCCGTGGCCGTGCCTGTGATCGCCAGCGGCGGCGCAGGTAGTCCAGCCCACCTGCACGCGGCCCTGACCGAGGGGCGGGCCGACGCTGCTCTGGCTGCTAGCATCTTCCACTACGGCCAGTACAGCATTGGCGCAGTGAAGGAGTACCTGGCGGCCCAGGGTCTGCCGATCAGAGCAATAAACAGCGTATAACGAGTGGGGAGCGAGCAGTTATCAGCCACCCCGAAGGGAGCAGGAGAGTTGGCAAAGGTGCAAACTGTTGAGGAGAAGCCGAAGTCTGGTGGCCCGCGCGGGCTACTGCTGCGCTACCGCGTCTGGATCGGGGTGGCAATCAGCGCGATCCTGCTCTACCTGACCTTCGGCAACCAGAAGTGGGACAAGATCGGTGAGGCTTTGCAGCACGTCAACTACGTATGGCTGCTCCCCGCCCTGGCCTCCTACTTCGTGGGGGTCTGGTTGCGCGCCCTGCGCTGGCACTTCCTGCTCGGCCCGATGCTGCCAGCAGGGGCGCAGGCCCACGCCAGCGCAAACCGCCTCTTTGGCCCGATCACCATCGGCTATGCGGCCAACAACATCCTCCCACTGCGGACGGGCGAACTGGTGCGCGTGCTGGCCCTCAAGCGGGCGGAGGGGGTGGCAGGTACGGCGGCCCTGGCGACCATCGTGATCGAGCGCATCTTCGACGGCATTACCATGCTGCTGTTCCTCGTCGTCGCGGCCATGTTCGTCAGCCTGGGGATGTTGAGCAGCTACCTGATCGTCGGTGGCATCATCTTCGTCAGCCTGCTGGTCGGCTTCATCGTGGTCGCTGGTTCGCCGCGCCTGGCCGATAGGTTGCTGACCATCGGCCTCAACCTGCTGCCCATCGGCGGCTTGCGCCAGAAGGTGGGCGACAAGGCGCGTAGCTTCCTCAACGGCCTCTCGGCCCTGCGTAGCCCCCGCGTGGCTGGCACCGCCATGATCGTATCGATCATCCTCTGGTTGTTTGAGGTGCTGATGGGCTATCTGATCGCACAAGGGATGGACTTGCGCCTGCCCAACGGCACGCAGCCGCCCTTCTACGTCTTCATCTTGATGACCGCTGTCTCAAACCTGGTGCTGATCATCCCCAGCACTGCGGGTGGCCTCGGCCCCTTCGACGCGGCGATCAACCTGGTGCTGGCTAGCGTGTTCAGGATCGAGCAGACGGCAGCGGCCACCTTCGCTATCATCTTCCGCCTCACCCTCTGGTTGCCAGTCACTATCGTCGGCCTGCTCTTTCTCTCTCGCGCTGGCATCGGCTGGGCCGAAGTGACCGGCGGCAAGGAGCAGGAAGCCAGGCACGAGGACTTCGTGACTGATGTAGAGCAGACCCTTGCGGCTGGCGAACACGACAGCAACAACGACAACATGGAGGATGACTACCAGCCGCGGCGCAGGCGGGCGTAAGCCACCCGCCAGCCGCAGCTACTTCAGTGGGATGATCAAGTCGGTGCCGGGGTAGATGGTGCTATCGGGGCCAATGCGGTCGGCGTTGTTGCTGCTGATCCGCTCGATGGTCACGCCAAGCTGGTTGCTGATGCGGGTCAGGTTGTCGCCCCCACGCACGTTCCAGGTCAGGCTGGCTGGCGCATAGTTCTTACCCGGCACCTTGAGTTTCTGGCCCGCTTGCAGGTCTTGCGGGTGGCGGATCGCCTCGTTGTTGGCGGCCATTAGCTGGGCCACACTGACCCCCTCGCGCTGAGCGATAGTGGTGAGGATATCCCCTGGCTGGGCTGTTGTTTGGCGCACATTGTCGCCGCTGTCGCCCGCTACGGGCGGGGCTGGTGGCTGGGTGGCCGCAACAGTGATCGCCGGTTGCACCTCTGGGCTGTTCGCTGGCGGGCGCGGCTGGCCGAGGTCAATGGGGGTTGGCTCTGGGGCGTTGCCGGGGACAGCAGTAGCCAAGTCGCCCGCTACCGTAGCTAGCTGACCAGGGGGGGTTAGCTCTATCGCCTGCTCCGCGTTTGGCGTGGCAGTCGGTTCGCCGCCCACCACCTGCATCGTCTTGACCGCCCCAATAGCTGGGGCAGTGCCAGTCTTGACTGGTCGAGGGGTGCCACTGGCGACCCCACCGCCCGCCTGCGTGCCGCCGCTATCCTTCGGCAGCAAGGAGAAGATGATAGCGCCGACGACCGCAATCACCAGCACAGCCGCGACGATGCCGTAGAGGGTGCGTTGCTGCCGCCGTCGATCCTGCACGTCGGTGGACTGCTCGCGGCGCATCTGCTGGATGCGGTCACGCGCGTTGGGCTGGCGGTCATCAGCGGTCTGGGCAGGCGCAGCCGTGGACTCGTCTGCCGGTTCTTCGAGGTCGAAGAAGTTCTCCCGCTCGTTGGCCTGTTCGTTGTTGAAGTCGAAGTCGTCGTTGCGGTTGCGGTCTCTGCTCATTGGCAGCCCCCTTCAGCGTGAAAGACTAGACATAACATGGTAAGTCGTCCCTATTATATACCCATATTCGCCCCCGCGCAAGTGGTCTGGCGCACGAGTTGGCGGTTTACCGCTTGCAGAGCAGGTAGTGAACCCGGCTCAAGTGGCTAGCGCAGGCAAAGCAGCATAGCAATAGCTGCGCCAACCCTCGTGCAGCAGGCTGCCGCGCATCTGAACTGCCAGCAGCCAATTGCGGTATATGATAGTAACGTCTGCCTACCCTGCTACGTATAGAGGAGGTAGGGGCTGCCTGTTGTTTGACAAGCTGGCGGCTTACCCCTATAATTCTAGCCAATCGCTGGGGCTGGGCCGTAGGTGCGGCCTTGCCCGCAGGTGTAGAAAGGGACGTTGCGTGAAGCGGACAAGAGAAGCACGCCTATTGCCATACTGCCTGAGCCTGGTGCTGCTTGCCATGTTGCTGGCTGGCTGCGAGGGTGGCAGCAACCCCGGTGGGGCGACGGTAATCGTTGGCAAGCCGAACGATGCTATCGAAGTTACTATGAGCTACAGTTCGGAGAAGAAGCCCTGGCTTGAGCCATTGGTAGCTGAGTTCAACCGCAAGCAGGTAAAGGCTGCCAACGGCAAACCGATCTTCGTCACCGCCAGCGTGGGCGACAGCGGCACTATCGCTGACCAGATCGCCCAGGGCCAGAACCTACCCACCGTCTGGTCGCCCTCCAACTCACTCTGGATCGCGGTCGTCAACCAGGAGGCTGACCGCACGGTGCTGGATCGCTCTGACCCGCTGCTACTCACCCCGGTGGTGATGGCGATGTGGAAGCCGATGGCTCAGGCTCTTGGCTGGCCTGACAAGCCGATTGGCCTCTCCGACATTATCGAACTGAACAACAGCAGCACTGGCTGGGGGGCGAAGGGCCACCCAGAGTGGGGTAAGTTCAAGTACGCTCACACCAACCCCGACGTTAGCTCCACCGGCCTCTCTGCTGTCACCGCCGAGTTCTACG
This sequence comes from Chloroflexia bacterium, assembly GCA_038229595.1. Classification (GTDB taxonomy): domain Bacteria; phylum Chloroflexota; class Chloroflexia; order QHBQ01; family QHBQ01; genus JBBROH01. The sequence continues at coordinate 691 of JBBROH010000075.1, read as the reverse complement.
CAGCGGTGGGCAAGGTGCGCGACCTGAACGAGGCTGATGTCAACGACCCGAAGGTTAAGACCTTCATCGAAAACATCGAAAATAGCATCGTTCACTACAGCAAGACGACCACCATCTTCAAGGAGAATGTGGAGAAGGGCGGCATGGATTACATCTCAGCCGTCGCCTTTGAAGAAGTGACGGTCATTGAGTTGAACAAGAAGGGGACGCTCAAGACCCCGCTGGTGGCGATCTACCCGAAGGAGGGTACCTTCTACCACGATAATCCCTTCATCGTGCCGCTTGCTACCCCCCCCGATGCCAAAGCCGCCGCCGAAGTCTTCAAGCAATACCTCTTGCAAGCCGACAGCCAGCGGGCCGCCGTCCAGCTTGGTTTCCGCCCCGCCAACCCAGATGTGAAGGCCGAGTTCGCCGCCGCCTTCAACCAGAACGTGGGCGTGGACGCAACCCAGCCCAAGTCCGTCCTCGACGTACCCAGCCCGCAAGTGCTGATCAAGGTAAAGAACGCCTGGAAGGACTACCGCAAACAGGCGAATGTGATCCTGGTGCTGGACATTAGTGGCTCGATGGGGTCGCCCAACGATAGTGGCAGCAAGTTCTACAATGCGCTTGAGGGGCTGAAGGTCTTCCTCGACCAGACGCGGGCCGAGGACAACGTCGGTTTCATCACCTTCGCCGACAACGTAGACTA
>JBBROH010000074.1:0-17719 GCA_038229595.1 Chloroflexia bacterium | reverse complement strand
TGACGAGGAGCAACGCTTTGGCGTGAAGCACAAGGAACGACTTAAGCAGATGCGGACAGAGGTGGACGTGCTGACCTTGACCGCCACCCCGATCCCGCGCACCCTGCACATGGCGATGATTGGCGTGCGCGATATGAGCGTTAGCGAGACCCCGCCAGTAGAACGCCTACCAATCAAGACCTACGTCACTGCCTAAAGCGGCACTCTAGTGCGCGAGGTGATCCTGCGCGAGTTGCAGCGTGGCGGTCAAGTCTTCTTCGTCCACAACCGGGTGCAGAGCATCGGGCATACCTTGAACAAGCTACAAGCTCTGGTGCCGGAGGCGCGCTTTGGCATTGGGCATGGGCAGATGGAGGAGCATGAGCTAGAGCGGGTGATGAACGCCTTTGTGGGCCGCGAGATCGACGTGCTGCTGGCGACCACGATCATCGAGTCGGGGCTGGACATCCCCAACGCCAACACGCTGATCGTAGACGAGGCAGAGAACTTTGGCCTGGCTCAACTCTACCAGTTGCGCGGGCGGGTGGGGCGGGGTGCAACGCGGGCCTATGCCTACTTCCTCTACCACAAGGGCCAGCACCTCAACCCCGACGCACAGGAGCGGCTGCACGCGATTCAGGAGGCGACCGAGCTTGGCGCGGGCTTCCGCATTGCTATGCGCGACCTGGAGATTCGTGGGGCGGGCAACCTGCTGGGCCAGGAGCAGAGCGGCCACATCACTGAGGTCGGCTTCGACCTCTACACCCGCCTGCTAGCCCACGCGGTAGAACAGGCCCGCCAGCAGATGCGGACTGCCAGTGGCGGCGGCCTGAAGGTGGAGGGTGGCAACGCCGACCTGGGCGAGATGCAGGCCCAGAGCGAGATGGCTGCCGAAGCCGAACTAGACGATCAACCACTGATCATCGACTTGCCAATCCAGGCTTACTTGCCAGAGGATTACGTGCCAGACGCTGCCCTGCGCCTAAAGCTGTACCAGCGGCTGGCCCGCCCGCTCAGCCCATTGCAGAGCCACGAGGTGAGCCAGGAGTTGGAGGATCGCTTTGGCCCGCTGCCTGCCCCGGCCAAGAGTCTGCTCTACATCGTGCAGGTCAAGGGTCTCGCTCTGCGTGCCGGGGTAGATGCGATCCTGACCAGCGAGAACGAGATCACCATCCGCCTCTCCGAGCGCGCGGCGGCGGGTGGGCGGTTGGCGAAACTGCCCTACAGCAGGGTAGCCCGCCGCTTCCCCGACCTCAAGGTAGGCGCGAGGTTGGTACGCCTCAGCCGTCGTACCATCGGCAGCAAGTGGCAGGACGCGTTGCGGGCCGTGCTAGAGGAACTGACCCTGGACGAGGCGAACCAGAGTGTGGGTGGGCGGCAGGAGCCAGGCAAGGCGTAGTTGAGGCGCACTTAACCTGCCGCCAGCAACTCAATCGCGGCGGCACACTTTGGCAGCTCCAACTCGTGGAAGATGTGGGCGGCCTGCTGGGCCAGTGCGACGGCCTCAACCTGCCGCTCTGGACTGGCGGCGGCAGCATAGCGAAACAGCATTTGGGCGTACTCCCCCAGCGTGTCAGCCTGGTTGTAGCGTGGTAGGCTATGATCGGAGAGAGCCAGCTTGAACTGCTCCTCGGCTTCGGCCCACTGCTCTAGAGCGGCATGGATCATCGCCTGAGCCAGATGGAGCAGGGGTAGCTCCTGCAACTCCACCCCTTCGATGGCGTGGTTCCTGATCCAGTGCAGGTGGCGGCGTACCTTAGCCCAATCTGCCTGAGCTATGTAGTAGGCAGCCAGTTGCACGGCACTCCGCCCCTTGAGGAAGACCTTGCTGCTAGGATCGCTGATCGTCTTGATCGTACCAGTGAGCCAGGCATGATTGTTGCCCTTGCGCCACATCAAATCGCCGAAGTGTAGAGCAACTGCTTCCTTAACGATCGGATTACCGCTCTGAGCAACCAGTTTCAGGGCTTCACGCAGGTAGACCTCGGCCTCGGTCAGGTCATCATGCCTGACATAGACGCTGGCGGCCTCGGCGGTGATCAGGCAGCGCATATCAAGACTCTCGATCCGCTCACGAAGGGCCAGGGCGTTGGCTGCATAGCGCAGTGCCAGGCTATAGGGGCCATAGCTGGCATAGAGCAAGGCGAGGGTACGGTAGTTGTCGGCCAGGGCAGCGGGTGCGTCGTCAAGCTCGGCCTGTTCCAGACCCTGAGTGTAGAAGTCAATGGCTTTTTCTACCTCACCACTATTGAGGCAGATGTTGCCCAGGTTGTTGAAGGCTTTAGCTGCTACCGCGTGTTCGCCGACGGCGAGGGCCAGGCTGCTGCTGCGCCGAAAGTAGCCACTTGCCTCATCGCTAAGGTCCTGGTAATAGCTGATGGTGCCGAGGCCGTTGAGTACCTGGCTAAGAAGTCTTGCGCCAAGAGGGTGTTCGCGCAGTTCGCTCTCTGCCAACAGCATCTCCGCAGCCGCCTCGTTGAGCATCCCTTTGCCGAAATAGATGCGTCCCTGAATCCAGAAGGCCCGTGCGCTGAAGAAGTGCTGGCTGCGCTGCACCAGGCTGAGGCTAATCATCTCCAGGTCAGCCGCTGCCAACCTCTTGGTAGCCTGCTCAAAGTTGCTGCTGATCGTACTACTCTCAGCCTGGTCGAGGTAGAGTTGCACGCGGGGGACACGCAACGATGCACCACAAGTAGCACAGGCTTGTGCATCTTCCTGGTTCTCAGCTCCACAGGTTACACATCTCACATCTGCATCTCCTATCTTATTGTACTCTACCCTTGCTACCTGCGGGCAAGGTTGCCTGCTTGCAGCAAAGCATACTACCTGCTCATCATCAAAACTGGCGATAGTTGCCAGCCACTAAACTACCCACACCCTCACCTTCCACTCAGCTTCGCCACCGTTACCCCGTCGCCGCCCGCCTGCTGCGCGGCAGAACCGTAGCTCTCGACTAGCGAACTCTTTGCCAGCAAGTCGCGCACTACCTGGCGCAGCACACCCGTCCCCTTGCCGTGGATGATCCGCACGTAAGGCAGACCCGCCATGCTAGCATCGTTGAGGTAGCGATCCAGGGCAGGTTCGACCTCCTCGGCCCGCCAGCCCCGCATATCGTACTCAAGGCCGGGGCTGGCCGCTAGCCCGGTCGGGGCAGCAATATTGAGGGTGACGCTACCCTGTTGCCGCCCGCCGATGCGCCGCAACTCCTTGACCGGCACCCGCATCTTGAAGGCACCGAGGGCCACCTCTACCTCGCCGTCCGTCCCTGGCGCACTGACCACCTCGCCCTCGCTCGCCAGCGATTCGACAAAGACGCGATCCCCTGGCTGCAAGGGGCGGGGTGCCTGCTCCTTCGGCGCGGGCTGGGTGGGGGTAGCAACAGGGCCAGTCTGCCGTGCCTGCCGCTGCGGGGTCTCGGCGGGGGTTACGCCGGTCTCGCTGGTCGCCAGCATTTGGGCCACGCTGGTTGCTTGGCCGCCCTCTAGTCCGCGGGCCTGGCGCACCTGCCGCTGGGTCTCCTCAAGCTGCCGCTGCGAATCGGCCAGAGCCTGCCGACTGCTGGCCTGCTCTAGCGTGCTGCTAGCCTCGCGCAACCGCCTACGCGCCTCCTTCAACTCCTCCTCGGCCTGCTCCCGCGCCTCCTCTACCGCCTTCTCGCGCAGCCGCTCGATATTGCGAAGCTGGGCGCGCAGGTCGCGCTGCAACTGGGCAACATCGCGGCTCTTTTGTTGAGCGTCCAGGCGGGCGTGGGTGGCCTGCTCCCGCTCAATGCGGATGCCCGCCAGTAGCGACTCGACCTCGGCGGCCTGGGGGCTGACTAGCTCTTGCGCCCCCTCGATGATGTTGCCTGGTAGACCCAGGCGGCGGGCAATCGCCAGCGCGTTGCTGCGACCCGGCAGGCCGATAGTCAAACGATAGGTGGGCGATAGGGTCTCCACATTAAACTCAACCGAAGCATTCTCCACCCCTGGTGTACTGTAGGCGTAGCTTTTCAGTTCTGAGTAGTGGGTGGTAGCTACCAACAGGATGTTACGACTCATCATGTCGTTAATGATGCCACGGGCCAGGGCCGAGCCTTCTAGCGGGTCGGTGCCAGCTCCCAGTTCGTCCAGCAGGATTAGTGCGCCGGTGCGGGCCTCGCGCAGGATAGCCACAATGTTGGTCAGGTGCGAACTGAAGGTGGAGAGTGACTGCTCGATGCTTTGCTCGTCGCCAATATCAGCAAAAATCTGATCGAAGATCAAGGCTGTACTACCCTGGTCAACAGGGATATGCAAACCTGCCTGGACCATCAGGCTAAGCAGTCCAACCGTCTTGAGGCTGACTGTCTTGCCGCCAGTGTTTGGCCCGGTGATCACCAGGGCGCGGAAGCTGTTGCCAAGCTCGATTGTGATCGGCACTACCTTGCCAGGGATCAGCGGGTGGCGCGCGTTCTTGAAGTGCAACCCCGGTGTAGCAGTAAAGTCGCGCGGGGTCTTGCCCACCGCTGCCGCCTGCTGCACCAGCAAGAGGGCGGGTTCACTGGCGAGGCTATCCACACTGTACTTCGCCTTCGCCAGCGCGAGGTCGATCTCAGCCAGAGCCTCAACCGCCTGCCGAATCTCGTTGCCGTAGCCCCCAATTTGGGCCGCTAGCGCGCGCAACACCCGCTCGATCTCGTCCTGCTCCTCAAGCTGCAATTGCCGCCAGGTGTTGTTCAGCTCTACCGTTGCCAACGGCTCCATAAACACGGTTGCCCCACTACCAGACTGGTCGTGGATTATACCACGCACCTGGCCCTTGAAGTCGCTCTTGACTGGGAAGACGTAGCGGTTGTTACGGGTGGTGATAATTGGCTCCTGCAACACCCTACTCCACTGCTCAGAATAGAGCAGAGTATTGAGGCGGTCAATCAGCCTACCATACGCTTCTTTGATGCCACTGCGGATGCTTGCCAGCTTCGGGCTGGCAGTATCCAGTACCTCACCACTGGGCGAGATAGTGCGATTGATTGCCTGCTCAAGCATTGGCAGGTTCGCCAGCCGTCGCGCAACCTGGGCGATAGCTGCCAGTTCGTCCTCGCGCCCCTCGCTCAAGCGCAGCAAGCTGACTCGTAGGGTGCGGCTGCTGACCAGGGTAGACTCGATGTCCAATAGTTGAGCGGGCTGGATCGCCCCACCAATCTCCCCCTGGCGGATCAGGTCGCGGATGTCGTGGGCCGCCCCCACCGCCGTGTCGGGCCGCAGTTGCAGCACGCGCACCCCCTCGCTGGTAATCTGCTGGCGAGCGCGCACCACTTCAAGGTCGCTACTCGGCTCAAGGCCAAGAGCCAGTTCGCGACTAGCGGAGAACGCAGTGTAGGCGGCCAGCTTCTGCAACACTTTGGGGTATTCGAGGGTGACGAGCGTCTTCGGGTTCAAGGTCTGGTTCCTCCAGGTAGCTAGCATGGTTGCCACCTGCCCACCCCTGGTGAAGCAGGCTGGTTAGTGGAAGATAAACAGGTTTTGCGAGTTGGGGATGGGGGAAAGTAGGAGCTGCACCACGCCAGTCAGGTTGTAGAGCAGGTTGACCGTGATCGAGTTCTCGGCGTTAGTGAACAGAAAGCCGAATAGGGGCAGGCCGCTCAAGGCACTGGAGCCAGCGTTGTTGACCAGCGACTTGATCAGGGTGGCGAGCATGACGAGGACGAGCAGGCCGAATACCGCCCCCAGCACCATCCCCCCCACCTGGTCGAGGGCTAGCAGAGCCTTCGGCAGGCTGGAGACGCGCACGGAGGAGAACAGAGCAGCTATGATCAGCAAGCTGAGGGTGAGCAGCACCAGGAAGAACATCAGAATCTGGTAACCACCGCTGCCCACCCGCTCCACCTTCAGCAGCCCACCTGCCCAACGAGCAAAGGGATCGCTGACAACCGCGCTGATTAGGAGGGCGAGATAAAAGCCGATCACCCCAATCCCCATCTTGACCAAACCCTGGGCGAAGCCAAAGGCCAGGAAGCCAAAACCGAGCAGCAGCAATACAATGTCAAAGATCGTAAAACTCATCAAGGTACTCCTTGTCTGGGGCAGCTAGACTGCACCCCCTAATTGTAGTAGGCAACGGCGATGAGCGCAAGGCTGGAAGGCGGCTAAAGCTGCGGCTGAGGATGTATCTTCCACCCCAACCAGCCCCGTTCACGGCCAGGTTTCACGCCCAGCATAGCACAGGCCCAGTTCCAGTGTCAATCTGGCTCGATCAAGGCTGGCTGTTCAGGCGGCCAGGGAGCAGCTAGCGAACTTGCGAGAGCCGATTGCTGGCTCGGTCGCGGACGAGTGCGTAGCGTTGGCTGGCGCAGGCCGCCCCGAACGCGCTGATCTGCGCGGCTCAGCGTACCAATTTGCTAGCAGATCGTCCTGACCCTGAATAGCTAGCCAATTTGGGAGGAAAAACAGAACAAATGCACGCTAGCCTATTGACACGAACAACGGTTCTGTGCTACAATGACAGAGATTAGCACACTAGTTCAGAACAGATCACCAGCGGCTTCGCCAACGAACCAGATCAGCAATCCACCAGCTTCGATGCCGCTTCAGCAAACCCGCCAATCGCGGCTGCCAACCAGTCGCCTAGCCCCTACCCTAAGGAGGTAAAGATGAAGAAGTCAGAGACGCTTTCAGGTCTGCAAATCAAGATTTACGAGTTTATCAAGGCGTTTAAGGAGGAGTACAGCTACTCGCCGAGCATCCGCGACATCCAGGGTGCGCTGACGATCTCCTCTACCTCGGTGGTGGATTACAACCTCAAGCGGTTGGAGGAGCTTAAGCTGATCCGCCGCGACCGCAAGGTTTCGCGCACCATCGAACTGGTTGAGCAGGTTCGTCGCAACTTCAGCTTCGCGCTGCCAATTGCAGGCTTCATTGCCGCCGGTTCACCGATCCCAGTGATGAGCGAACTGGTCGCTGGGCAGGTTAGCGAGACAACCGAGACTATCGAGATCACCCCCGACCTGGTAGGTCGCTATGCGGGCCGCGAGGATGGCCTGTTCGCCCTGCGCGTCAAGGGGAACTCGATGATCGAGGACTTGATCAACGATGGCGACATTGTGGTGATGCACAGTCAGGACACCGCCGAAGAAGGCCAGACGGTTGCTGCCTGGTTGGAGGACGAGAAGATCACTACCCTCAAGCGGTACTACCGTGACGGCAAGGGCCAGGTACGCCTGCAACCGGCCAACGCGACCATGGACCCGATCTTCACCAGCGAGAACAACCTGACAATCCAGGGGCGCGTAGTCGCCGTCATCCGCCAGGTCTTCTAAGGCACCACCGCCCCACCCGCGAGGGCAGAGGTTAGGGTGAGGAGCCACGGCGGATCGCAACCGTCAGTGGCTCTTGCCGATTCAGGGAGCAATCGCACCGAGGGCCAGAAGGTGGCTGCTCCCCCACCGACCCCGTGCTACAGGGGTTAGCGACCCGATAGCAGCAAGCAGAGCGCGACCGCCAGAGAGGGGGCGATAGATGATCAGCCGCAACGAGGTTTACGCCTTCAGCCGTGACGAACATGGTGTCCATACCTACCCGCTGCACTATGAGCGGGGCCGCATTGTTGGCTGCGAGGCGGGGGCTGTTGTCAGCCACCCTGCTGCCAGCCAGCCTGGTCAGGGGCGCAATCGCTTCAACAGCAGCGTGCGCGAGGTGACGAGCGGGGTGGTCGCTAGCCTACGCCAGCTACGCGCCGCCTTCGACCCCAAGCAGTACAGCTTCATCCCGGTCGTTGGCGAGATCGCTGCGGGCAACTACCAGGTGACGATTGCCTACCGCGACTACGGCACCACTGGCAACCAGAGCGATGATATGGTCGCTCTCAGCGGGTCGGTGGCAGAGAGCAGCTACGCCTTGCGTGTGCGTGGCACCTCGATGACTCATGTCGGCATCAACCCTGGTGATGTGGTAGTGATCAAGCCGCAGAGTTGGGCCGAGGACGGTGACTTTGTGGTGGCCGAACTGACCGACTCCGATGACCCAGCGGGCTACATCACGCTCAAGCAGTTCTATCGCAAGCGCGATCACGTCTACTTGAAGTCGGCGACGGCAGCGAAGGAGCCGATCCGCCTCTACCCCCAGCGTGGCGAAGACAGCGTGCTGGTGCAGGGCCGGGTGGTTGCGGTGATCAAGCCACAAAACTGATGAGGGGACGTGGGTGCTTGCGCGATGCTGTATAATTGGTAGCAGAGAACACAAGGGGATGGCCCAATGAACGAGCTACTTGAGCAGCAGGCTAGCGCAATCGAAGCCTTCCTGGCCCACGCTGGGGTCGAAGCGCGGATTGAGGGTGGTACCCTCTCGCCGCGGCTGATCAGCTATAATCTCAGCCTCGGCCCTGGGGTGCGCGGCGGGCGGGTAGCAGCCCTGACCAGCCAACTGGCGGCTGCCCTGGCGGTCGGTTCGGTGCGCCTTGCTCGCCACGGCGACAGTCTCGCCCTCGAAGTTCCCCGCGCCGACCCTAGCACCGTGCGCCTGCTACCCCTCTACCAGCAACTAAGCAGCGAAGACAGCGACGAAGGGGCTGTGCCAACGGCCACTGCCCTGCTTGGCCTCGACTACGAGGGAACACCACTACTGCTGCGCCTGGTCAGCCCCGAAGTGGCAAACCTGCTGATCATGGGTCAGGCTGGCAGCGGCAAGAGCAGCGTGATGAGTGCGATGATCGCTTGCCTTGCCCTCGCTAACGGCCCCGACGAGGTGCAGCTCATGCTGCTAGATGTGGGTGGTCGCAAGAAGCGGACGAGCGTCTTTGCGGCCTGGGATGGCCTACCACACCTCCTCTGCCCCCCGATCAGCGACCAGGTGGAGGCCAACCACCGCCTTGCCTGGCTTGCGCGGCAGATGGAGTGGCGCACAGAGGAGGGAACTGAAACCCCCACTATCCTGGTCTTTATTGACGAACTGCCCGACCTGCTAGCGGGGGCCGACGAGAACCTGGAGCGGCTGCTGCTGCGCCTGATCGCCCGTGGGCGCACAGCGGGTATCCACTTCGTTTGCGGGGCTAGCCAGCCGAGCGCGATCAAGCCGCTGCTGACCGAAACCAACTTCCCCGCCCGCCTGATCGGGCGGCTAGCTAGCATGGAGGAGGCTGAAGCCCTGACGGGGGCGCGGGCCAGCCAGGCCGAGCGGCTGCTAGGCCGAGGCGACTTCCTGATCAGCCTGCATGGGGAGATGACCCGCCTGCAAACTGCCAGCGTCAACGACAAAGAGATCGCCCAGCTTGTCGGCCTAATGGCGCAGATTGCGGCAGAGCGAGCCGAGGAGGAAGCGCGCAAGCGGCCCGGCGCAACCCGGCGTGGCAACCTGACCAGCATCCCCGTGCCAGAGCGTTCGGGCCGCAACTGGCAGACTGGGGGCGGCGGCGGTATGGGGGCAGCCAGCCCCTTGCCTGCTGCGCCTGCTCCACGCAACAAGGGTATCCTGGACTCTTTTCGGCGCAAGAACTAGCGGTGGCGATCATTGCCGAACGTCCACTCACCCTGCTGCTGTGCGCCGACCCAGAGCGGCTGGCTCACTTCTACCTGGTGGGCTGTGGCTTCCATCTCGTGCGCCAGATGGCCCATTACACCGAACTGGCCCTCGGCAGCTTCACCCTCGCGTTGACTGACCAGCCCTTCATGGCCCACTTCCTCGGCCTCGCCGCCAACCCAACCACCCGCATAGGAGAGGGCATCGCTGCCCACCCTTTTGCCCTATCCTTGCATTGCGATGCGGTAGACGACGATTTGGTGCGCCTGGTCGCGCTGGGAGCTACGGTGGTACTACCGCCTAACGACCAGCCCTGGGGCCAGCGGGTCGCTTACTGCACTGACCCGGCAGGCAACCTGCTCGAAATAGCACAGGCACTCCGCTAGTGGGAGTGCCTGTTTGCGTACCCGCGCTTTCGCCTCAGTGCCGCTCGTAGTACTTCTCCTGGAAGCTGCAATCCACATGCAAGGCGGAGCCACCAGAGAAAGGGTTGCGACCATGCTCGATTACATCTTCGGTGCCTGCACCCTCAGCCACAACAACTTTATCTACCAGCCTCAAGAGGTTGTCCAGGTCGAAGGGCTTGACCAGCACAGCGTTGGCCTGTACCTCCTTCGCCTTACCTACCACGTTGGGGCCAGCCGATATGAGGATGATCGGTAGCAGGCGGGTGTCATCTGCTTGCCGCAACTGGCGGCATAGTTCGAGACCATCCATGCCCGGCATCATCATGTCTACCAGGACGGCTTTTACCTGCACGCCACCCAGTTGGCGCAGAGCATCCTGACCATCGCTGGCAGTCGTAACCTCATAGCCCTCATCCTCAAGAATCTCAGCGTACATCCCTCGGATGGATACGTCGTCGTCTACAACCAGTATTTTTGCCTTCATTGTCTGCGCCATCACTGCCCTCTATACTTGTGCTAATTAGACTACCTTACGCTAAGCTCAAAGCAAGGGCTGTGCCACACCCCGCTCCGCTTCTAGGAGTTGTAGTACCTGAGCCGCCGTAATCTGCTCCAGGCTAGCGGCCTGCACTACCTTATGCTGGGGAGAGCCGGGCGGCCAGGGTCCCCAGATTGCAGCATCGCTCGGCCCAAACAGGCGCAAGGTGGGGCGGCCCAAGGCTGCGGCCAGGTGCAGTGGGCCACTGTCCACCCCCAGCACCAGCCGCGCCCGCTCAAGCACTGCGGCTAGTTGGCCCAGGCTGGTCATCCCTGCCAGGTTCAGCACGCGCTCACGCTGGCTGGCTGGCAGGGCGTGGGCTACATCTTCGCACAGGCTGCGCTCGGCCTCGCTGCCAGTCAGCACTAGCCAGCCCGCCGCTTGCCCCAAGAGGCCGCTAGCAACGGCGGCCCAACGTTCGGGCGGCCACTGTTTGCTACTATGCCCAGCCCCAGGGTGGATCACAGTGTACTCGCCAGCCGCCAACCCTTGCGCGGTCAGCAGCACATCCACCTCGGCACGCTCGGCCTCGCTGACGCTGAAGAAGGGGTCGGGCGCGGTGACTGGTAGGGGCAGGCAGGCGTAGCGGTGTAGGGCTGCCTCCACCAGGGTCAGGTTCTGCGCGACCTCATGCCGCCCCGCGACATAAGGTAGGGACAGCACGGTAAACAGGCGGTTGAGCGGGGTGGCATAGCCAATAGCAGGGATGTCGGCTAGCAGGCAGAGCAGCGCACCCCACCAGAAGTCGAAGCGCAAATTGAGGGCGAAGGCGAAGCGACCATGCTGCCGCTGCTCTGCCCGCAAGGCGTGGGCCATCTGCCAGAGGATGTGATATGGCTGCCACCAACCGCCTTTCGGCTGCCTGCTGAAGCCGGGGAAGGGTATCTGCAAGAGAGTATCCACGCTGCCACCAGGATTGCGCCCAGCCACCGCCGCCGACCAGGGGCCAACCGCTAGCGCAATCTTACTCTCTGGCAAGCCAGCCCGCAGGCGCAACAGGGCGGGGGTGGCAAAAAGGAAGTCGCCCAGGTGGTCGGGGCGGATCACCAGCACCCGCCCTGCTTCCCCCCGCTCCAGGCGGCCCAGCCTGCGCCGTTGCAGCCAGAGGCGCGGCCAGAACAGTAGCCGCAGCCCATACAGTATCCACTTGCGACCCTGCTCCCTCAGCCTCATCGCGCTAACCCCCGCATAGTCTCTACCCAATAATACGCATAAGCGGGGTAGAGGTTACGCAACTGCTTTACACAGCTCTGCAAACCTCTTTACAGATCGCCCAGCAACTCGCGCGCCGCTGCATAGACCCCTGCTACCGGCACGTCGCTGGTCAGGCCGCCACCCCCCTGCTTGCCCACAGGGTAGAGGCTGCGAACCAGGTTCGCTGGGCCGTAGAGACCGTACTGTAGCACGCTAGTCGGCCCGAAGATAGCAACAGTGCGGCAGGTGCAGGCCACAGCGAGGTGGCTGGTGCCAGTATCGCCGCCGAGGTGTAGGGCAGCCCGCTGAAAGAGTGCGCCAGTAGCGGCCAGGTCGAGGCGGCCCGCGACGTTGTGGGCGGGCAGTTCGGCAGTGACAGCCGCCGCCAACGCAAGGTCAGCTTGGCCGCCGATCACCAGCACGTCGGCCAGCGCAGCCAGCCTGGGTAGAAGCGCACGCCAGGCGGCTAGCGGCCACCGCTTCTCCTTCAGCACCGTGCCAGGATTGACCCCGCCAGCAGGATTGAGGGTAATCAGCGGGCGGCTGCCCAACCCTAGTTCGCCCAGCAGAGCCGCCGCCTGCTCCATTGCCTGTGCGCCGGGGTAGTATTCTAGCCTCGGTTGGCTGGGCAGGGGCAGGCCAGCGGCGCGGGCTACATCCAGGTAACGCTCAACCTCGTGGCGAGGCTGGCGGTCGTCTACAGGGGCCGCCACGCTAAGGCCGAGGCCACGCCCGCTGCTGTTCAGCCCAGCCCGATAGGGGATGCGGGCGAGCAGGGCAAGCAAGGCGAGGGCGGGGGAACGATCTGGCACGAAGGCTGCCGCATAGCCCCGCCGTCGCAGTGCGCCCGCCAGCTTCAGCATAGCAGGCCAGGGATAGCGACCCGCCCCTACCAGCCCTGCATCCACGATTTCGTTCAGGCGTGGGTTGCCGAGGACGGCAGCGCGGGAGTGCGGCCCCACTAGGTAATCCACCGCCGCCCCCGGCCAGAACTCGCTGATTGCAGCCAGCAAGGGAGTGGTGAACAGCAGGTCGCCAATGCAGCAAGGTTTGAGCAGCAGCACCCGCTGCGGCGCAGCAGGCCGCTGACCACGCCCCACGCCGACCAGCCGCAGGCCAGAGCGCAGCAATCCCGCCCCGCCGCCGACTACCCACCTTCGTAGGCTGCTCATCGGCTAAGCACGCGGGTAGAGGATGGCGTACAGCTCGTAGGCAGCAAATACGGCGAACACGATCCCGACCAGGGCTGTGACCAGCACTTCGGCCAGCCCCTGGCGGCGGCTCTGCTTCGCTTGCGGGGCGGGCTGGCTGGCGGCCTCTGCGTGCGGGCCGAGCGGCAGGGCGCGGAGGGCGCGGCGCAGCACCTGGTAGCTGATCGGGATCAGGATCAGGATTGCGAAACCGAGCAAGCCCGCACCCGTGTTGTCGCTGTTGGCGAGCGCGCTCGGCGCAGGTGCTTTGTCGAGCGAGATGGCCTGCTTTGGCGCACTGAAGAAGTAGGAGCCAACTAGCAGCACGGTACTGACCGCGTTGGCAGTAGCATGGACAATCATCGAGTTGTAGAGCGAGCCAGTCTGATAGACGACGTAGGCCAGCACACCGCCAAGGATCGTGGTGTAGACGAGAGTGCTGACCCCCAGATGGAACACGCCAAAGAGGATGGCAATGCTACTTACCGTGCGGAGCAGCCCACGCCCGCCGAAAGCTCGTTGCAGGACACCACGATTGAGCAACTCCTCGCAGACTGCTGGCACCAGGATCACCGAGGGCAGGTAGAGTAGTGCTTGAAACTGATTGCTGGGGCTGGGCAGTTGCGGGGCGACCGGGCCAAGCTGCTCTAGCAACAGGTTGAACAGCACCGCGATGAAGTTGGCTGGCAGCCAGACGCTCAAGCCGATCAGCACGCTCAGGCCCACCCCCTTCCAGCTAGTGGGGTAGAGGCTCAGGGTCGAGCGCAGGTCGTAGCGAAAGAGCAGGCAGAACAGCAGGCTGGGGACGGCAATAAATAGCACCTGGGCCAGGTCGTTGATCGGCATTACCCAGTTGCTATTCAGCTTGAAGAACAGGCGCAGGAACCAGATGATCAGGTAGGCACCGAACTGGAAGCCGAGCAGCACAAGGAGAAAGAGGGCGAGGGCCTGCGCCCGCGTTGGGCGGCGCGACGCGGCCTCCTTCGCCAGATCGGGCGTGGGTAGCAGCACAGCAGCAGGCACGGGCAAGATAGAGGGTGGCGATTGCGGCTCACTCATCAGCTACCCAGGCGCAGCAGTTGGGGGTTCAGGCGCAAGAACACTTCGGCCAAGGCAAGAGCGGCAAACAGCAAGCCGATCAACACGAGCATCACCAGTTCGCTGCCGAAGCTGTTGGTGACGCTGGTCGGGCCAGGCTTGGCCGGTTGCTGCCCAGCGGCCTCTACTTTCTTCAGCCCTGCGTTCTGGGCCTCTGCCGAGTGCGGGCCACGCGGGAGAGCGCGCAGGGCGAGGTAGAGCAGGGGGGTGGCGACCGCCAGCAGGGCGAGGAAGACAGGGGGGAACAGGTCGCCCAGATTTGTCGCCCCCTGGGTCGCATCGGGCTGCGCGTTGGTGGCCCCGAAGTAGTCTACTAGCAGCAGCACCGCACTGATCGAGTTGAAGAAGCCGTGAGCGAGCATCGAGTTGAAGATCGAGCCTGTACGGTAGACGACGAAGGCGAGGATGCCGCCCAGCAGCGCGGTGTAGAGCAGTGGTCGCAACCCCAGGTGGAACACACCAAAGAAAAGGCCGACCACCAGCACGGTACGCACCCAGCCCTGCCGCTCAAACGTCCTTTGTAGCACGCCGCGGTTGAGTAGCTCCTCACACAATGCTGCTGGCAGGGATAGCACCGGCAAGTAGAGGATCGCCTCCAGGCCGCTTTGCGGTGGCGGCACCAGGTCGGGTAGCCGCCCGAACAGACCGCCCAGCACGATCTCGGTAATGTTACCCAGGCTGACCGCCAGCGGCCAGGCGAGGAAGGCGATCAGGATACTCAAGCCTGCCGCCCGCCAAGTGGTGGGGTGCAGGTGCAGGGTGGCCCGCAGATCGTAGCCGAAGGCGCGACAGAAGACGATCACGGGCAGGGCGATAAAGAGTATCTCGCTGAAGACAACGGTGATCATCGTGATTGGGGCCGAGTCGGTGGCCCGCTGACCGAAGATCACCGTCAGCAGCACTGTCACCAGCGACTGCCCGATCACGTTCAGCACCAGCACGGTAAGGAACAGACCATAAGCCTGGGTGCGGGTGGGCGGTCGCTGAGGGTCGACTGTGGCTGGAGCGTATTGCTGCTCGTTATAGGGTTGGTACATCTAGTTGCTCTCCGCTCTCTATATGCTGCCATCACTCTGCTAGGGTCAGGGTTGCACGTCGGTCAAGGCAAACATCAGGTCAGCACGGCAGGCGAGTTCACCATTCACCGTCGCTTCGCCGCTGGCAGTCGCCATCGGCAGGCGCACGCGGGTGATCGTCACTTCCAGGCGCAGAGTATCGCCGGGCCGCACCTGCCGCTTGAAGCGGGCGTTGTCTATGCCAGTGAAGACCCCCAGCTTACCCTGGTGTTCAGGCTGCACCTGGACGATCACCGACGCAACCTGGGCCATCGCCTCCAGGATCAGCACGCCCGGCATCAGCGGGTAGTGGGGGAAGTGGCCCTGGAAGAACGGCTCGTTCGCGCTGACATTCTTGATCCCCACTGCCCGCTTGCCCGGCTCAAGTTCGACCACCCGATCTAGCAGCAGGAAGGGGTAGCGGTGCGGGATCGTCCTCATGATCGCGTCTATGTCCAGTTCCATCGTTGCTCCTTTGTGCGAAACCGTCCACCGCCTTCGCCAACACCACTGCCAGCCCTATGTACAGCCAGAGTAGCGCGCTCATGTGCGGGAACTCGATATTAAAGTAATAGTGGTCGGGTAGACCCACCACCAATGCCCCGATCACTGCCGCTACCAACCCCAGTAGGAGGGTACGGGCCACCTCCCTATCCGACCCACTATTTGCTTGTGGGGGAAGGTTGGGTTGGCGATTGGGATTGGGGATGGTGTTGGTTGCCGCTCTACTCCGCAGGCGGGGCAGCACGTAGGCGAAGAAGGCGAAGAAGACGAAGGCGAAGCTAGCCAGGCCGATCAGCCCCATGCGCGTGGCTATCGTCAGGTAGACGCTGCTAACCCCGGTAGTGAGGGTCAGTTCGCCGCTGCGCCCGAAGCCCACCCCGAAGTAGGGGTAACGCTGGATGATATCGAAGGCATTGCGGTACTCGTTGAGGCGCATCACCTGGGCGGGGTCTTGAAAGGCCAACCCCTCTTGCAGGCGGGCTAGGTACTTGCCGCCAACACCCAGGCCGAACACCGCGACCAGGCCCAACCCGCCGTAGAGGAACAGCCGCCGATAGCGCACCAGTGCAAGGAACAGAGCCGCCGCCGCCGCCCCGATCCAGACCGAGCGGCTCTGGGTCAGTAGCAGGGCGAGACCACTGGCCCCAGTGCAGGCCAGCAGCAACCACTGGGGCAGCAACCGCTGCTCCTTCTTCGCCAGCAGTTGGCTGAGGGCGAGAGTGAAGACGACCACCAGCATCCCAGCGTAGCTATTGGGGTCAACCGAGGTGCCAATCGCCCGCTCCCCCTTTGCCGGGTTGTCCTCGACATAGCGGATCACCTTGTCGGTAGGATAGCCGACCACCTTCAGCCCACGCAGCAGCCGCTCTGCCAGGCTGTCGGGCAAGGCCCACAGCCCCAGGCCTAGCGCACCAGCCGCGCCACCGGCCAGGATCAGGCAACGGGCTAGCTGCTTCGCCTGCGCGTAGTTGACGCTGCTCACCACGGCGTAGAAAAGGATGATGCCGAGCAGCAACCGAAAGTAATTGTGGACGACGCTGGTCGCCTCATCACCGCTGATGCGCGGCGAGTTGAGGATCAGGGAGAACAGGCTGAGGGCGACAAAGATCAGCAGCGGCAAGTGGACGGGCGAAGCGTTCAGCCCGCCGCCGCGCAGCAGCCGCGCCAGCCAGACCGCGTAGAGAAAGAGGAGGACGATCTCCAAGAGTGCAGGGGTGATGATCAGCTTGATCGGCAGGGTGGCAAAGGGCAGCAGCACAGCTACCACCGCCGCCGCCACAATCAACCGCTGGATACCCGCCGCTAGCAGCAAAGGGATCGCCAACAGCCCCGCGATCAGCGCGAAGGGGATCAGCGGGTTGCCGAGGCTGACGGCAAGGCCGCCGCCCAGGCCGAGAGCAGCCGCCCCCAGCAAGCCAAGCGGCAGGAGATAGCGGGAGGGGCCGCTGCTTGCACTGTGAGGCTGGCGCGCACGTTCTCCGATCATAGGCTAATTATAACATACTTGATCGCCAGCCTGGTGGCGACGGGGCAGAGCTACGGCTGGCCTTGCCACCAAGCAAGCCCGACCGCAGCAGCATAAGGTTTTATCCAATCATAGAGGTGATGCTTGCCCTAAACATAGTGACAGCGGCCCTCCTATTCGGTATAATTAGACAGATTAAGGAGATGACCAGCAATGCCACAAGATGACCAGGCCCCCAACCGTCCTTCCCGCCCGCGCAACCACGGCCCGGAGGGTGGCCGCCCCAGCCGCCCCAGCAGCGGCGGTGCGCGCCCCTTCCGCCCCAGCAGTGGGCCACAACCGGGGGTGCGCCCCTTCCGTCCGCAGGGGGATCGCCCACAAGGAGATCGCCCTCCCCGTCCACAAGGCGACAGGCCACAAGGGGATCGTCCGTTTAGGCCAAGTAGCGGCGGCCCAGCCGGTGCGCGCCCATTCCGTCCCCAGGGTGACAGGCCGCAGGGGGATCGCCCATTCCGTCCCCAGGGTGACAGGCCGCAGGGGGATCGTCCGTTCAGGCCAAGTAGCGGCGGCCCAGCCGGTGCGCGCCCATTCCGTCCCCAGGGGGATCGCCCACAAGGAGATCGCCCTCCCCGTCCCCAAGGTGACAGGCCGCAGGGGGATCGCCCATTCCGTCCGCAGGGTGACAGGCCTCAAGGGGATCGTCCCTTCCGTCCCCAGGGTGACAGGCCGCAGGGGGATCGTCCCTTCCGTCCCCAGGGGGATCGCCCACAAGGAGACCGTCCGTTCAGGCCAAGTAGCGGCGGCCCAGCCGGTGCGCGT
>JBBROH010000073.1:0-17837 GCA_038229595.1 Chloroflexia bacterium | reverse complement strand
TATACCAAATTGTGGGGGGTAGTTGCCAATTTGTGTTCAGTTGAAGCGATGCTAGCGGCGGTAGCTGCACGCCCGGTGGTTGCCGCGGCGAAATCAGGTGGGGAGCGGCCCACTCACCCGCCCGAAAGGAGGAGGCAAAGATCAGCATTGCGGCGGATGTGGCAGGGGCGTGGATGGCATAATATTTGCAGGGTTAGAGCTAGAAACTGTCACCTGATCCGCTGTGTCTGGCAAAGAAGTTGAGGTGTTGAAGATGGCTACTCCCGTGATCCTGACCACCGAGCAGCAGCCTGTGCTGTCTCGCACGCTTGTGGCTGCGCCCGCCGCCTCGCAAAAGCAGCCCCGCCTGCTGCTGACCGCCAGCATCGCCCTGGGTGGCTTGTTCACCCTCTGCGGCACTGCATTCACCGCCCTCTCTGCACTCGCTGCCTACCGCCTCACCCACCCTACCACCTGTATGTTTCATCATCTGCACGCCACCAGCCGCCGCAACGCCCGCAAGAACTGGACGAAGCCCCCGCGCATCGTGCGCTTCCGCAGTGCGGATGGCCTGCGCCTCTTTGGTCGCTACTTTGCGGGGACGAAGGGTGATGCGATCATTATCTGCCACGGCTTCACTGCCTGCCAGGAGGAGTTGATGGAGGTAGCCGCCCGCCTACAAGCTCTCGGCCATAGCGTGCTGCTGTTCGACTTCCGCAATCATGGCCGCAGTGCCGCCAGCAAGCGCGGTAGCTCCATCGGCTACCATGAGCGGCAGGACGTGTACGCGGCAGTGCAGTATCTCAAGCGGCGCAAGGGGGTTGACCCGCGGCGCATCGGCGTGATCGGCCTGAGCATGGGCGCAGCTACCGCCCTGTTCGCCGCCGCCGAGTGTGATGATATCCGCGCTGTTGTTGCCGACAGCCCCTATGCCAGTCTGCACGACACCTTCTACTACGGCTTCCGCAGCTTCTATAGCGGCATGGGAGCTAACCTGGTCGCCACCCCGCTACTACGCTTCTCCGAAATGTTCTCTGGCATCAACGCCAAGAAGATTCGCCCAATAGATGTAGTGAGCAAGATCGCCCCCCGCCCGATCATGTTCATCCACGGCCTGGCCGACCAGGTGATCCGCTCCGCCGACTCGATCCAGATGTACGACTCCTACGCTGGGCCGAAGGAGCAATGGCTGGTAGACGGCGCGCACCACGTTGAGGCGGGGATGCTCTATCCAGAGGAATATCTCCAGCGCGTGGATAGGTTCTTCAACAACTACTTGGCAGCCTGACCAGCCAGCCAGGACTAGAGCAACAACGTCCTCGAAGCCTTCGGCACTGTCTCTGCCCCTGCCAGCACCCCTTGCTGCAAGAACGCTATGTAGCAGGGTCGTCATGTTCGGCTAGCAGATGGGAATTATGTAGCTAGCTATGGCTCTGGTGTGATCTCTAAGCTATCGCTGTAAACAACCAGGGTGCCAACCGTGCGGAAGCCAAGCCGCTCATAAACATGGACAGCCATAGCTGACGATTGCAAGATTGCGTAGTGGTAGCCACGAGCGATAGCGGTCTGCAAGGCTGTTGCCACCACCGCACTACCCGCGCCCTGCTTACGAACCGGGGGCAAGGTTGTCACGTCGTAGATGCCTGCCACCCCCGCGTCGTAGCTGAGCGAACAGGTCGCCACTGCTGTGCCAGCCTGCTGGGCAATGAAACGGTGCATGGGTGCAGCATCGCCAAAACCAGCCTGTAGATGCCCAGCAAAGAGAAACTCGGTAACCTGCACATCGTCAAAGCCAAAACTGATCCCTACCAGGTGCAGCCACTCACGCAGGGTTGGCTCGTCGTCAACCCGGCTAATCTCTAGTTGGCTAGGCGGTGGCGCGTGCAAATCGGCGAGGTCAAGCACCATAAGCTGCTCACTACCAAAGCTAAGGCCGCGTCGTTCAAGTCTTGCGCCCAGGTCGCTGGGCTGCACTCCCGGCCAAATCAGCCAGAAGCTTGGCACACCAATGCTATGATAGTAAGCAAGGAGCCGATCAATCGCTGCCTCGGCTGCATCGTCCGCCAGGTCAAGCTCAAACACCTCGTTGAGGAAGTCTGCGGGCAGGCCGCTGGCAAACCAACTCAGCCCTGGTTCGCTATGCCACTCCACAGCAGAGCCAGGCAGCATATAGCGACGAAAGTACTCACGGTAGTTGGCGCGGTTGGCAGCTAGCAATACAGCGTCGCTCGCTGGATGTTGGATGATCTCCTTTACGTTCATAACAGCAGCATAGCACAGTGCAAGGGTAGGATGCAGCAGGCTAAAGATGTATTCAGCAGCTAACCCGTGCATTAGCCGCACCAGCACACCCAACCACCCGCACTGCGGCTAGCTAGCCAAACGGGGAGTGCTAGACCTCGGTGGCTAGGGGGACGAGTCGGTACCTTTTTCCCATTGCCCAAGTGGGTGGATGGGCGGTATAATAGGTTGAGGGCTGCAATTGGCCCATGTTTGGTGTGCAAAAGGAGTCTAAGATGAAGCAGACAAACAAGCAGCGACTGACAAAGCAACTGCGCCACAAGGGGCAAGGGTTGGTGGAGTACGCCCTGATCCTCACCCTGGTCGCGCTGGTGGCGATGGCGGCGGTTGCGCTGGTCGGCAGCAAGGTGCAAAATGCCTTCAGCAACGCCGCCAATGGCCTGAATAGCTGAAGCCAGCCCGCGCAAGCTGACCAAAACCCACAGCGATCTTGCCGCTGCCAGCCGAATCCGCTATAATGTCACTAGACATAATCAGCATGGATGAGGCAGCAATGCAGCGACGGTCAGCCAGTAATTACGCCAACCCCCTCAGCCCCCTCAAGCCACAATTGGGCGCGCCGCCAATGCTGGCTGCCTTTGATGCCCGCCCCTACCTGCTGGTAATCCTGGTGCTGGCCGCCGTCGTGCGCCTGATTGCCCTCAATGCGCCGCTGCTCGACTCTGGTTCGGCAGCGCAGGCCACCGCCGCCAGCATCGCTCGCAATAGCTACCGGGCGGGCTTCAATCTCTTTCAGCCCATGGTAGATTGGAGCGATCAGCCGGTCAGCAGCGGCCTGCCGCTCTACCACTGGTTGGTTGCCCTGCTCTACGGCCCCTTGCAGGTGAACGAGTGGCTAGGTCGCGCCGTCAGCGTGGTTGCCAGCATTTGCGCCGTCCTGCTCCTCTATCGCATCGTCAACCGCTTGAGTGGGTCGCTAACTGGTCTCTACGCCGCGCTGTTCCTGGCTATCTCGCCGCTGGCTGTCTATCTTGGGCGCAGCTTCCTGCCCTCGGCCACGAACATGGCCCTCACGCTGGCTGCTATTCACTTCTTCCTGCGCTGGGCCGATGCTGCCGACGGCTCCGCCAGCCTGCGCGCCCGCTCCTTCTTCGCTGGCCTCGCCACCGTCTGCGCCGCACTCACAGTGCTGGCCGACGCTGGCTATCTACTGCTGATCTTCCCCCTCGGCTATCTGGCTGCCATGCGGCTACGCGAACTGGACGACCGCCAGCGGCGCAGCTACGGCCTGACCCTTGCCGCCTACCTCGTCAGCGTCGGCTTGCTCGGCTGGCGGTGGTACAGTGGTGGTGCGGGGACAGCGATCAGGCTCGACCTTGCTGCATTGCCGGACGTGCTTGGCGCAACCTTGAACGGGGTGCTAACCCTACCAGGGCTGTTCCTGCTGGTGGTGGGGCTGGTACGGCACGCCCGCCGCCCCTACCGCTGGTTCTTCCACGTCTGGCTGGCCGCAGACCTGCTCTACCTGCTGCTCGGCGATCTGGCCCTGAACGGTGAACGGCTGCTGCTGTTCGCGCCGCCAGCCGCAGCGGTGGTCGGCATGGGAGCCGCGCAACTGGCCGCCTGGCTGCAACTGCTGCTCGACTACTTGGCTAGCGACCGCGACGAAGCGCAGTTTGCGCCGGGGCAGGTGTCGCCCACCCTGGCCGTGGCGGTGCTGGCGATCTATCTGCTGATCGCCCCTGTCAGCTATGCCCAAATCAAGCCGCTCTACGACTATGCGGCCAACGCCCCACTGCTAGAGGTTGCAGCCCAGGTGCGCGCAACCGCAGCGGCTAGCGAGCGCATTGTAGTGACCAGTGCAAACTACCGCCAGATTTTCTACTACGCCGACCGACGCGGCTGGGTAATACCCAGTGCTGGCCTGGCGAACTTTGCCCCACAGACGATCCAGCAGGTGAGCGGTGGGCGAGCTAGCTTCCTGGTGACCAACGTAGGCGACCCGCGCCTGCCAGCAGACTTCTTCAAGAACCTGGTCACCAGCTTCAAGCTAGTACGGGCCGACCGCCTCTTTGCCCTATTCGATCTGCGGCAGGCGGGCGACCCCAGCGCGATCTTCTTCGCGCAGACGGGGGTGAGCCTGAGCGGGCCGTTCCGCAAGTATTGGGAGACGCATGGGGCCGAGGGCTTGTTCGGCTTCCCGATCACCGAAGCGCAAGACGCGAGCAGCGAGGGGCAGGCGGTGCGGGTGCAGTGGTTCGAGCGGGCGCGGCTAGAATACCACCCCGCCCTGGCTGGGCAGCCGGGCGAAATTACCCTCGGCAGGATCGGTAGGGAGGCGACCCAGGGTAAGGTGTTTATTGCCCCCGCCAGCGACCAGCGCAACAGCACCGCCGACCGCCGCTACTTCGACGTGACCGACCACACCCTGAGCGGCACCTTCTTCAGCTACTGGAAGGCGGGCGGCGGCCTCACTAGCTTCGGCTATCCGATCAGCGAGCAGATAATGGCGGTGATCACCCCTGGTACTCTGACGCGGGTGCAGTGGTTCGAGCGCGCCCGCATGGAGTGCGTAGCCGATGGCGCAAACGAGTGCGCCAGCATCAACCTCGGCCTGCTGGGTCGGGAGATGACGGGCATCCGCTGAAGTGCCGCCCCAAATCTGCTAGCAGTGACTACGACTCTGCTGGGGATTTGTGGACGTGGACGATCTGCCAGCCGTCCGCTTGCTTGACCAGTACGCGACTCTCGTTGTGGCTGTGGTGATGGACACCATCCCCGTCGGCCCAGCTTCGCATGAAGGTGTAGCAGACGATAGCAGTGTCGCCATAGCGTTGCAGGCGTGGCTCTAGCAGGTCGTAGCGGTAATCCGCACTCTGGTTCAGAGCCTTGTGGGTTAGCATGAACAGGTGGAAGTCCAGCCCGTCCTGGCGGTGAGGGGTGACGAACCACTCGTAGAGCGAAAGGTCGCTGGCGGTGGTTGCACTGTAGGTAGCAGTGTCACCCTCAAAGATGCTCCGCAGGTGGCGATGAAGGGTCGCCCAAATCTCCTCGTCGTCCGCCATAACGCTCCCTTGCTATAAAGCAGAGACGGGGCGGCGGCCAGCACAACGGCCCCACCCCATCTCCTGCTTGGCTACTTCTCTACTTGCAGCACTAGACCGCTGCGTGGCTCGACGGTCAGGCCGCGCAGACGACCGCCCGCCGCCTGCGCCCTGCCTTCGCCGCCAAAGATCGCCCTGACAGTTGCGCCGTTCGGCACCAACCCTTGCAGGCCGATACTAAGGTTGAGCGGAGCGGTGCCGATGTTGAGGGCTACGATTACCGTCTCGTTCGCGTCATGGCGGGCGAAGACGTAGAGGCTGCCTTCAGCATAGAGCGTGGTGTACTCTCCACGTCGCAGGGCGGGGTGCGCCTTACGCAGGGCAATCGTCTGCCTGAAGAAGTCGCGCAACCCCTTGTTCCACTTGCTCTCGTCCCAGGGGAAGGAGCGGCGGCACTCTGGGTCGCGGCCACCGAGCATCCCGATCTCATCGCCATAGTAGACGCTGGGCGCGCCGGGGTAGCACATCTGGTAGAGGGTGGCGAGGCGCAGGGCCGACTCGTCGTCGTTTACCTGGCTGAGAAAGCGGGGGGTATCGTGGCTGTCGAGCAGGTTGAGTTGCGCGAGGGTCACTTCGCGGGGGTAGAGGTGCAGCAGCGCGTTGATGTTCTTGGCGAAGCCGCTGGCACTGAGCTTGCGGATCGGCGAGTACGACATCCTGCTCACCAGGTCATGGTTGAGGCTCTGGCTGAAGAAGCCGAGGCAGTGCTTGGTGAAGATGTAGTTCATTACCGAGTCGTACTGGTCACCTTGCAGCCAATGACTGGCATCAAACCAGATTTCGCCGGTGATATAGCCTTCAGGGTTGACCCCCTTGACGATGCGGCGGAACTCGCGCCAGAACTCATCGTCGTTGATCTCGTTCGGCACATCAAGCCGCCAGCCGTCAATGCCCTGCTCCATCCAGTAACGACCCACCCCCAGCAGGAAGTCGCGCACAGCCTGCACATCGGTGTTAAACTTGGGTAGGGCAGCCAAACCCCACCAGGCAGCATACTGGTGGTTCTTCTCGTAAGCGCGCATGGGATAGCCGTGGACGGTGAACCAGTCGCGGTAGGGGGAAGCCTCACCCAGTTCGAGGATCGAGTTGAACTGGTAGAAGCCGCGGCTAGCGTGGTTGAATACGCCGTCAAGGACGACCTTGATCCCCTTCGCGTGACAAGCGTCGAGCATCTCCTTGAATATCGCATTATCGCCCAGCACCGGGTCGATCTGGTAGTAGTCATGGGTGTGGTAACGGTGGTTGCTGGCAGACTGGAAGATCGGGTTGAAGTAGATAGCGTTGATGCCGAGGTCGAGCAGGTAGTCGAGCTTCTCCTGCACGCCGCGCAGGTCGCCGCCCTTGTAGCCGAGGACGGTTGGTTCGCTATCCCACGGCTCAAGGATATTAGGGTGGCCGATCTGGTCGCTCTTAGCGAAGCGGTCAGGGAAAATCTGGTAGAAAACAGCGTCCTTCACCCAGTCGGGGGTGGAGACCTGGGCTTGATCGGCGGCTGGTGCGCCGGTGATTGCGTCTGCCATGTGGTGGGCTAACGATCCTTTCTGCGTCTGCTGAGGGGAGGCTGCCGAATTGCGCGGCCATTATAGCACAGTCCGATCAATTGCGAGCCGGGCTAGACCTTCTCCAACTTGGCGATGCTCTGCAACAGCCGCTTCACGCCATTGCCAGGGAAGGCAACTGTCACTTCCTCGTCGCTGCTGACTAGCTTGCTGCTGACAACCATGCCCTCGCCGAAGATGCTATGGCGCACCTTGTCGCCAGTCTTGAACTGCTGGCTGCCAGGGCCGGGGGTCAGGCTGCTGCGGCTACTAGCAGGCGTGGCAGGCGGCTGGCTCTTGCTCTGCTGGTAGGTCGAGCGGCCTGTCTCGGTGCGGAAGTTGCCATTGGTGCGGCTGTGGGTGCCGCCCGCCTTGTTCGGCCCGCCCGCCCCTGCGATGCGCGACACGCCGGGCCGGGCTGAGTACGCACTGCTGCTCCGCCCACTGCCGCCGATCACCCGCCCGCTGGTGGGGATGTCAATGTCTGGGTGATCGCCGTCCAGATACTCATCCTCTGCCTGCTGGTCGCGGCGGAAGGTGAGACTGCCCTTCAGCAGGTGGGTGGGGATGTCGAGGAGAAAGCGTGAGGGGGTACTGGTCTTGGTGTTGCCGAAGATGGTACGCTTGAAGGTGTAAAGCAGGTAGAGGTACTCCATTGCCCGCGTAATGCCGACGTAGGTCAGGCGACGCTCCTCCTCAAGCTGGTTGTTGTCCTCCAACGAGCGCGAGTGCGGCAG
Organism: Chloroflexia bacterium; assembly: GCA_038229595.1. Lineage (GTDB taxonomy): Bacteria > Chloroflexota > Chloroflexia > QHBQ01 > QHBQ01 > JBBROH01. The sequence continues at coordinate 10,238 of JBBROH010000073.1, read as the reverse complement.
GATACCCTCCTCCAGCCCCACCAGGAAGACGGTCTTGTACTCCAGACCCTTCGCGGCGTGCAGGGTGATCAGCGTCACCGCATCCTTCTCCTCTTGCAGCTTGTCAATGTCGCTGATCAAGGCTACATCTTCAAGGAAAGTACGCAGCCCCTCGGCTGGCTCAAGGTGGTGGTAGCCCTGGGCGACGGTCAGCAACTCCTCCACGTTGCGCCAGCGGTCGGCCCCCTCCTCGGTGCCGTCACGCAGGGCTTCGGCGAAGTTGCCGCGATCCAAGACCATCGAAACCAACCGTTGCAGCGGCAGTTCGTCCTTCGCCCGGATGAAGTCGTTGAGGATACGGTAGAGGTCGAGCAGCGGACGCAGGCTGCGGGCTGGCAGGGCCAGGCTGCCAGTCAGCCGCTCAATCTCGTCGCGGCGCATCCGCGAACCTTCTTCCAGCGGCAATTGGCCCGCTGCCGCCTCATGCTCTGGCGGCAGGTCGTCGCGCTCGGCCAGCAGTTGCAAGGCAGAGTAGACTGGCAAGCCGATCTCGCCCGCCCAACGGTCAAGCTCACCCCAGGTGCGCTGCCCGATGCCCTTACCGAAGGGGGTATTGCTAACCACGCGGGCCAGGCTGATGCCGTCGAAGGGATTGCCTAGCAGCCGCAGGAAGGCCAGTACGTCCTTCACCTCGCGCCGCTCGTAGAAGCGGATGCCGCCAACCAACTGGTAAGCCACGTTGTAGCGCACGAAGGCTTCTTCCAGGGCGCGGGACTGGCTGTTGGTACGATACATCACGGCGCAGTCGCGGTTGCGGACTTTGCGGGCCGCCACCAACCTTTGGATTTCGGAGACCACGTAGCGGGCCTCATCCTCCTCGTTGAACGCCTCGTAGACGCTGATCTGGCTGCCAGCGTCGTTCTCAGTCCACAGTTGCTTCTCCTTGCGCTGGCTGTTCTGCTGGATCACGTGCTGGGCCACCTCGACGATGTTGGAGGAGGAGCGATAGTTCTGCTCTAGCATCACCACCTTCGCCTCTGGGTAATCTTGCTCGAAGTTGAGGATGTTGCGGATGTCTGCCGACCGCCAGGAGTAAATCGCCTGGTCGCTGTCGCCAACAACAAGGATGTTGCGGTACTTGTCGGCAAGCTGCTTGGCAAAGACGTACTGCGCGTGGTTGGTATCCTGATACTCATCTACCAACAGGTGGCGGTAGCGTTGCTGATAGCGTTCTAGCACCGCGGGCTTCTGCTCGAACAGTTGCACGGTGACGTAGATCAGGTCGTCAAAGTCGAAGGCATGGTTGACGCGCAAGGTTTCGTTGTACTTCTTGTAGACACGGGCGGCCAGTTCCTCCCAGTAGGTGCCGACAGCCTCGGCGTAGGCGGATGGGCTGATCAGTTCGCTCTTGGCCTTGCTGATCACGCTGAGGAAGCTGCGCGGGGTATGCTGCTTGTCGTCCATGTTCAGGGCTTTGAGGGCCGACTTGACCGCGCCGATCTGGTCATCGTCGTCGTAGATGGCGAATTCGTTGTCGAAGCCAAGCTGGGCGGCTTCGCGGCGCAGGATGCGGACGCAGATGCTATGAAAGGTGCCAACCGTAAGCTGGCGCACCTGGTCGCCGATCAGCCGCTCCAACCGCTCCTTCATCTCCTTCGCCGCCTTGTTAGTAAAGGTGACGGCCATGATATTGTAAGGGTCAACGGCACGCTCGCCGATCAGGTAGGCAATGCGCTGGGTGAGAACGCGGGTTTTGCCGCTGCCAGGGCCAGCGAGGATCAGCACAGGGCCGTCGCCAACTTCGACAGCAGCCTGCTGGGCGGGGTTGAGGCCCACAATCTTAGTGATTTCAGTCAAGGGGTAGCTCCTCCAGGCGGGCTGGCAGTAAGGGTTTGCTGCTGTGATTCTACCAAATAAGGGGGAGGATGGCTAGCCGAATGTGCCTTTCCAGCCCTTCATCTCGGCCCAGGCTGCTAGATCGCTGGCCGGGCGACCTGACCGCCAACCAGCAGCCGGTTTGGACGAAAACCAGGTTGCAGCCACCTGATCGGTGACAGGCTGGCAGCGAGCAGCTACTTACTGCTCAAGTCACTACCTTACCAGGGTTGAGCAGATTGTGGGGGTCGAGGGTACGCTTGACCGCCCGCATTAGGGCGTAGGCAGGGTCGCCCACCCCCGCCGCCAGGTACGGTTGCTTTAGGCTGCCCACCCCATGTTCGCCAGAGACCATGCCACCGAGGGCCAGGGCCGCCTCTACTATCGCACCCTCTGCCCGCTTGGCTGCTGCTGCCTGGGCGGGGTCGCTGCCATCGAACAGGATGCAGGGGTGGAGATTGCCATCGCCCGCGTGACCAGCGACCGCGATTTGCAGCCCCGCCTCGGTTGCTATCGCTGCTACCGCCGCCACCAACTGGGGGATCACCGAGCGCGGGACTACCACATCCTCCAGGTAGAAGTTCGGTGCAGCAGCGACCATGCCGTGGTAGACATTGCGGCGGGCCAACCAGAGGCGGGCGCGCTCCTCGTCGCCAGTCGCTACCGCCAGCGCAGTCGCGCCATAGCTCTCGCAGATGCGCTGGATACCCGCCAGTTCAGCGGCCAACGCCTCGCTGAAGGCACCGTCCACCTCGACCAGCAGCAGTGCGCCCGCCTCAAGAGGCAAGCCGAGGTGGACGACGCTCTCTACCGCGCGGATCGTCGCCTGATCCATCAACTCGACCGCGCAGGGCTGGCAACCGCTGTGTAGCACCGCCGTCACCGCTTCGCTGGCGGCCAGCAGGCTAGGAAAGAGGGCGGTGAGGGTGGCGCGGGCGGCAGGGCGCGGGATCAGGCGCAGGGTGGCTTCGCAGATCACCCCCAATGTTCCCTCTGAGCCAACGAACAACTGGCTGAGGTTGTAGCCAGAGGACTGCTTGTGCGTCTTGCTACCCAGGCGCACGATCTGCCCGTCAGCCAGCACCACCGTCAGGCCCAGCACGTAGTTGCGGGTCATGCCGTACTTGAAGGCCCGTGGGCCGCCAGCATTGCAGGCGACATTGCCGCCGATGCTGCACCAACTGAGGCTAGCCGGGTCAGGCGGGTAGAATAGATTTTGGGCCTCGACCGCCGCTTGCAGGTCACCGGTGATCACCCCCGCTTCTACGGTTGCAGTCATCGCTGCTGCGTCAAGCTCGACGATGCGGCTGAGGCGGGCCATGCTGAGGACGAGACCGCCAGGCTGCGGCACCGCGCCGCCAGCCAGGCCACTACCTGCCCCCCGCGTCGTCACTGCCACGCCCGCCCTGGTTGCCAGCCGAACGACCGCCGCCACTTCTGCTACGCTCCCAGGGGCAACCACCAGGCCGGGCAGGGCAAACTCCTGCGAAGCGTCTCCTCCCCAGGCGGCCAGATCGCCCGTGCTAACCTGCTGCTCGCCGACTATAGGGCGCATCGCTGCTGCCAGTCGGCCCATAACTTGCTCTATTGCCATCAACAATCCCTCCGCGGAGGAAGTATAGCACCAGGCTGGGTTGGCTGACAACCACTGCTGCTCATCGCTAGCGTCGCTTAGCGAGATACTAGCGACTACGCAAATCTAATTACCCAATACACAATGGCTCCAACAAGGCTTCTGAGAAGGAGAACCGATGACGAAACTGAAGATTGCGGCGGCGGCGGCTGGGGCAACCATCGCTTTGGCCGGTGGACTGGCTTACGGCCAACGCTACAAGGTGATCGCTGACCGCTTTGGTCTGCCCCCAGCCAGGTTCGGGGTGAAGATCGAGCGCAACCTGCGCGTGCCGATGGCGGATGGCGTGACCCTTGCCGCTGACCACTACTACCCCAGCACCCCCGGTGACTACCCAACCCTCGTCCGCCGCACCCCCTATGGGCGCGACAACAAGAGTGGGCCGCTGGGCGTGTTTGCTGCCACCATCGCTTACCTCTTTGCCGAGCGCGGCTACCACTTCATCATGCAGGATGTGCGAGGCCGCTTCGACTCTGGCGGCCACTTCCTGCCGTTCGAGAACGAGGGTGAGGACGGCTACGCTACCCTTGAGTGGATCAGCCAGCAGCCCTGGTTTAACGGCGCACTTGGCACCTGGGGCGAGAGCTACAATGGCTGGACGCAGTGGACGCTGACCCGCAAGCTGCCGCCCTACCTCAAGGCTATGGTTCCCTCGATCACCAGTGCTTACTCCTACTCCTATGTCTACGGCGCAGAGGGGGCGTTCGCCACTGGTGGGCTGCTCAGTTGGCTGATGAGCCTGGAAGCGGAGGCGAACGGCTGGTCGCTGCGCCGCATCCTGAACGAGGTGCGCCCGAAGCAGGCGGCGGCTCGCTTCAGCAAAGCTGCCAACCACCTGCCACTCGGCCAGGCGGACGAGATCGCTGTTGGTCGCCCCCTACACTACTTCCGCAAGTGGTTGCTGCACCCGCGCTCTGAAGACCACTACTGGGAGTTCAACGTGCGCGAGAAGCTGGTTGGTCTGACCGTGCCAGTCAACCTGATCGGCGGCTGGTACGACATCTTCCTCTACGACGTGCTAGCCGACTATGCCACCTTGCGGCACGGCGGCCAGCAGCCCTACCTGACCATTGGCCCTTACGGTCACGACCTCCAGGCGGTCATGGCTAGCGTGCGCGAGGGGCTACCCTGGTACGAAAGGTACTTGAAGGGCGAGGCAGGCAACCTGCGCGCCCAACCAGTCAGCATCTACGTGATGGGAGCCGACGAGTGGCGCAGCTACGACGAGTGGCCGCCACCCGCGACCCTCGACCGCTACTATCTGCAAGCTGGGGGGCGGCTGTCGGCCAGCGAACCACCGGCGGATAGCCAGGCCGATCACTACCGCTACGACCCCGCTGACCCTACCCCTTCGCTGGGTGGCCCCCTGCTGACCAGCGATGCTGGGCCGGTGGACAATCGCCCGTTGGAGGCCCGGCCCGATGTGCTTACCTACACCACTGCGCCCCTGACCCAGGCGATAGAGGTGATCGGCCCGGTGCGCCTGGAACTGTACTGCCGATCCAGCCTGGACTACGCCGACTTCTTCGCGCGTCTCTGCGACGTGCAGCCCGATGGCCGCTCGATCAACATCTGCGATGGCCTGCTGCGCGTGCGACCGGGCGTGGGTGAAGTGCAGCCCGACGGTAGCCGCCGCATCGTGGTTGAGATGTGGGCCACCGCCCAACGCTTTGCCGCAGGCCACTGCTTGCGCCTGCAAGTCTCCAGCGGCGCACACCCGCGCATCAACCGCAATCTTGGCACAGCAGAGCCGGTGCTGACTGCCACCCGCTTGCTGACCGCCGACCAGACGATCTACCACGATGCAGCTCACCCCTCGGCTTTGGTGCTGCCCGTCGTTTAGTCCAAAAGGAGAAGATGATGGCGAAGATAGAACTTGGTTTTGCGATGCCTGGCAGTTTGCGCGACAAGAGCAGGCAGGCGGAGTGGATGCCTGCCCTTCATCGCGCCCTCAACCTCGCCAGCGGCCACTGTGCCTCGGCCTGGATTATTGACCACTTGCAATTCGATGACCGCCCGCTGCTTGAGGGCTGGGTCGGCCTCAGCTACCTGATGGGCCAGTATCCGCAGTTGCAGTTCGGCCACGCTGTCCTCTGCCAATCGTTCCGCAATCCGGGCCTGACCGCGAAGATGGCGGCTCGCGCGCAGGTGTTGAGCGGCGGTCGCTTCATCCTCGGCATTGGCGCAGGCTGGAAGGAGGACGAGTACGCTGCCTATGGCTACGACTTCCCGCCAGCCGGTCAGCGGGTAGACGAGTTGGCGGAGTACCTGCAAGTGGTTAAGGCACTCTGGACGGAGGAGCGCGCCAGCTTCAGCGGCAAGTATTACAGCGTAGAGCAGGCCTGGTGCGAGCCGAAGCCAGAGCCGCTGCCGCCGATCATGATTGGGGGGAGCAAGCCCAGGATGCTGCGCCTGGTCGCCCAGTACGCCGACTGGTGGAACGTTAGCTGGACAGGGATTGCCGACTTCCGCGCCCAGAGTGAGCAGCTAGAGCGCGCCTGCGCCGAACTGGGCCGCGACCCTGCCAGCTTGCGCCGCACCTGGTTTGGCGGCTGCATAGTCGGCAAGGATGAGGCCGAGGTTGAGCGGTTGAATGCAGGCCTGGGCATCACCAGCGAGACCGCCTTCATCGGCACCCCCGCCCAGGTTGTGGAGCAGATGCGCCCCTTCGTCGAACTGGGGGTAGACTGCTTCATGCTGGGCTGCGGCGGCTTCCCAGAGTTGACGAGCCTGGAGCTGCTGATCGGCGAGGTGCTGCCTGCCCTCAACCGCTAAGCGGCGGTCAGCCTGGTGGCTAGAGCAGCAAGCTGCCCACACTGGCCTTGCTGCAACCTCTGCCGCCCGCCCACCGTTGTATTGGTGGGCGGTTTTTGTGTCAGCCAATCGGCTGTGGTACAATGCCGCTTGTAGTAGCTGAGCAGGTGTAACCGCTCCCTGGAAGGGCGGCGCAAAGGTTGTTTCGTGGGGCAGGAGGTCAATGGTGACTGAACGCAGAGGGCGGAGGGCGCAGAGCATGGTCAGCCTCGTTTGTTTGCTGGCTCTTGCGCTGGGCAGTGGCCCCGCGCGCGGGCAGGAGGTGGCTGGCCGCTTCTATCCACCCAGCGGTCATACCCTGGCGGCTGAGTTCGTCGGCTACTACGACGCGCACGGCGGCCTCGACCTCTTTGGCTACCCGCTGACCGAGGGGCGCATGGAGGGTGGCTACCGCACCCAGTATTTTGAGCGGCAACGGCTTGAGTTGCACCCCAACCTGCCGCCAGAGTACCGCGTCAGCCTGGGGCTGCTAGGCCGCGAACAGACAGCCTTCCGCAGCGCAGAGGCTGCCTTTCAGTCAACAACAGCGCAGGTGGACAGCGACTACTTCGCTGAAGTCGGCCACAACCTGGGCGGAGACTTCCGCGACTACTGGCGGCAGCATGGTGGGCTGGCGATCTTCGGCTATCCGCTCAGCGAGACACACCGCGAAGGGGGCTTCACCGTGCAGTGGTTTGAGCGGGCGCGCTTTGAGTTGCATCCCGAACTGCCCACTGCCTACCGTGTAACCCTGGGCCAACTTGGTCGGGCCGCCTTGCCCTATGCTGGTGGGCCGCAGGCGACAGTGCGGATCAGCAGCCAGCTTGCCCCGTCGCGGAGCCTCAAGTTTGGCTTCAGCGAGGGAGGCGAGAGCTACGACCCACGCTTCTTCAACAACGTGATTGAGCGTAGCAGCGAACTCCACCCTCGCCTGATCCGCCTCGACAACATCTTTAACTACTACAACGTCGTCAACTTCGATAAGCAGGGTAACATCTACTACAACTGGACGGGGCTGGATGCGCTGGTGGATGCGATCCACAAGATGGGGGCCGAGCCGATGTTCGCCCTCAGCTATATGCCACCCAGCTTCGCCCGCAGGATTGACGGCAGCAACCAGCACATCAGCCCACCGGCTGATTACGCCCGCTGGCAACAACTGATCTACGATACCGTCCATCACTTCAATGTGGAGCGGCTAACCCCCGTCCACTACCTCGCAGTGTGGAACGAGCCGGACTCGCCCGGCTTCTGGCGCGGCACTTACGCCGACTACTTCCTGCTCTACGACGCTAGCTACCGGGGGGCGACCGCTGCCGACCCGACGATCAAGCTGGGTGGGCCGGGGCTAACCAGCTTCATCCCCAACCTGCTCGACGACTTCCTGCAACATTGCACTGTCACCGGCGCAAGGCTCGATTTTCTTGACTGGCACGCCTATGGTCGCTCAGGGGGGCAGGTGCGCCGCGAGGTAGAAGCGGCCCGCAAGCTGCTGGCCCGCCACCCCAGCCTGCACCCAGAGTTGATGATCAGCGAATGGAGCGTAGCAACCGGCGGGCCAGACGACACCAGCCTCAACAACCTGAGCGACACTGCGGCGGGTGCCGTCCACGCCCTCTCCGTCCTCAACGGCATGGAGCAGGGGGGATTGGACTGGGGGCTGCTGTTTGAGTTGAAGGACGGCTACCGCGAGGGCAAGCCATACTGGGGCCGCTGGGGGGTGATGAGCGAAGGAGGAGGACGCAAGCCAATCTACCATGCGCTACAAGCCTACCAGGCGTTGGGCAACGAGCGGCTGGCAGTGCAGACCAGCAGCGACCGGGCGGGGGCTGTCGCTGGGCTGGGCGGTCAGACGATCATCGCCTGGTTCGACAGCGACGCAGCCGGTCGCCTCAGCCTTGCGCTCGCCCCTGGCCTGCCGCGCAGCTACGACCTCTACCTGCTTGACCCTGATCACAGCAGCCCAGCGGCTGGGGGTAGTGATGAACTTCAGTATGCCACCAGCGTTAGTGCCGATAGCAACGGCCTGCTCACCTTCAACCTCAAGCCCCAATCGCTGCTGATCCTCAAGGCGCGCTAAACCGCAGCGGTCAGCCACTCGCGCACGACCCGCTCGAACTCAGCCGCCTCCTCATCGTGGGGGAGCAGGTTGCTGTGGTTGAACAGGTGGATGCGGGCCTGGGGGTTTGCGTCGGCGAAGGCTTCGGCTTGCCAGACCGGGGTGATGCGCGCCGCGCGGCCCCAGGCCACCAGCAGCGGCTGGCTCAGGCGGGCGAAGTTAGCCCGGATGTTGAGGTTGAAGCGCGCACCGAGGAAGCTAGCGGGGGCATAGCGTGCGCCCGGCTGGTGGCTGGCAATGTGGTAGTCATCCACCAGGTCGTCGCTGATCTGCTGCGCGTCCACGTAGCCGTCCTGCTTGAGAAAGTTCCGTAGGCTGGGCCGCGAAACCAGCAGGTTGAACAACCACTGGCCGAAAATGGGCGCACGCAAGAGGGTGTAGAGCAGGTTATTGATCGCGGCGGGCTGGTCTACCAGAGCCTCAATGCCGGTCGGCTGGATCAGCACCAGGTGCGCGAACAGCCCCGGCTCCCGCGCCGCTGCCTCAACCAGGTGTGCGCTGGTCAACGAACTGGCGACCACCACTGTGCCGCGTCCGCTGCCGACCACCTCGCGGGCAAAGTCGGTGAGCAGTTGCACATAAGTCTCTGCCGTGTACTCGATAGCTGGGCGGTCGCTCTGGCCGTAGCCGAGCAGGTCAGGAGCGTAGACCTCGTGATCGCTGCTAAAGCAATCGACTAGCTTCCGCATCTCATAGCTGCTAGCCGCCGCGTTGATGCCGTGCAGCAACAGCATGGGGGTTGCGCCCGCCAGCCCGCGCCGTTTGTAGAAGATATCGTGGCCGCGCCAGGAGTAGTAGAGGTTGTCGCCTGCGATCACGCTGTCTAGCTCTGGGGTCATCGCCGCAATAACCGCGTTGCTGGCCGCCATGCCCGCCAGCGCAAGGCCCACACCCACCGCCAGCTTCTTAGCCTTCGCCATCGTCATCCTCCTCTGCGTCCACCGCCGCCGTTGCGCCCAGGTAGCGGCGCAACACGCCAGGCAGGTCGGTCATCACCTTGCGGTTGGCAAGCACAGCCCTTACGCCCGCTGCCTTTGCGCGCCGCAGCAAGGCGGTGTCGGTGTGCGGCCCAAAGGCAACCACCGTTACGCCCTCTAGCAGCCCTGCCGCCTGCGCCGCCGCAATTGCCCCCTCCCAGTCCTGCCCGCGCACCATCAGGTCTAGCAACAGCAAGGGCGGCTGGCTGGCTAGCGCGTCGTTCAGCTTCTTTACCGTTACCGTCTGGGGGGCATAGCCAAGCCGCTTGAGGTCATTGGTCAGCTTGATCGAGAACATCAGGTCGCTAACCAGCAGCAGGACGACTGGCGCATCTACTTGTACTGCTTCACTCATTATTACCCTCATTGCTGAACCAGGGCCAGCACCATGCCCACGAGGGAAAAGAGGGCAGGCAGCACCCACAGGCCTGGTCAGCCATACGGCCAAGAGTGGCGGGCCTACTAACCGCCAGCAGCAGACACCCAGCGGCAAAGTCAGCCGGTAGTGATCCGCCATAGCCCCGCTCTCTCAAAAGAGGCTACGAGTTGGAGTTCTGCCCCGCATTCTGGCGCGGCTTCGCCAAGATGACGAAGGCCATCACGTCAGGCGACTGTTCCTCTGGCATCCCAGGACGGGTTAGCTGCTCCTGCTCAACCGCGAACAGGTCGGCATCGCTCAGCAAGGTCTTTAGTTGCTCGGCGGTGTAGCTAGCCACGGCGGCATCGCTGTCACCCGCGCCGCTAGCTGGCTCGCTCACTGGGCTGGCATCCACTCCCCGCGTGTTCGAGTTATCCTCCCCGCGCCGTACCACGTCGAAGACGAGCAACTGGCCGTTGGGCGTGCGGAGAACGCGGCGTGCCT
>JBBROH010000072.1:0-18337 GCA_038229595.1 Chloroflexia bacterium | reverse complement strand
GGGCAGGTGGGCCGCAACTTCATGGCCCACGTCGGCACCCAGGTCTGGGGCCAGTTTGAGGAAGCTGTGCGCCCCTACAAGGGCATCCCCGGCGGGCTGATCTCCGAGGATTTGCACAGAGCGGCATCCGCCGACTTCGCAGGCGGCTACCTCTTGCAGAGCATCGGCGTAATGCCGCTTACCTACGCTGGTCAGGTAGTACGTGGGCGCGGGCTGTGGGGCGATGGGCTGCACCAGCACATGGGTGGCTACAACCACACCGCTGGCATCAACATCCTCGGTGACTGCCTACCCAGCCCCGCCAACTATCTGGAACTGAGCAACGAACTGGACGAGCGTGGCCTACCCAAGCCGCGTGTCCACTTCAGCTACGGCCCCAACGAGCTGCGGATGCACGCCCATGCTGAACGGCTGATGCGCGACCTCTGGACGGCGGCAGGCGGGCGCGACCTCTGGACGTTCAACCGCTCGGCCCATATTATTGGCACCTGCCGCATGGGTGACGATCCCACTGCCTCGGTTGTTGACCGCGACTGCCGCAGCCACGACATCACTAACCTCTATATCGTAGACAACTCAATCTTCCCCAGTGCGCTGGCGGTCAACCCGGCACTGACGATTATGGCACTTTCATTGCGCGCCGCCGACCTTTTCATCGAGCGGCTGCGCCACAAGGAGGGATTATGGCTGGCAAGGGCTTTCTCAAACTGATCGAGGAGAAGTATGGCACTGGTGGCTACCCAGGCGACCAGCACGGCGGGGCAAGTGGCAGCGATGGGCGCGGCCTGCCGCTGGACAATCCACGCAACTTCATGTTTGCCACCGGCATCGAATGTTCCTACCCTATGGTGCAGAACGGCAAGTTGCGCCGTGATGAGATGGCTGAGTGCGGTCACTACGACCGCTACAAGGAGGATTTGGCCCTGGTCAAGGGTATGGGCCTCAACGTACTACGCTACGGCTTGCCCTACCACTTGATCCACAAGAGCGCAAACAAGTTCGACTGGGATTTTGCCGACCACGCGATGGCCGAGATCAAGCGGCTGAAGATCACCCCGATCCTCGATTTGCTACACTTCGGTGTACCAGACTGGCTGGGCGACTTCCAGAACCCAGAGTTGCCAGTGCAGTTTGCCCGCTACGTCAAGGCGGTGGCCGAACGCTACCCCTGGGTGCGTTGCTACACCCCCGTCAACGAGATGTACGTCACCGCCCGCATCAGTGCGAAGGACGGCATCTGGAACGAGCAGCTAAAGAGCGACCGTGGCTTCGTCACCGCGATCAAGCACGTGGTAGCCTGTGCGATCCTGGGCGCGCAGGCAGTCGCCGAAGTGCGGCCCGACGCGCTGATTATCCAGAGCGAGAGCGCGGAGTACGTCCACGACCTGCGTGCTGTCCCCGACGATGGCGTGAAGCTGGGCAACAAGCTGCGCTTCCTCGCCCTCGACCTCCTCTACGCCCACCACCCTGATGCTGACGTGATGCTCTATATGTTGGAGAATGGCCTGACGCGGGAGGAGTACCAGTGGTTCATGGTGGGCGAACCGCCGGGCTACCAGATCATGGGCAACGACTACTATGGGCGCAACGAGCAGATCATCTTGCCCAATGGCAGCCGCGAGGCGGGCGAAGATGTGTTGGGCTGGTACCAGATCACTAAGGAATACTATGCACGCTACCGCAAGCCAGTGATGCACACTGAAACCAACCACTTCGACCCTGAGCAGGCTCCGCTCTGGCTCTGGAAGCAGTGGGCCAATGTCTTGCAGATGCGGGCCGACGGCGTGCCAGTGTTGGGCTTCACCTGGTACAGCCTGACTGATCAATTGGACTGGGACACGCAGATGGCCGAGCAGAACGGCACAGTCAACGCCTGCGGCCTGTTCGACCTCGAACGCCGCCCCCGCGCTGTGGAAGCCGCTTACAGGATGCTGCTCAACGAGTTCGGCCAGATCACCACCGTGCCACATGGTGAGATGTTTGAGCTAACCAGCCAACCTGCTAACTTGAAGGTAGAAGTATAGCCAGTTTGCGGCACAAGCCAGCCTGCGGCTCCCTCCACTACCGCCGCCCACTCTGGCACGTAGTAGCTGGCGAGGGCGAGAGCCAGGTAGGTGTAGAAGTAGACAGCAGTGCTGGCGACCGGGTGGAGAGTGGCTATCTGGATCAGGTGGGCAGCTACCCCCCCAACCAGAGCGGCTACCAGCATCCGCCGCTCAAAGGTTGCGCTGCCCAGGGTTAGTCTCCAAGCGTGCCAAAGGAACGTCCCCACCAGCAGGAGATAAAGCAGCAGTAGCGGCAGCCCACCATTGAGCAGCATTTCGAGGTAAGCACTGTGGGAGCGGTCGGGCGTGCTGTTCCGCAAGGTTAGATGGGGGAGCGCGAGCGGGTAGTAGGGTGAGTAGATCAGGTAAGTGGTCTCTGGGCCGTGGCCGAGCAGCAGGCGCGGGGGGCTGCTGTGGGCAAGCAAGTCGATTGCGCCCTGCCAGATCAGCCACTTGCTCTCCCAGCGTGTGCCGCCGCTGAACTGGGCTGGCAATTTGGCGACGAACACGCCGACCGCCACAACAGCAAGCACTGCGCTACTGACCGCCAAGCCTCGCTGGCTCTGGCTGAGAAAAGCCAGCCCAAAGAAGCAGCCGATCCCCACCAGCCCAGCGACAAGCGGCACTGGCGACCCGGTGAAGTAGATCGCCAACAGCAAGGCGGGCAGCAGCCCGATCATCAGCACCAACTGCGCCAGCGTCAGCAACCAACTGTGGGACGAAGCGGTGCCGTAGACGAAGTTGAGCAGGTAGAAAAGCAAGATAGCCACAGGCATGATGAACCAGAGGCCGAAGTCGGGCCGCTGGTTGGCGGCAACGAGGAGCAATGCAAACCAGAGGATTAGCTGCTGCGCCGCTGCCACCAGGCCATAGCAGAGCAGCCGCAGGGGGTCGCTACTGCTGCGCTCAAGCGGCTCTGTTTGCAGCCGCCGCCAGAGGGTGGCCGCCCGGTAGAGGACGAGCGGCAGCAGCATGATCAGCCAGGCCGCCTGGTAGGTGGGGTTGCCAAAGGTGCTGCCGGTCTGCTCACTGACATCGCCTGCCCAGGGTAGCGGGTCAGCCTTGTAGTGCTGGAGGTAGCCATAAAGGGCCACTGGCACGCCGCTGGCAATGGCGAAGGTGATCAGCCGCTCGACTTGCGCCTGAGTCCGCAGGTTGCCTAGCAGCACTATGGCAAGGAAGATGTAGCACCAATCGCTGATCGCACCCCCCGCCCGCTGGTAGCTGCCGAAGATGCTGAGGCCAGGGTTGACCCCTGCCAGGCTAGCAATCAGCAGCCAGCCCGCAAGTAGGAGCAGGGGGACCAGCAATGGCCTGCGCCACCACTGCTCTCCCTTCGGCTGCTTAGCCACCATCTCACCCTCGGCGGGCCGATAGCTGCGCTGCTCGATCAGCTTGACTAGCCAGCAGAGGGCGGCGAAGAACATCAGGCTGCGAAAGAGAGCCACCTTGTCTGGCTCAAACACTCTACTGCTGTAGACGTTGAAGAACAGTGGGGTAAAGGCCACCGCTGCCAGCCACAGCCCCTCCAACATTCGCGCTGCCACCCGACCAACAATCGTCATTGCTCCACCCTCCTCGCTAATGCACTATCCAGATCAACCCGCCACTTTGCCAGTCGGTTACAAGTCTGGCGGCCCAGCTTCTGCTTTAGCTTTGGCAGCGGCCTTTTGGCGGCAGACTTGCCCCCGGTGCAACAGAAAGGTACAAAGATGACAAGCGTAGAGCAGAACAGCGAGCAGGCAATCACGGCAATGCTGGGGATGCACAACATAGCGGTAGTTGGTTTGTCGAGCAAGGAGGATCGGCCCAGCCACGCGGTCGCTGCCTACCTGCAAGCGCATGGCTACCAGATCATCCCGATCCACCCGAATGAGGAGGAGGTGCTAGGCGAGAAGGCGTACCCTACCCTCGCTGCCGTACCCGCCGAAGTGCAGATCGACGTGGTAGATGTTTTCCGTCGCGCCGAGGACACGCCAGAGATCGTGCAGCAGGCGGCAAAGCGTGGGGCAAAGGGGGTTTGGCTGCAACTAGAGATTGAGAGCGACGCAGCAGCGCAGGCTGCCCAGGATGCTGGCCTGCTCTTTGTCCAAAACCACTGCATGAAGATCGAACACCACAAACATCAGGTTCGCTAACTTATCTGGTGGCGATCTGTTGACCGCTTAGCTTCATGGACTTTTAACAGCTTTTCCTGTTTTAATGTTGACAAAGTGGCTGCCAGCCGCTATAATCGACAGAGAGCATAACACAGAGGAGAAGCGTGTGAAGAAGAACGTGACCGCCCTGACGGCGATCCTGGTACTGGCTTTTGGCCTGGCCGCCTGCGATAGCAATAGCAGTGCAGTAGTAGTAAATGCCACGGCGACGGTAGCCACCACGAGCAGTGACCCAACAGCCTTCAACAAGGATGTAAGCCAGCAGGCCGCCCTCGACCTGATGCACGGCCACCTGATCCCCAGCCTCGCCCTTTGGCAGAAGGGGAATTACAAGCTGGCGGTGCGGCACGCGGGCCACCCGGCCAACGAACTGTTCGCTGTCGTTGCCGACGAGTTGAAGGCCAAGAATGCTGACCTGGCCCTGAAGAAGGCGTTGGACAGCTACGTGGCGATGGCTGACCGCGCTGGCGATAGCAAAGAGGTACAGGCCGCCCAGGAAGCCGCGATTGCCGCAATCGACCAGAGCTTGCCGATCCTCAACGACTCGGCGAGCGACAACCTGCGCGTGCAGGCCGCCAGCGTGCGCGAGATGCTGACCAGCATCATCAACGAGTACACTGGGGCTAGCGTCAAGACGGGCGACGACCAGTTGATCGAATACGGCGACTCGGTGGGCTATGTGCAAGTGGCCGCTCTGCGCTACCAGCGGATCGCAGGGCAGGTCAAGGCGCAGTTCCCCAGCCAGGCCGCTACCATCGAGCAGGCCTTTGGCGAACTGAAGGCTCTACTGACCGACCCGACCACTATCCCCAACCCGCTGCCCCCACTGGACGCGATCAAGAGCAGGATTCTGACGATCAACAGCAACCTGAGCGACAGCTACAAGCTGCCCACGCAGCAGGAGAAGGCCAGCGCGGTGATTGCCAGGGTCAAGCAGAATGTTGACGAGGCGGTTAAGCAGTACAAGGCGGGGGACAAGGACAAGGGCTACCAGTTGGCTGCTGATGCCTATCTCAACGGCTATGACAAACTGGAAGGCGACATTGCACTGAAGGACATAGCGTTGAGCAAGAGGGTGGAGACGCAGTTGATCGCCCTCCGCAATTTGATCCGTAATGGCAAGCCAATCAGCGAGGTTGAAGACACCGCCAACCAGGTGAAGCAGAGCCTTGACCAGGTTGATATGTTGCTGATGGGCCAGTAGCCGCCAAATGCAGCCAGCTTGATGCCCCTCACCCCGAACGGTAGAGGGGCATTGCTGCGCTTCGTTCAGGGGACTGCGACCCTGCGCCCAGCCCTTGACGCATAAATCCCGATGGCGTACAATTTGCGTACATTGATTGCGAAATCTGTAACAATAGGCGATTGGGGGCAAAATAATGGCCGAGGCACTGGAGATACTCAATTTTAGTGGGCTGCAATTGCTGATGCAAGTGCGGGGCGGGCGGCAGGTTGAATTGCAGGTGGTTGGCAACGACAAGGCGGAGTTGACCGAGGTGCGGCTTGAGGCCGAGGTGAGCGGCCAACCGCTACTGACTGCCACTGCGGGGCCAACTCGCAAGCCCTACCCGATGGCAGTTGGTCGCCTCGTCCTCGGTCTCAGTGCGGGTTTGCCTGCACGGGGCGGCTACCTGCTGGCTACCCTGCACGTGCGCCACTGGCGGCAGGAGATGGAGGATCGCGCCGTGACCTTGCGCTACTTGGGCGACGGCCACTTTGAGCCACTGGTCAACACCCTACACCAGCCGATCCAGGAGGCGGGCGACTTTCCCGCCCCGGTCGCCTTGCCTCAACTGCATCAGCCCAGCGATCCACAACTGGCCCGCCTGCTTGGTCGGATCAGCGAGGAGGGCGTAATGCGCGACCTCAGCTGGCTGGCCGACGATGAGCGCAACGGGCGGCTGACCGCTAGCGATGGTGAAGCAGCAGCGGTCGCCTACTTGAGTGAGCAGTTCCGTGCGGCGGGCCTCGAACCCTGGACGGCGGCGGGTCTGCAAGACTTTAGCCACAGCTTCACTGTACCGAAGCGGGCTGCCCGCCGCCTCGACCCTGGCGTAAACAGCGATCTGACCGCCACCAATGTCATCGGCTACCTGCCTGGCACGCAGCAGCCCGACCGCTACCTGATCGTCAGCGGCCACCTCGATCACCTGGGGCGCGACAGCAGCGGCGCGATCTACAACGGCGCAGACGATGCGGCGGGCGTGGCGGCCATGTTGGAGATCGCCCGCGCCCTACAATCCGCCGACCTGCGACCTGCCTACTCGCTGGTGTTTGTCGCCTTTAGCGGCAGAGAAGTGGGGTTGCTCGGCTCCAACGCCTTCAGCCACCTGCTAGATCAGCAAGGCTTGCTGCCTGGCGCACTCGGCTGCTACAACCTGGAAGTCCTCGGCGCACGCAATGGCACCCAGCCCAACATCTGGGACGAGGCAGAGGAGTCAACCCACAGTTTGGCGGCGGCGGCGGTGATGGCAGCGGAGGAGCTAGGCCTGCACTACAACCGCATCAACGCCCGCGACCCCGGCAGCGATGCGTACAGCCTGCTCAGCGCAGGGGTGCCAGCAATATCGCTGGACTGGGACTTCACCCCCAGCAACCACCCCTACTACCATACCATCTATGACAAAGCAGAGAACGTCAACCCGCCAGCAGTGACCACAGCCACGAAGTATATAGCGGCTACGATCTGGCTGTTCCTGCTGAAGACAGCAGCGTAGGTTGTGGCAGCGATGAAGCGCAGCATTCTACTCACCTTGCTCCTACTAGTCGCCTGCGATGGAGACAGTGGTGCGTTGACCGCTACCCCGCTGACCCAACTTACGACGAAGGTGGCGCACACTGTTAATCTCGGCGACCGACAGCTTGCGCCCTACTTCTGGCTGTCGCCCGACGGCACTAAGCTGCTCACCCTCACGGTCAGCGGGGTGCAGGCCACGCTCTACGACTGGCAGAGCGACAAGGGCCAGCCGCTCGATCTGGGGGTAGATAGCATAGACCCCGCCTCGATCAGCTTCGCGCCCGACAGCGGGGCGATCCTCTACAGCGAGGACTTCCTGCGCCAGGCCCGCCAGAGCGATGTCCATCTCTACGACTTTAAGCTACACAAGGCGGCCACGCTGACCAGCTTTCGCCGCAACACGCCGAGTAGCAGCCACAAGCAGGCGGAGGTGGCCCGCTTTGCGGCCTGGTCGCCGCTGTGGTCAGCGGATGGCAAAGCTGTCTACTACGCCGCTATGGACGAGCAGGGCTATGCGATCTACAGCCTGCCACGCTACGGCAACGAGGCCGCGCACAAGCCCTTCGCACTGGGGCAGAGTGAGGGGTTGCTTACCAGCTTCGGCCTGACCGCCGATGGCAAGCGTCTAGTCTACGTGCTGGCGAGCAGCAAAGCGGGGCTAACCGGGGTCTATCTGTGGCAGGGGGAGGGGCCAGGCCGCCAACTGCTGGCCGACCCCCAGGCCGCTAGCGTGCGCGTCGCGGGGGAGATTGCGCTGCTGGCAGAGCAGGCGGGCGAGTTCGTCAGCAGCAACAAGCTGGCCTCTACCCTGAGGCTGGAGGCGGGGCGCGAGGGAGAACGGGTCTTCATCAAGCCCTTCCCGATTGCCACCACCAATACCCCCCCAGAGGTGATCGCCGGGGCCAGCACCCACGCTGCCACCTGGTCGCCAGATGGCAAGCTGGCAGCCTACGTAACCGACAACCAGGCGATCCGCTCACAGCCCACCCGCAGCATCTGGCTCTATGACCCAGCCAGCAAGCAGGCAGCAATGGTTTACCAGGCGACTGGCTCAAGCTCGGAGCGCGAGTTGCTGCCAGAGCAGGCGGCCCTCACCTGGTCGGCGGCCAACACCCTGGCGGTCAACGGTGAACCGGGTAAGATCGTGATCCTCCAACTGGCGAAGAAGTAGCGGCTGGCGGGCAAGCAAAAAGGGCAGGCGCGTTGCCTGCCCTGCTGCTATATGGTGACTTACCAGCGACGGCCACCCCGCCCGTAACGCCGCCCCCAACCCCGGCCACCAAGCATAGAGACGAGGAAGAAGACGAGGAAGATCGGGAAGATGAAGTGGAAGATGAAGCTGATTAGCATCACTGCCCCCACCACCATCAGCGGGACGAGGAAGATGTAGGGGAAGGGCGACTGTCCCCGCTGCCACTGCTGCGGCCTGCCTGGCCCCGGCTGCGGCCACTGCTGGCCCTGCTGTCGGTAAGCATCTGGGTAGTAGGGTTGCACAGCGGTGCTGGCTTGCGGCTGGCTGGGGTAGCCGTCTGCCTTCGCCTGCTCCTTCGGCTGCTCGGTTGGCTGCGGCTTGAGATGTTCAGGCATTGGGGCGTAGCCGGGTTGGTAGGAGAGTGGCTCGTTCATGCGGCTGGTTTCCTGCCCGTAAGCATCGTTTTGCTCGTTATTGCGATAGTTGTCGTTCATCTTTTTGCTTTCTCCTGGAAGCGGTTGGCTGTCGGTCGCCCTATTGCGGCTCACCCACCAATCTCGCTTGTAGGATAGGACAGCGGGGGCGAGCAGACTGTTTCAGCAGCGCAGCAAAACATACGCGGCTCTAATACAAGCTAGCTGATGCTGTTCGTGGGGTTGCTAAAGGTTGCTGCACCATCCAAGACGGCTCCTGCTAGCTATGCCCCACGAGCCAGCCCGCCAATGCCAACCCGCTCTTTAGCAACCATAACTCGGCCCCATCTCGGCTGATGGGGATTACGATCCGCTGGCCGCTCAAACTGAGCGACTGCCTGCGCCGTCAGGTGAGGCCGTACTCGCAGGCTAGCTCATCCAACACCTCCGCAGCTTTGAAGGCGGCACGGGCGCGGTGGCTGATCACTGCCTTCTCCTCTGGGGCGATCTCGGCGTAGGTCTGGCCCAGGGCGGGTACCTCGAACACCGGGTCATAGCCGAAGTCGAAGCTGCCACGTGGGGTGCGGGTGATCAGCCCCTCGGCCACCCCTTCGCAGAACCACTGCCGCTGGCCGTCGGGCGCGACCAGGCAGATCACCGAAACGAAGCGGGCGGTACGCTCTGCATCTGGCACATCCTTGAGCAGCCCTAGCAGGTGGGTGTAGCGATCCTCGTCGCTACCAGGGAAGAAGCGTGCGCTGTAGACCCCCGGCTGGCCGCCCAGTGCGTCCACCGCCAGCCCACTGTCGTCAGCGAGGGTTAGCAGGCCGCTGAGCTGCTGGTAGGCGTGCGCCTTCAGTGCAGCGTTCGCCTTGAAAGTCGTCCCGGTCTCCTCCACATCCTGGGTGATGCCCACCTCTGGCAGGGAGACTAGCTCGAAGGGCAGGTTGGCAAAGAGGCGTTGCAGTTCGCGCAGCTTCTTCGGGTTGGTAGTCGCAATTAGCAGCTTCATGTTACCTTCGGCTCCTCCAATGGGTTACAATATCGTCAGGGGTTATTATATCAAATCAGAGGGGGTTGCTGATGGACGAGAAACCAGCGAAGGAGAACCGCATCCGTCTACAGGAGATCGCCGACGACTTGCGGGCGATGGCTATCAACGGCCTGCACTATGGCGACAACGAGTACGATCATGCACGCTACCAACGCATCCTACACCTGGCCGCTGAACTACTGGCGATCACCGACAGCAGGGCGGTAGACGAAATCAAGCGCGAGTTCAGCGGGCGGATTGCGGTGACGACCCCGCTTGTTGGCGTAGACGCAGCGGTGTTTGACGAGCAGGGGCGCATCCTGCTGATCCAGCGGGCCGACAACAGTCTCTGGGCGATGCCCGGTGGGGCCGCCGATGTTGGCGAGTCGCCCGCTGAGGGAGCGGTACGCGAGGCCTGGGAGGAGACTGGCCTGCGGGTACGACCGCTGCGCCTGCTGGGGGTCTACGACTCGCGCAAGGCCCAGGGTAGCAGCCCCCTGCAAATCTACCACCTCACCTTCCACTGTGCGCTAGTGAGCGGCACCTTGACCACTACCAACGAGACGCTGGCCTTCGGCTACTTCGCGGTGGACGAGCTGCCGCCGCTGGCAGGTAGCCACCGCTACCGCGTTCCCCGTGCCTTCCGCCTGGTAGAGGAGAGTGGCACCGACTGGCAGTTACCCCGCTGCTGGCCGCCCTCAAGCCAGGGTCAGAAGGTTGAGCAAGCCGTCAGGGTAGAGAGGCGCGCCCTCTAGCTCTAGCTGGGCTAGCGTGCGCCAGCAGATTGTCTCGCCAGCCCCCGGCGCGTCCAGCACCGCGCAGCTATAGGCGGGGTCGTAGAGGGTGGGGTCGCGTAGGTCGGCGGTGTAGAGCAGGACGATTTCGTGGCCTGGCGCGCCTTTGTAGGTGAAGATGTTCTCCATCGTTGTCAGGTAGCGCACGTTCAGCAACTCGGCGGCGATCTCCTCCCGCATCTCGCGCTGGATCGCCTGCGCTCCCGTCTCGCCAAACTCGATCCCACCCCCCGGTGGTCGGTAGAAGCGTAGCTGACGCACGGGGTCGTAGCTCGCGCCTAGCAGCAGCGCATCTCCCTTGCGGATGATCGCCAGAGCTAGCGGTCGTATCTGCGGCATGGTTCTCCTCTCTGAGCCAAAGCGGAGGCTGTACGACAAAGGGGCAGCCTGCTATCCAGCGGACTGCCCCGACTGCCGCAAGTGACTAGCCCCTACGCTTGACCTTACCAGTGTAGTTGCTGCTGCCGTTGCTGCCATTGCTGCCATTGCTGCCATTGCTGCTGTTGTGGTGGCTATTGCCTGCGCCGCTGTCGTCATCATCGCCGGGGGCAATACCAACCCCGCTCACTGCCCCTTCACTACCGTCAACTGGCCTGCTCGTCTTACTACCCAGCTTGGGAGTACGAGCGACGGCGCGGGTGGCAGCCCCTAGCTCCATCGTCAACTGGGCCACATCGCTGAAGCTACCATCATCATTGACGGTCAGGCCGCCCTTGCCTGGTTCCTCGGCGGGCATTCGGGTGATGCTGGCAACGCCATCACCATCCTTCAGGTTCATCACCTGCACGCCCTGCGCGTCGCGGCCAAAACGGTTGATCCCGCTAGTAAACATCCGGATCACCACGCCGCTCGTGCTGATTACTACCAGGTCGTCGTTGTCGTCCACCACCAGGGCGGCGCAGATTTGGCCCGTCTTCGGTGTCACCTTCATGGCCCGAATACCCGAACCAGCCCGACCCTGAGAGCGGTATTCCTCCAGAGCAGTGCGCTTACCCAGCCCCTTCTCGCTAACCACCAACAGGTCGGCATTGGGGCGTACTACGTCTACCGAACATACTTCGTCGCCAGCCTCAAGGCGGATCGCATTGACCCCGACCGCTACGCGGCCCATCGAGCGCAACTCCTCCTCGGCAAAGCGGATCGATTGGCCTTCCTTAGTAACAAGGATCAGGTCGCTCTCGCCCTTAGTCATCAACACGCCCGTTAGTTCGTCGCCTTCCTCAAGCACCAGGGCGATGATACCGTTGCTGCGAACGCTGCTGTACTCACTGAGGGGAGTGCGCTTGATCTTGCCCAGCCTGGTCGCCAGCACCAGGTACTTGGCGGCGTTGAAGTCGCTGACCGCGATCACGCCGGTGATTTTCTCATTCTGTTCGATAGAGATGAGGTTGATCAGCGGCAACCCCTTCGCGGTGCGGCTAGCATCCGGCACCTCGTGGGCCTTCAGTTGGAACACGCGGCCACGGTTGGTGAAGAACAGCAGGCTGTCGAGCGTGTTGCAGAGCATCAGGTGTTCTACCGCGTCCATGTCGCGAGTGACCATGCCAGTCACCCCCTTGCCACCCCGATGCTGGCGGCGGTATGTGTCGTTGGGCAGCCGCTTGATGTAGCCACGGTTGGTGATCGTAACCAACACCTTGATGTCGGGGATCAGGTCGTCGTCGCTGAAGTCGCCCAGTTCCTCATCGGTGATGCGGGTGCGCCGCTCGTCGCCGTACTTCTCCTTCAGTTCCTTGAGGTCTTGCTTGATCACGCTGTAAATCTTCTTCGGGCTGGCAAGCAGATCATCCAAGAACTTGATCGTCTTCAGTATCTCCGCGTACTCCTCGTCGATCTTCTTGCGCTCCAAAGCGGCAAGGCGGGCCAGGCGCAAGTCGAGGATCGCCTGAGCCTGCAACTCGCTCAACTTGAAGTTGGTTTGCAGATTGCGGCGGGCAGTCTCGCTGGTCTGGCTGCGGCGGATGGTGTCGATCACCCCGTCCAGGTTGGCGAGAGCGACGCGTAGCCCTTCGAGGATGTGGGCGCGAGCCTTCGCCTTGTCCAGTTCAAACTGGGTACGGCGGGTGATCACCTCGTGGCGGTAGTCAATATACTGCTGCATGAAGTGCTTGAGGGTGAGAACGCGGGGCTGATTGCCGTCCACCAGGGCCAGCATATTTACACCAAAGGTCGTCTGCATCTGGGTGAACTTGAACAACTGGTTCAGCACCTTGCGAGGCTGGGCTTCGCGCTTGAGTTCAACTACGAAGCGAATACCATTGCGGTCAGACTCGTTGCGGGCGTTGGAGACCCCATCCAGCTTGCCACCCACCACCAACTCGGCGATCCGATCCTTGAGGGCTTCCTTACTGGTCATGTAAGGCATCTCAGTGACGACGATGTTGTAGCGACCACCGCGGGCTTCCTCGATGTAAGCCTTTGCGCGCAGGATGATGCGCCCCTTGCCCGTGCTATACGCCTCGTTGATCCCCGCCCTGCCCACGATAATGCCGCCGGTGGGGAAGTCTGGGCCAGGAACGAACTTGATCAAGTCTTCTACCGCTGCGTCTGGGTTGTCGATCAGGTAGGTGATCGCGTCGGCCACCTCACTCAGGTTGTGGGGGGGGATGTTGGTTGCCATGCCGACTGCGATCCCGCTTGCGCCGTTGAGCAGCAGGTTGGGTAGCTTGGCGGGCATCACCAACGGCTCCTTAAGCGAGCCATCGAAGTTGGGGCCAAAGTCTACCGTGTTCTTCTCCAGGTCGGCCAGCATCTCATCAGCCAGGCTAGAGAGGCGGGCCTCGGTGTAGCGCATGGCAGCAGGGCCGTCACCGTCTACGCTGCCGAAGTTACCCTGACCCTCAACCAGCATATAGCGCAGCGACCACTCCTGGGCCATACGGGCCATCGCGTCATAAACCGCCGAGTCGCCGTGCGGGTGGTACTTGCCCAGCACTTCGCCGACGATACGCGCACTCTTTTTGAAGGCACCAGTGTGGCGCATCCCCAGGTCACTCATCGCAAACAGGATGCGCCGCTGGCCGGGCTTGAGGCCGTCGCGCACATCGGGCAGGGCGCGGCTGACGATCACGCTCATCGCGTAGTCAAGGTAGCTGTTCTTCATCTCCGTCTCAATATTGATCGGACGGACTATGCCAATCTCCATGCAATCTGGTTCCTCTCTGGCTTACTGCGGGGGTCAAACAAGGTTTGTTGTTAGGTGTATTATACCCTAAAACGGCCCAGGATGCCAGCTTTTGGCAACTACCGCCCTGATGTTCTAATTTAGTTTCTACAAAACGCTCCTGAGCCGTTTTAGGGGCTGAGAGGGCTTGGCACGGTTGCACTGTAGAACGCAGAAGATAAGCACTTAGCTGGTACGCTTCTTGCTGTCAGCTACTTCTCACCAGATCGTTAGCTACGGTTTAGAAAGCAGGCTATGTGGCTGTTGAGCAGCTAGTCAAGCAGCAGGGAGCGCGCACCGAGCAGCAGTATCGGCGGCGGGTGCTGGTTCTGGCTACCATCTACTTTGTCCTTAACCTCGTTTGCCTGCTGGTGATCTTCATCGTCGCTTGGCGCGTCAAGCTGTGGATTACTATTTCGCAGCGCAGCAACGTAGAGACGCTAACCTTCGCCTTCATCTTCGTCCTCTTTCTCTACCTCTACATCACCAGCTTTCGGGGGGCATGGGGTGCCATGCGTATATTCTGGCGCAACGGCGTGAAGCGGATGCTGGGGCGCAAAGGTGAGCAGTTGGAGCGCGAAAAGCAGGCTGCCCTGCACACCTGCGACCACGAGGGCCACCGTCGCGCCTACACCGATGTGCAAATCGTACGCGACGGTGACGAGGCAAGGCCGATCATCATTCCCTTGCACGACGCAGCGGGTAGCCTCGGCGAACTACGGATCAACGGTGTGCGCCTCTATCTCAAGGCAGAGGTGGAGGGAATCAGCAATTCTATCTTCGAGTACATCGTCAACCAGGTTGAGCAGGCGGTTAACCAGTGTGCGGAGCAGCACAGCAACGAGGATGACGACGAGGGCGCGCCCATCGAGATCAACATCGTTGCCTGGCACTCGGTGGATGAGGAGGAGGCGGTGATGTACTACCATCAGGTGGAAGCCTTCCGCCGCTTGGCCCGCAAGCTAGATGACGAGGAGCAGTTCTGGCCGACGATCCACCTGCACGAGGGTGACGTGGAGTACCTCAAGGCTCGCCTGCGCGAGGTGATCCCCACCTTGCGCGACGAAACGCTGCTGCCCGACGTGGAGTATAGCGCAGAGTACCGCATCCCGATCATCCCAGAGCCGCTCGGTTTCGTCAGCCTCAGCCGCAACGAGAAGCGCGCCGACCCAATCGCGACGATGGGCTGCGCGATGTTGGTGGTGATCGCCATGGCGATCCTGCTGCTTTACTTCATCTACCTGCCGCCCTGGGTGCCGGGCAAGTAAGGAGCCAGCGCAATGGGCCAGTTGATCAAACGCAACATCCCTACCATCTTTGCCAGCCTGGTTGGAGTTGGGCTGCTGATCCTGGCCTTTGCCAGTTGCAACGGCCCCAACCCACGCGTGGTTGAGTTTAGTCAGCAGCCAACCCCCCAGGCAGCCCAGCACCCAGGCGAGAACCCCAGCTACAAGGTTGCCTTTACTATCGAGAACCAGGGCCGGGGGGACGGACAGACGAAGCTGGTGGTCAAGCTGGTGGACAAGCAGAGCGGTCATACCGTAGCTGAGCAGCAGCAACTGGTCGAGCTTGGCGAGCGCGAGACCGAGGAGGTAGATGTCACCTTCCCCGACCTGCCGCAAGGTGAGTATAGTGTGCGCTATGAGTTGCACTACCCACCAGATTGACAGCACGGCCCGCCTGACATATGATAGCAGCAGATTGCGCCAGGAGGGATGCGTTGTGCAGAAGCAGTACCTTAACCCCGACACGGTTGCTCGACCCATCGGCAACTACACCCATGCGGTCATTACCGAGGTCGGCACCGCTGCGATCATCATGCTTGCTGGGCAGGCAGCGGTAGATGACGATGGCAAGCTAGTTGGCGAAGACAGCATGACAGTCCAGGCAGAGTTTGTGTTTGCCCAGATCGATGGTATCCTGCTAGCTTGCGGAGCCACCTTTGCCGATGTGGTCAAAACCACCTTCTTCGTCACCGATATGAGCCGCATGGGTGAGGTGGCAGCAATTCGTCGCCGCTACATTAGCAAGAACTTTCCGGCCAGCACTGCCGTGGAAGTCAGCAAGCTAGCTCGTCCTGGCTTGCTGCTTGAGGTCGAGGTGATGGCAATCGTGCAACGATGACCTGTGCTGGCAGGTTGACACTAGCCGCAACTAACTTGTACAATAATAGCACCTCATATGCGAGGTTGTAAGGGACTGGTCATCGGCCAGCCCCCTCTATTCATCTGCCGCCTGCTTCCCCTGACCATAGAAGGATACGTTGAAACATGAGTCTTGCTGCCCTGCTTCCTCTCTTGCGCGAAAACAGCCGCTATGTTGCATTGTTGACCGAGGTGGCGCGTGCCTTGCGCGAGCCGACCAGCGGTTCGGCCCGTGTTGGTGCCTTGCCCGATGCGGCCAAGCCGCTGCTCCTGGCTGCCTTGCAAGACGACCTGGCTGGGCAGAATGCGCCGCATCGCATCTTCGTGATCGCAGCGCGACCAGAGCGGGCGCAGGCGATCTATGAGGGCTTGCTGGCTTACGTTCCCGACCTGGCCCGCCTGAGCTACTTCCCCACCCCCGACCCAATGCCCTACGAGCGCGTTGGCTGGGATCGCACGCTGATCAGTCAGCGGCTAACTACCCTGGAGGCGATGGCCGCCCCGCCAGCCGGTGGTCTGCCGCTGATGGTAGTGGGGGCTGCCCGCGCCTTCATGCAGCCAACCATGCCGCCAGCCGACTTTCGGCAGGCAACGATCACCCTCACTACTGGCGAACGCTTCGACTCGCAAAGCATCCTCGCGCAACTGGTGGCTATCGGCTACCAGCCCGCCAGCGTGGTTGAGGAGGCGGGCCAGTTTAGCAGGCGCGGGGGGATCGTGGACATCTACCCCGCCACCGCAGGGCAGCCAGTACGCGTTGACCTCTTTGGCGACGAGATCGAGTCGTTGCGCCTGTTCGACCCGGTGACGCAGCGCAGTGCAGGGGTAGTAACCAGCGTGAGGATCAGCCCTGCAATGGAGGTTCCACTCTGGCGGCGGGCGGACGCATTGCCTGCCCTGCGCGAGTTGCAAATCGACGACCTGCGCGAGGAAGTGCGCGACGAGTGGCGCACCTTGCTCAACCTGTTCGAGCAGGGCGAGAGCTTCGAGGGGGTAGAGTTGTTCATGCCCTACTTCAGCCCGCCCGGTCAGCCGCAAGGTGCGCTGGACTACCTGGAGCCAGGCGACCTGATCGTGATTGACGATGTGGCGGCTACCCGCCTCTCAGCAGCGGAGATGGGGGCGCAGGCGACGGAGTATCGCCAGCAGCTAGCCAATCAGCACGAACTGCCCGCCAACCTGCGCGAACCCTTCATCCCCATTGACCGCCTGATCGCCCGCCTGCAAGACTTCGCCCTGGTGCAGATCGGCCCCTCGGTCGTCGCTGACTCAGAGGGCAACCTGATCCCCATCATCCCAGCCGCCCTGCTGGAGGTGGACGGGTCAGAAGCTGCCGACCAGGAGGGGCTGACGGAGCAGGTGATTGCTGCCAACCCCTATGCAGGCAACATCAGCCGTCTGGTCGCCGACCTGCACCGCTTCCGGGCCGAGGCCACGCGGGTGGTGATCGTCAGCCAGCAGACCGCCCGCCTGCGCGAACTGCTTGAGGAGCAGGACATCTACCCGGCGGTACGCAAGGGCGGGGCGAAGCGTGCGCCCGGCCAGCAATCCACAGTGCCAGAGGACTTGCTCGGCCCACCCGCCGCTGGTAGCCTGCAAATGCTAACTGGCAACATCCCTGGCGGCTTCTTCCTGCGCGAACCCGCCCTCGTCGTCCTCAGCGACAGCGAGATATTCGGTTGGCGGCCCCCAGTGCGCCGGGCCAGCCGCCGCAGTGCGGGCGAGAAGGAGGCGCGTACCCGCAACGCCTTCCTCTCCGAACTGAAGGTGGGCCAGTACGTCGTGCATATCGAGCATGGCGTGGGCCGCTTCAGTGGGCTGACGATGATGGCGACTGGCGAGGGTGAGCGTGAGTACATGGTGCTGGAATACGCCGCTGGCGACCGCCTCTATGTCCCAGCCGAGCAGACTGATCGCGTGCTGCCCTACTCCAACATTGGCGGGGCCGAGCCGCAGCTAAACAAGCTGGGGACAGCCGAATGGGGGCGCACCAAGCGCAAGGTGCGCGCCGCGACAGAGGAACTGGCCCGCGAACTGCTCAAGCTCTATGCTGCCCGCGAACTGTCCAGCCGCCCCAGCTATGGCCCCGACACCAACTGGCAGGACGAGATGGAGGCGGGCTTCCCCTATACCGAGACCGAAGACCAGATGCGGGCGATCACCGAAACCAAGAGCGACATGGTAGAGGAGAAGCCGATGGATCGCCTGATCTGCGGCGATGTGGGCTACGGTAAGACCGAGGTGGCGATGCGGGCGGCCTTCAAGGCGGTGACGGGTGGGCGGCAGGTGGCAGTGCTGGTGCCAACCACCCTGCTGGCGCAGCAACACTTCGACAACTTCCGCAACCGCATGGGCGCATTCCCAGTCAACATCGAGATGGTCAGCCGCTATCGCAGCAAGAAGGAGCAGAAGGAGATCGTGGAGGCGACGCGAGATGGGAAGGTAGACATCCTGATCGGCACCCACCGCCTCTTGCAGAAGGATATTACCTTCAAGAACCTGGGCATGATCATCATTGACGAGGAGCAACGCTTTGGCGTGAAGCACAAGGAACGACTTAAGCAGATGCGGACAGAGGTGGACGTGCTGACCTTGACCGCCACCCCGATCCCGCGCACCCTGCACATGGCGATGATTGGCGTGCGCGATATGAGCGT
>JBBROH010000071.1:0-18392 GCA_038229595.1 Chloroflexia bacterium | reverse complement strand
GCATACTCTACGCCGTCGGCCAGCAAGACCTGCTGGGCGCGGGCGAAGTCCACTGCCCCATGCAGGAAGCCAGGGCCAGTGATGAAGTCTACCTTCGGCACGAAGATACGCGGCGTATGCGCGCTGACGTAGATGATCGTGCGCCCAAAGCGGCTCATGAACGGCAGGCTGGCCGCCCCCGGCCCGCGCAACAGAGGTTGCTGCCAGTCCGGGCCGATGCTGCTGAGGTTGCAGTTGCCGAACTGATCCACCTGCATCCCGCCAGCAAAAAAGGTGTTGATGAAACCCGGTCTGCCCTGCAACATGATCAACTCTGGCAGCGGCAAGACCGCCTCCGCCGCCAGGTAGCTGTAGTCGCACGAGGGGAAGACCAGCGGCTCGACCAGCGAGTTGACGCTGCCGCCCCCCCCACCCAGGAAGCTGAGGTTGGGTGCGTGCAGCAGTTGGGCCAGGCGGCAGGCAGCCACAGGCAGCGCATTGTTCGCCCCGGTCAACACAACCTCCCCATCGCGCAGAGCAAGGGCGAGATTGTAGGCCAGCAGTTCGTTGCTGCTGAAGGGCGGTTCCTTCTTTGGGGCAGTGAAGAAACTAAGGGGCTGGTTCATCATGGCTCCTCTCTGCGGGCTAGCGGCTAGAGGTACGATTAGAGCGAAGGCGAGGTGAAGCTGTCGGGCGTGTCGGTGCGGACGCGCAGCATATATTCATCGTGGCTGTCTGGTTCGTAGACGTAGCGTTGCAGGTAGGCAGCCATGCCCTCCGCCGTCCCCCCCTTCTGCACGTAGTCCTTCAGGTGCGGCTCATCGTGGTTGTAGTAGCGGTGGCTGGCGCAGGGGTGGTTGCCGAAAGCCTGCTCGACCACGCCCGCAACCAGGGCCGCTGGCAGGCCAACCTGGGTAGCCATGCTGTAGAGGCTGCTGGCTCGCACCACATTCTCTACCTGCACAATAGTGCGCTCCGCAGCCATCGCCATCAAGCGGTCGGTGAAGACCGAGCCACGAAAGATCGCGTTGCCAAACTCGTCGGCCTGCTGACAGTGGATTAGCGCGACTGTCGGGCGCAGCGGTGGCACGCACAGGGCTGGCACGCCAGTGTAGGGGTCGGTAGTCCACTTGTAGAAGGCGGGCGCGGCCCGATGCACGTCGCTCAGTTCCAGGCCGGGGGGCAGGGTAGCGAAGGGCTGCCCAGCGGCTGCCGCCTGCAAGCCGTAGACCAGCAGCGGCGCGTCCGCCTCGACCAGCCGCAGCGTGCCAGCCTCGACCGCGCGACGGAAGGCGGGAGCCAGGCCGAGGTACTCGAAGCCGACATAACTGGTGACGATCTCCTCGACCAACCCCGCAGCGATCAGCAAGTCGGCCTGGATGCTGGCTGAAGGGCTGGTGATTAGCCGCCCGATCCGTACCCGCTGGCGGATCAACTCACGCACCAGGCTCATCGGTGCGTTCTGCTGGTGCATCCCACCCACCGCCAGCACCGGGCAGGGGTTCGGCACCATCTCGCGGATCGCTTCCTCTGCCGTGCGTAGCTTGTTCGTGCGTGCCTGCTTCTCCTCCACTGTGCGCCCCCCTCTATGCTGTATCAGCAACTGCTGCAATTATCATACCGCAGTTGGGCGGCGGTTGGCAAGGCTGGGGCCGCTAGCCAGGCCAGCCCTAAACTGCTACCCCAGCCGCGAACTGGGCGGCGATCTGGTACAATGAGGGCATGAGCAAGCCACTCTACGATAACCTGTTGGCCCACTTGCAGCGGCGTGCGCCCAGCTTTGAGCAGGCTACGCTTGAGGCAGCCTTGCAGGTGGTCGGTGCAGAACGCGACGAAGCCGACGCTGCGACGCTGCTGACCGCCCTGGCCGACCTCTACGCGGCAGAGCGGGAGCGCACCCGCCAGATTACCCGCCTCTACAAGCTGACCCGCAGCATTGGCATCTCGCTAGAATTGGATGAGGTGTTGCAGGAGATTTGCACCGCCGCCGCCCACCTGCTGGGCGCGCCCCAGGCTACCATCTTCATTATTGACCACCAGGCGGGGGTGCTGGCCGCCCGCACTGCTTATGGGCTGCCGCCCTCTGCCCTTAGCATCCTCAACTTCAAGGTGGGCGAGGGGGTCACAGGCGGGGTGGCGGCCAATGGGTTGGCGAAGCTGGTGGCCGACACGCACACGGAGCCGCTCGTGCTACGGCGCATTGCCGACCCGCTGCACGCCCGCTCGATGGCCGTGGTGCCGATCAGCCTGCGCGGCCTCCTGCTCGGCGTGCTGAACGTCGCCAGCGACCGCCCGGCCAGCTTCAGCGAGGAGGATGTCCACCTGCTCGAACTGCTCACCCACCAGGCGGGCCAGGCGATTGAGAACGCGCAACTGCATCAGCAAGCCCGCGAACTGGCGGCCCAAGAGGAACGCCAACGGCTGGCCCGCGACCTACACGACTCGGTTACGCAGTCGCTCTTTGCGATCAACCTGATCAGCCAGGTGATCCCCAGCATCTGGCAGAGCCACCCAGAGCAGGCCGCTGCCGCCCTCGGCCAGATGGCGACCCTTAGCAGCGATGCCCTCAGCGAGATGCGCGCCCTCCTCTTTCAGCTACGGCCTATCGGGGTGGATGAGGTAGGGCTGGAGGATGCCCTGCGCCGCTATGTGGACGCGCTGCAAGGGCGTGGCTACAACATCCAGTTTGTGATCAGCAGCCAACTGGCCGCCGAGCAACAGTTGCCGCCCCCCCTGCAAGAGGCGATCTACCGCGTGGCCCAGGAGGCGACCAACAACGCCACCCGCCACGCCCACGCCAACCAGATCGCCGTCAGCCTCAATCTTGACCCGCAGCGGGTCAGCCTGATGGTTCACGACGACGGTATCGGCTTCAGCCAGGACGAGCGCGCCCGCCCCGGTCATCTGGGTATCGGCAATATGTACGAGCGGGCGGCCCAGGTCGGCGGCCAACTCTACGTCGTCAGCGTCCCCGGCGAGGGTACGGCGGTCAGGTTGGAAGTGCCGCTTGGCTGGGGGTAGGGCTGAACATCGACGGCATAGCTGAGCAGGTGGATGAGCAGCGGCAGGCAGCCAACCAATCAGCCCGCGCCATAGGGCTTCAGTTGCTCCGTCTCCGTCGCCAGCCTGCTAGCGGCCCCAACTTCGGCCCCGCTACCGCTCGTTACCGGCTGGCGGATGCAGGCGGCGAAGTGGCCGGGGGTCTTCTCCTCCAGCGGTGGCACCACCTCGGCGCACTCCTTGATCGCAATCGGGCAGCGGGTGCGGAAGCGGCAGCCACTCGGCGGGTTGACTGGACTCGGCACATCCCCTTGCAGAATGATGCGCCGCCGATTGCGTTCGGCTACCGGGTCGGGGATCGGCACTGCGGAGAGCAACGCCTGGCTGTAGGGGTGCAAGGGATTGCGGTAGAGGTCGAGTCGGTCGGCAATCTCCACGATCTTGCCGAGGTACATCACCGCGATGCGGTCACTGATGTGGCGCACCACGCTGAGGTCGTGGGCGATAAAGAGATAAGTTAGCTTGAACTCGCCCTGCAAGTCTTGCAGCAGGTTGATGATCTGCGCCTGGATTGACACATCGAGGGCCGAAATCGGCTCGTCAGCAACGATAAACTCTGGCTCAACCGCCAGGGCGCGAGCGATGCCGATGCGCTGGCGTTGGCCGCCGCTGAACTCGTGCGGGTAGCGGTTGGCGAAGCCGGGGTTGAGGCCGACCGTGCCGAGCAACTCGCGCACCCGCTTGATCAGCCCCGGCCCGTGCGCCAGCTTGTGGACACGCAGGGGTTCACCTACGATGTCGGCAACGGTCATCCGCGGGTTGAGACTGGCGTAGGGGTCTTGGAAAATAATCTGCAACCGCCGCCGCTCCAGGCGCAACTGCTCGCGGCTCATAGTGGTCAGGTCGCGGCCATGAAAGTAGACGTGGCCTTCGCTGGGCCGATAGAGTTGTAGCACGGCCCGCCCAGTAGTGGACTTGCCGCAGCCGCTCTCGCCCACCAGCCCCAGCGTTTCGCCCTGCTGGATGCTGAAGTCCACCCCGTCAACCGCGTGAACGTAGCCCGTCACCCGCTGGCGGATCAAACCCTGGGTGATCGGAAAGAGCATCTTGAGGTGCTGCACATCGAGCAGCACTTCACCATGCTTGTTGCTGACGGTGGCGGGTAGCCCCTTTACGCTCAAATCAGCCATCATTTTGTCCTGTCGTCCAGCATCAACTGCATATAGATCACGTCCAGCCAGCGGTCGAACTTGTAGATCACTTCCTTCAACTGCGCGACGGTCTGGAAGCCGAAGGCAGCGTGCAGGTGCAGACTGGCCGCGTTGCCGCTATCGATGCCAGCCAGGATCGTGTGGTAGCCGCCCTCTTTCGCGCTGGCGATCAGCGTGGTCAGCAGCAGCTTGCCCACGCCGCGACCCTGGGCCACCGCCGCGACATAGACCGAGTTCTCTACCGTGAAGCGGTAGCCATAGCGTGGGCGGTGCTGGTTGAGCGCGCCCCAACCCACTACCTGCCCCCCTTCTTCAGCAACGAACATCGGCAGGCTGGCGGCCAGGTGTTCAGCATACCAACTCTGGCGGGCGGCCAGGGTTTGCTCCACTACGTCTGCCGTTGCGACAGTGTGTAGCACTGCCTCATTGTAGATCGCCAGGATCGCGGGCAGATCAGCTTCAGTGGCCGGACGAACGATCATCTAGCTTGGCCCCCCTGCATCCTCAACCAGGGCGGCGTGTTGCTTCGCGCTGGGGATGTCTACCCAGCAAGCGACCTCGTGGTGGTGGCCGACGCTGCGAAGTTCTGGCCGCTCCTTTAGCGAGTGTTCGACGGCGAAGCGGCAGCGTGGAGCAAAGGGGCAGCCGGGTGGCACGTGGGCCAGATCGGGTGGCAGGCCGCCAATTGGCTCCAACCGCCCGCGCTGCTCTGCGTCCAGGCGCGGCACGCTGTTGAGCAGGCCGAGCGTGTAGGGGTGGCGCGGGTTCTGGTAGAGGTCGAGCGCGTCGGCCCGCTCTACCACGTGGCCCGCGTACATGACGATGATGCGGTCGGCCATGCCCGCCACTACGCCCAGGTCGTGGGTGATCAGCATCACCGCCATCTTGAACTCCTCGCGCAGGCGCATCATCAACTCAAGTATCTGCGCCTGGATCGTCACGTCCAGGGCGGTAGTCGGCTCATCGGCGATCAGCAGACGAGGATTGCAGGAGAGAGCCATAGCGATCATCACCCGCTGGCGCATCCCCCCGCTAAACTGATGGGCGTAGTCGTTCAGCCGCTTGCTGGCCCCAGGGATACCGACCAGGTCTAGCATCTCGGCGGCTCGGCTGCGGGCAGCGGCTCCATTCAGCTTCAGGTGCAACTCAAGCGACTCGGTGATCTGGCGGCCAATCGGCAGTACCGGGTTGAGCGAAGTCATCGGGTCTTGAAAGATCATGGCGATCTCTTTGCCGCGCACCCGCCGCATCTGTTCCTCGCTCAGGCTCAGGAGGTCGCGGCCAGCGAACATCACCTTGCCACCCACGATCTTGCCAGGGGGTGACTGCACCAGGCGCATGATGCTCAGGCTGGTCACGCTCTTGCCACAACCGCTCTCGCCCACCACCCCCAGCGTCTCGCCCGGCGCAATATCGAACGATACATCATCCACCGACTTCACCACCCCATCTGGCGTGTAGAAGTAGGTCTTGAGGTTCTGGACGGAGAGCAATGGCTCCTGCGGCTTCAGTTGGTCTACTTGCATTGGCGATCCCGTCTTGTCAGGTTGGCTCAGGCGAAGGGTAGGCGACGGGTGAGCGACACCAGACCCTCTGGCAGGAACAGCAGGCCGAGGCCGAGGATGAAGCCCAGCACGGCAGTGAAGGTCAGGCGACCAGGGTTGGAGACGATCACGCCAAAGGCAGCCCGCAGGATGGTGAAGATCGCCGCCACCAACGCGATAGCCAGCAGTATCCAGCCGATGAAGGTGAGGGCGCGCAACTGATTGACCGCGATCAGCAGGATGCCGCCGATCACCGCCCCCTCTAGCGAAGCGGAGACCAGGTTCTGCGACCCCGCCGCCGCCCGCGTCACTGGCAGGTCGGCTACCGCGATGATCAGGGCCAACACGGCCACTACCGCCCCCTGCAACACAAAGTAGTTGGCGGCCAGTGCTACCCAGCCGTACTCAGTCTCTCCGCCCAGGCGCAGCAGCAAGGGGCCACCCAGCGCGCCAGAGGCAAAGAGGAACAGGAGGCTGCCCTCGGTAGAGACCCGCACATTGAGCGAGCCGCGGAAGCCCAGCACCTCGCGCAGCAGCAGCACTAGATGTGCGAAAACACCAATAGCTAGCAGGGTATAGCCGACCAGCTTGAGAACTAGCATCGCTTTATCGTCCTACTTCCGCGTGCGCGGATCGAGAGCGTCGCGCAGACCGTCGCCGAAGAAGTTGAAGGCGAACAGGGTCAGCGAGATCGCCAGGCCAGGGAAGATCACCAGGGAAGGGTCGGTACGCATATATTGCCGTGCGTCAGAGACCATCGACCCCCAACTTGGCTGCGGAACCGGGATGCCGATGCCCAGGAAGCTGAGGAAGGCTTCGGTCATGATCGCAAAGGGGATGCCGAAGGTGATCGAGACGATCACCGGGCTGAGGATGTTGGGCAGGATGTGGCGAAAGATGATCCCCCTGTCCTTCACACCAATCGCCCGCGCTGCCTCCACGTACTCCTTTTCGCGCACCGACAGTACCTGGCTACGCACCAGGCGGGCCATTGGCGGCCAGAAGGTGAGGCCGATGGCGATCAGGATGTTGAGGAACGACTGGCCGAAGACCGCCAGCACCACGATGGCAAAGAGGATGGTGGGGAAGGCGTACATCACGTCGGTCACGCGCATCAGCAGGTAGTCTACCCAGCGGCCATAGTAGCCAGCGACCAGGCCGAGCGGCACGCCGATCAGGATGATCAGCAGTTGGCTGATCAGGCCGACCGAGATCGAGACCCGCGCCCCATGCACCAGGCGGCTGAACACGTCGCGGCCCAGGCTGTCGGTGCCGAGCCAGAAGTGCGAACTGACTGGCAGCAGCTTGGCCGAGCAGCGACCGCTGGCCGGGCAGAGACCAGCTTTACGCACGTCGGTCACACCAAACTGGAAGGCAGGGTCGTAGGGGGCGATCAGGTCAGCGAAGATGGCTACCAGGATGATCAGCACGATCACCACCGCCCCACCCACCGCCAGCTTGTTGCGGCGCAGGCGCAGCCAGGCATCGCTCCACAGGCTGTTGGCCGTGCCTGCCACATCGCCGCCAACTGTCGGCAGCACTGGGACGGCGCGGCGGGCTGGCACTCCGCTCTCATCCAACGCGCTATCGTTGGCTGGCACGCCCGCCGGGTCGCGCAGCGGCTTGTTTTCTTCTCTAGCCACGGCCTAAGCCCTCGCCTTCGTATAGCTGATGCGCGGGTCAACGAAAGCGTAGAGGATGTCTACCGCCAGGTTGATCAGCACGACGATGAAGGCATAGAAGATCGTCGTCCCCATGATGATATTATAGTCCAGGTCTTGCACACTCCGTACAAACTGCTGGCCGAGGCCGTTGATCACAAACACCTGCTCGACCACGATGCTGCCGGTGATCAGGTTGCCCAGTTCGTCACCGAGAACAGTGATCACCGGCAGCAGCGCGTTCCGCAGGGCGTGGCGGATCACCACCACCCGCTGGCCCAGCCCTTTCGACCAGGCGGTGCGGATGTAGTCCTGACGGATCACCTCCAACATACTGGCGCGGGTGAGGCGGGCTAGCACGCTGGTGGGCCGCAGCGAGAGGACTAGCACTGGCAGGATCGCTGCCCCCGGCCCATATTGTTGTAGCCAACCACCAATCGGTAGCTGCAAACCAGCGGGCAGGATCGGGTTCAGCACGGTAGTGGCAAAGAGCAGCAGCAGCGTCCCCAGCACGAAGTTAGGGATCGAGTAGCCTGCGAGGGAGAGGGTCATCGTGCTGTAGTCCAACCAGGTGTTCTGGCCGACCGCCGCGAGGACACCGAGTAGCAGGCCGAAGAAGATGGTGAAGGCGAAAGCGAGGATGCCCAGTTGGAAGGAGTTGGCAAAACCGGTGAAGATGATGTCGCGCACCTCTGCCCCCACCTGCTGCTTGTAGGAGATGCTGAAGTCACCATGCAGCAGCCCCCAGATGTACTTGACAAACTGGACAGGTAGCGGCTGATCGAGGCCGTAGCTGGCGTTGATGCGCTCCACCGCCGCTGCTGGCAGCCGTTCGCTGGAGAAGGGGCTACCCGGTGCCAGGTGCATCAGGGTGAAAGTCAAGGCGGCAATGCCGAGCAAGACAAAGATCAGGCCAATCATTCTTCTGATAATGTATTGTGTCATAGTTTTTCGTCGATTTGATCATTGCCAGGCGGGGTGGGAGGCAGGGGTTGCAAGCTGTAGGTGCAGGGGTGAGCGGGTAGCCCACCCCCAAGCGTTGGTGGTGCGTAACCAGCGACTCGCATCGCTGGCTACGCCGCAGCCAACCAGTTTACTGCTTGCTAAGGAAACGGAAGGGGTAGGCGAACTGGGAGTTGTAGCCCCAGCCGCTCCAACCTGGCTTGATCAGGAAGTCGAGCGAGGTCTGGTAGAGCGGCACGATAGCTGCGTCATCGAGCATCAGCTTCTCAGCATCGTTGTACAGCTTCATGCGCTCGGCAACCTTGGCCGGGTCAGCCAGCTTGTTGGCCTGGTCAACCATGCTATCGAATTGCTTGTTGGCCCAGCCCTCGTTGTTCTGGCTAATCGTGCTGTACTTCAGCGCGTACAACCAGTCCTGCGGATCCGGGTAGTCCTGACCCCAGCGACCGTAGAAGAAGTCGTACTTGTGGTTCTGGCGTTCGATCAGGAAGGTAGACCAGGGAACGGCCTTGACTTCGACGTTGATACCCAGGTTCTGCTTCAGTTGGGCCTGGATCACTTCGCCAACCTTGCGCTGATCTTCGCGGTCGCGGGTGTAGTAGGTCAGCTTGAGGCTGCTGGCATCGCTGTAGCCAGCATCGGCCAACGCCTTCTTCGCTGCGGGAAGGTCTAGCTTGTAAGCCTGGTAGTCCTTGAAGCCTGGCACGCCTTGTGGCACCAGGGTGTAGGCTGGTGCGCCCACGCCATCCAGAGCCTTGTCGATCAGGTCTTCGCGATCCATCGCCTGGGCCACGGCCTGACGCAGCTTGAGAGCCTTCGCGCCGCCGCTCTGCGCGAACGCGCCGGTTAGCGCATTGAAGCCAAGCCACATAGTGCTGGCCTGCGGTACTTCCTTCAGTTCCTTGCTCATGGTCGGGTCGTTCTTCAGGCGGTTGTAGTCGGCCACGTAGATTTCGCTGCTGTCGAGCTGCTTGTTCTCGTAGCGAAGCTGGGCGGTGCTGCCGTCAGCGATGATCAGGATGTCGATCTCCTTGACGCTGGCCTTCGGCGTGTTCCAGTAAGCATCGTTGGCTTCCAGAACCATGTGGTCGTTGCGTACCCACTCCTTGACGGTGTAGGCACCACTGCCCGACCCCTTCATCGTCTCGGCCTTCTGCGCCCAATCACTGCTCAGGGGGTTGCTGCCAACCACCTTCTGGTTCACAACCCAGTACGACCAGAGGGCGGTCTGGGGGATGAAGTAGGCACTTGCCTGCTTGAGGGTCACTTCGAGGGTGTAGTCGTCAATCGCCTTGATACCCTCAGCGGCGGTCAGCTTGGTCTTAGTCGTGTCGGTGCTAGCCGCCGAAGCAACCACTTCGCTGGCCCCCTTGATGTCGTCGAAGACAAAGGAGTAAGGCGCAGCGGGGTTCGCCAGCAGGCGGTTCCAGGAATAGACGAAGTCCTTAGCGGTGATCGGAGTGCCGTCGGTGAACTTGACATCCTTCCGCAGCTTGAAGGTGTAGACGGTTGCATCGGCATTGACGGTGTAGGTTTCGGCGATAGAGGGCTTGGGTGAGAGGGTAGCCGGGTCAAACTCCATCAGGCCATCAAAGAGGTTCTGGCCGAAGTTGATCGAGACCGAGTCCTGTATCAGGGCCGGGTCGAGGTTGGGGGCATCCTCAGCCTGCCGCCAGCGGAACGCGCCCACGCTGCCGGTGAAGGTCGAGTTGGGGGCGATTTCGGTGGGGGCAGCAGCAGCGGTGGTCATCGTGCCAGTGCTGGTCATCGTTCCCATGCCTGGCATCATCGGGGTCATCATCGTGCCAGTCATCGTGCCAGTCATCGTGCCAGTCATCGCGGTTGCCATCATCATCGCGGTCGGGGTTGCCATCGCCATCATCGCGGTGTCGGTCGGCTTCGCCATCATCGGCGTGTCGGTCATCGCCGCCATCATCGTGGTGGGGGTCATCACAGCCATCATCGTGGTGGGGGTCATCGCAGCCAGCACGGTGGTGGCGGTCGCCGCCGGGCGGGGGGTTGGCGTAGCGTCGCCACCGCAGGCTGCCAGCAGGGGCAGGAGCAGGGCGAGGGTCGCCAAACCGCTGAGAAACTTAGGTCGCCTTAGCATAACTGATCTTCCTCCTTGTGTTGAACAAAGGTTAGCTACTGGCTCCCGCCGAAGCGGACCCATTGAGCCAGCCAGCCAACCTACCTTGTGCGTGGCTCCATTGCCGCGCAGGGCTGCGGATCGTCGTCAACCAGGGCCACAGCCTATTGCATAAGTACAAGCAGGTAGGCACTTTTGGTTCAGCAATTATCACGCAGGTTAGGCGACATTATAGCACGAAGGAAGTATTTGTCAAGCACCGTTGGCGGCGGCAGATGCTGTTCATCGTCTTGCCGCCACACGTTCTTTGTAGGTTAGCTGTTGAGCGGGGCAGCCTGATCTTGCGCTCCAGCTACTGACCGAGCCATTATCTTGCACAGACCCTGGCCCCCAGCTCGTTGGATTGACAAAGCGGCCACTATTCACGTACAATCGGACTAACGATCAGCTTGATAGCTTGGCACCTACGCGCTAGCGGGGCAGCGAGCAGCTACACAGGAGGCTAGTACGATGGAAGACCGCAAGGAGCGTAGCGCATTTGGTTTGCGCGAAGTAGGTGAGGACTTGCAAGACCTGAGTCAGGCTGCTCTCAACCTGGCTAGTGACCTGTTCCAACTCGGCAGCAGGATTGTTACCCTGCCCTTCCGCTTGCTGCCAGAGGAGACCCAAATCCACCTCGGTGAGGCTGCTCGTGAGGCTGGCTATGCAGTGCAAAGCCTCTTTGATGAGGCGATCAACGCTGGTTCGCGGGCAATCCAGGGGTTGAATGAGGGCTTCGCCAACATGAGCGATCAGGCTAACGACGATGATAGCGAAGACCTGATCATTGTGTACGAAGAAATTGTGGTTGACGAGGCTGCCAGCAACGAGGCGGGCAGTAGCAATGACGAAGCTAGCGTAGCCGCCGCAAGCGAGGACAGCAGCAACCAAAGCGCAGACCTGGGCAGCATTGAGGCGGCCACGGACGGGCGTAGCGGCGGCAGCGACATTGAGAGCAGCGGCAGCGAAGGTGGCTTCGAGGGTGAGCGCGGCGAGAGCTTCTAATCTGAAGCTGGTTTAGTGGTAAGTAGCAACCTGCTCTACGGCCACCGGCAGGTGGATGGGGGCGGATTGGGCCGCCACTCCCACCCGGTTCTCGCTCGCTCGCTTTGCCACGTAGAGCGCACGGTCGGCC
This sequence comes from Chloroflexia bacterium, assembly GCA_038229595.1. GTDB lineage: Bacteria > Chloroflexota > Chloroflexia > QHBQ01 > QHBQ01 > JBBROH01. The sequence continues at coordinate 6,771 of JBBROH010000071.1, read as the reverse complement.
TGGGCGATCAGTTCTATGCTGCTGACCAACTCTGGCCGCCAACCCGCCAGCCCAATGCTGACCGTCGCCAGCTTGCGTTCGTCGCCAGCAGCGTACTCAGCCAGAGCCGCGTCAATCGCCTGCCGCAGGGTGTCGGCCAGCACCTGCCCACCTGCCAAGTCGGTGTTGGCTAGCATGACGATGAACTCGTCGCCGCCATAGCGACCGGCAAGGTCGGTGGCCCGCAGCCGCTCTTGCAGGGTACGGGCGGTAAGAGCAATCACCATGTCGCCTGCCACGTGACCGTAACGGTCGTTCACCAGCTTGAGGTTGTCCACATCAAGCATCAGCAGGGTGAGCGGCTGGTTGAAGCGGCGGCAACGCTCCGTCTCCTGGGTGAGCCGCTCTGCGAAGCCACGGCGGTTCGCTAGCCCAGTCAGCCAGTCGGTAGCCGCCAGTTGCTCGATCATCCGCTGGGCATCACGCATCACCAGCACCGCCCCGCCGACGATCAGGTAGAGGGCGACCAGGCTGATCCCATTCCAGGCCAGGCTAGTGTCCGCCGCAGTGGGGTACCTGCCCGTGATCTGGTTGTGCAGCAAGGTAGCCAGCAGGCTGATCAGGGCGAAGGGGGCGAAGCCGCGCAGGCCCCAGGCGTAGGTGCCGAGGATGATCGCCAGCACGTGCAGGGAGGTGAAGGAGAAGCGCGATTCCACCAGTAGGTCGCAGACCGTCACGGCCAGTAGCAGGGCGCAACCAACTGCCCCCGGCCAGGGTGAGCGGGCCAGCTTCTTGTAGTAATTAACCAATCGATCATTTTGGCGGTAAGCCATCAGTTTTGTCTTTCCAGTTCGCAACCTGCGACACTAGATAGTTTGTAGCGGAAGCAGCATAAGCAACGTTCCGTATCATTGTACGATACTTGGGAGGCTAGAAGCAAATAATGGCACAGCAGGCCGATTTGGTAATCCTCCAGGCTGTCACCCCCCTGGGCTTCGGTGCTGAGGCCGGTTTGTACGCCCGCCGCTTGGCGGTCGACCTTGCCAGCGTGCTTGAGTGGGCGGGGGTGGCAGTCCATTGTCCCTTGCTGACCAGCGGCCAGCCACCCAGCTACATCCTGCTCACCGCGCCGCTAAGCCAGAAGCAGCTACAGCCCTTTCTTTCTACAGCAGGTAGTAGCATTACAACTTGCAAGTTTGAAGCCACCGCAACTCGGCGGGCCACTGCCTTGCGCTACGATGCTAGCGGGCGGCTGGCTGACGAGCAAGCGGTCGGCGAACTGGGCGCAGGGGGGGTAACAGAAGTCGCTGCTTTGCTGACCAACTTGGCTAACTACGTGGCACAGACGCTGGGTTTGCCTAGCCCCGACTTTGCCGCGCAGGTCGCTGCCACCCTCGGCACCCGCTCCAGTGCGGCACTGTTGGCCTGTTGGCAGGCGGAGGATTGCCTGGGCCTCGACCCCCACGACCCAGACGCGTTCGATCTGCTGGTTGAGAGCCTGGCCGACCGCGAGTATGAGCGGGCTGCCAACCTCTACCCCCGGCTGGCGGCGGCGGGGCTACTGGCTGCGGCGGATGCGCTGGCTGCCCTCGAAAGGCTGTACGCCGCCAGCAATCATGCCCCGGCGGTCGCGTTCGCCCTGGCCGCCGCGTTGCTGGCCCAGCGCGAAGGGCCACGGGCCTTGCAGCTAACATTGCAGGGGCTGGCCGAGCAGCAACACAGCCTGACAGGGCAGCGACTAGCCAGCCGCCTCTACGAGATGAAGCGCGATTTTGCCGCTGCCAACCAGCACGCCGCCAACGCCACCGCGCTTGCCCCAGAGAGCGTAGAGGACTGGGAGCGGCAGGGCCACCTGTTGGCGAGCCTGGGCAACCTGGAACAGGCGACTGCTGCCTGGCAGCAGGTAGTAGCCCGCGACCCACAGAACGCTAACGCCCTCTTTACCCTAGGGCAGGCTGCCGAGCAGCAGCACGATGAGCAGGCGGCCCGCGCCTACTACCAGCGGGCTGTCACCGCCGACAGCGCGCACGCCCATGCCCATGCCGCCCTGGGCGACCTGCTCTACCGGCGCAAGGAGAGGGCTGCTGCCCGCCCCTACCTCGAACGCGCCGCCAGCCTCAACCCCAGCGACCACGACTCTGCCTTCCTTGCCGCCCGCAGCTACGAGCAAGCAGGTGAGGATGAGCAGGCGTTGGTCTGGTACGCAAAGGCAGCGGCGGCAAAGGCCGACTTCTGGCAGGCGAACTTCTACGCTGCTAATCTGCACCGCCGCCGCGGTGATCTGGAGGCTGCCTTGCGCGCTATGCTAGGCGTGCTGGCGATTGACCCGCAGCAGGCGCAGACGCTAGCCGAGACTGGCGCGCTGCTGGCCGAGATGGGCAGGATGGCGCAGGCGATCCCCTACCTCGAACGGGCTGCCGCTGCTTTGCCGCAGGCCGAAGCCCCGCGCACTAACCTTGCCCGCGTGCGTGCGCTACTGGGCGGGGCTGAAGCTGGGCAGTGATGCCCAGCCCTGCTCTAGTGCCTACCCTTCGCAATAACTCCGCTATGATACCGGGTTGTTGCGCCAATACTGCACAAAGGAAAGCCGCCAGAGCTTGTGCCTCTGGCGGCCTCCCTACTGCAACTAACCTTGCTATAGAGCCTGGGGCTGTGGACGCGGCACTGGCTGCCCGCTCGTCACCTCGCCCGCTGCGCCGTCCAGCTTCAGCACCCGCCGCAGGTAGGGCAGCACAAAGCGGTCAAGCCCGTAGTAGCCAGCATACACCCCGCCGAAGACAATCGCCACCTCAGCCACCAGCATCTCTGGGTTGTTGCTGCTCGTGCCTGCATAGAGGAAGGCCAGGTTCAGCAGAATGCCCATCCCTGCCGCGAAACGAGTGAACAGCCCGATAATCAACGCTGCTCCAATCATGAACTCGCCGAAGGCTACCAGGTAGCTGAAGACTACCGCGTTGGGGATGAAGAAGTTGCGGGCCAGGTCAGCGTACCAGGCGTGTACCTCTGGGTGTTCGCCAGTTGCCTTGCCCAACGCGCCCTTGAGGAAGCCCCCGACGCTCAGGCCCGCCTTGCTGTCGATCCAACCGCCGCCAGTCAGCTTCTCCCAGCCAGCTGTGATCCAGGAATAGCCGAGCCACAACCGAACGATGCCCCAAACCGCGCCCTGCACCGACTTGCTGTTCCAGTTGCTAGAGATAGTGTTCATCTTGTCCTCCTCTGTGTGTGCTGTCTTGCTAATGATGTTGCTGCCCTGTTTACTCACCTAACTCCATTGTACAGTGCGCTGGTGGCGATTTTGGTGCGCGTTGGTGAACAGGCGGTGAACGATCCTTGCAGCGACGTGTACGCGGCCCGGCATGGCCTACCGCCGCACCCGGCACTAACCAGTGGTTGAGCGTGGAGCTTGTTACCAAACGTTCACCAATCTTCACCTGATCTCTATCTGCCTACCGCCTGCTGCCTCATCGCGCTATGCTATAATCGCACTAACATGAGGTAAAAACAGGGAGGGATCATAATGAAGATACTGATCGTGGATGATGACCGTAGCATTGTGGAAGCGATCACTATTGGCCTGGAGTTGCAGTGGCAAGACGCACAGGTGATCACCGCAGGAGATGGCGAGAAGGGTTTGGACTTGTTCTTTAAGCAGTCGCCCGACCTCACCCTGCTGGATGTCAATATGCCGCGCATGAGCGGTTGGGAGATGCTCAAGCGGCTACGCGAACTATCCGACGCACCAGTGATCATGCTGACTGCGCGGGGCGAGGAGACTGACAAGGTGAAGGGGTTGGAACTGGGGGCGGATGATTACCTGACCAAGCCGTTCGGCCACCTGGAATTGTTCGCCCGCATCAAGGCGGTGCTACGCCGCACCGACCTGAGCCAGCCGATCTCCGCCAGCCCCAGCTTCGTCAGCGGCGACCTGACGATCAACTTCCAGAGCCACGAGGTGGCGGTGGCGGGCAAGCCACTAAAGCTGACCCCCACCGAGTACAAGCTACTCTACCTGCTAGCCCGCAATGCTGGGCGGGTACTCACCTTCGACCTGTTGCTCAGCAAGGTCTGGGGCGACGAGTACAAGGGTCAGAGCGACTACCTCAAGACTTATGTCAGCCGCTTGCGGCGCAAGCTGGGCGACGATGCCGAGAACCCCCTCTACATCCTGACCGAGCGGGGTAGCGGCTATCGCCTTGCCAGAGCAACCCCACCGCCCGCTAGTGGGGGATGGTGAAGCGAAAGATGCTGCCGCCGCGTGGCACATCTTCCACCCACAGCCGTCCACCGTGCAACTCCACCAATTGGCGGGCAATCGGCAGGCCGAGGCCGCTACCCGCCTGCGCCGTTCCCTCATCCTCGCGGCGGTAGAACCGCTCGAAGATGTGTTCCCGTTCGCTGGCCGGGATGCCGGGGCCGTTGTCGGCTACTGCGATGGTCGTCAGCCCGCGCCCGTAGTCCACGCTCACCTGGATGTTGCCGCCCGCCGGGGTGTACTTGATCGCGTTGGCGATCAGGTTAAGTACCACTTGCTCAATCCGCCCTGGGTCGGCTTCCAACGCGCAAGACTGGTCGGCGATCACCGTCAACTGCTGGCCCTTGCGCTCGGCCAGCGGTAGTGTCTCATCTACTATGCGGTTGAGCAGGGCGCAGAGGTCGAAGGGGCGGCGGTAGAGGCGCAACCGCCCATGCTCCAGCCTGCTGAGGTCGAGCAGATCGTCCACCAACGTCCCCAACCGCCGCGCACTCTCATCCACCAGGGCCGCCAGCCCAGCCACCCGCCCACCCTGGGCCAGCAACAGTTCGGCCAGCAGGCCAGAAGACATGGTGATCGAGGTCAGCGGCGTGCGTAGCTCATGGGTCGCCATAGAGAAGAACTCGTCCTTCAGCCGGGCTAGCTCTGTGATCTGGCTGATGTCCTGGTAGACGGCCACTGCGCCAGCCAGGGTGCCGCTACTGTCGAGCAGCGGAGCAGTGCTGGTCAATACATCCAGCGGCTTGCCATTCGGCTGGGTGACGGTCATCTGCTGGCCGCTCAGAGCCACGCCCTCTCGCAGGGTATGAACGAGCGGCAAACTGGCCGTCGTGTAGGGGCTGCCGTCTGCCTGGGTGGTGGGGTAGGGCCGTGCCTGAACGTCGTCGCCCACCCGCCAGCCGAGCAAGCGGTGGGCGGTTTCGTTCAACAGCAACACCCGCCCTGCTTTGTCGCAAACCACGATGCCCTCTGGCAGAGCCGCCATGATCACAGCCAGGCGGCGGTGGTTGGCTTCGGCGTGTTCCTGCTGGAGCTTCAGTTCGTGGGAGAGGTAGGCGTTGCTGATCGCCACTGCCGCGTGGCTGGCGAGTAGGCCAGTCAGCCACTCGTCCTCGTCGCTCCAGAATAGCCCGTTCTCCTTGTCGGTCAGGTAGAGGTCGCCAACCACGCGACCGAGGTAGCGGATCGGCATTCCCAGCAGGGTAGTCATCGGCGGATGGTTAGGGGGGAAGCCACTGCTACGCGGGTCGGCGGCGATGTTGGGGATGCGGATCTGCTTGCCCTCTTTAATCAGCACGCCCAGCAGGCCGTGACCGTGGGGCAGTTCACCCATCACTTCGCGCTGCTCAGCCGGGATGCCGCTGGTGATGAACATACTGATCAGGCCATCGTCGTCAACCACGCCCAGAGCCGCATAGTGCGAAGCAGTCAGCCGCCGGGCGGTATCCACCACTCGTTGCAAGATCACATTGAGTTCGAGCGTGCTGCTGATCGCCAGCGCGCCCTCGTGCAACTCAAGCAGGTGGAGGATCAACTGACCGTTGCTCGCACTGTTCACTTCGGGCTGATTCTGCGCTGCGCTCATCCGTGGCCTCCCTGCCCAATCGCGTTCACCCTAATTCTAGCACAGGATTGCGGTTAAGGGCAAGCCGCTGCGTTCACCTGATTGTCACTCATTTTCACCGTGCTGTATACCCCAGCGTGCGATGATAGGTGTAGTCTGGTTTAGCTACTAAGTTGCGGGGATGATCGCTAAGGAGGATTGGATGGCAGGACAAGCCAGGGACAGCACGGCGGAAGACAAGCCAGTAATCCCCCACAGCGAACCAGCGGGTGGCACTGGCACGCTGGAAGCCGCTATGCTGGGGGAGCGCAATCCAGTCAAGCGGCTGCTCAAGGTACTCGGCCCTGGCCTGATCACGGGCGCGTCCGATGACGACCCCAGCGGCATCGGCACCTACACCACAGCGGGCGCACAATTCGGCTTTGCTACCCTTTGGATGGCTATCTTCAGCTTCCCCCTGATGGCGGGCGTACAGTACGCCTGCGCTAAGGTCGGTATGGTCAGCGGCATGGGTCTGGCAGGGGTGCTACGGCGGCACTACCCTCGCCCGCTACTCTACCTGGCTGTGCTTGCCTTGCTAGTCGCCAACACGATCAACGCTGGGGCTGACATTGGGGCTATCGCTGCCGCTATCAACCTGCTGATCCCCAGCGTACCCGCCTGGCTGTTCGTTGTGCCTACTAGCTTCACTATCCTCGCTATCCAAATCTGGGGTTCCTACCGCCTGATCGCCAACATCTTCAAGTGGTTGACCCTTACCCTCTTTGCCTACATTGCCGCTGCTTTCTTCGCCCGCCCCGACTGGGGGGAGGTCTTGCGCGCCAGCCTGATCCCCACTTTCCGCTTCGATGCCAGCTTCCTTGCCATTGTGGTCGCCATTCTTGGTACGACCATCTCCCCCTACCTGTTCTTCTGGCAGGCCAGTCAGGAGGTGGAGGAGGAGATCAGCGTGGGCCGCAAGCAACTCTGGCAGCGT
>JBBROH010000070.1:0-18433 GCA_038229595.1 Chloroflexia bacterium | reverse complement strand
GGTAGCCTCGACCTCTATGTGGCCGCCCGCGCCGCTGGCTTGCAAGCCTTGCTTGGCCTGGAGGTGCCGCTGCGGGTTGGTGAGGATGCGTATAGCGGCAGGAAGCGCGAGCCAATCGTCCCTACCCCCTTGCTGCTGCTGGCCCGCGACGCAGAGGGCTGGCGTAGCCTCTTGCGCCTAGCAGCGATGGCCGCCACCCCCGGCTGGGCCGCTGACCTCGAACTACTACGCCGCAGCCCCGGCCTGACCGTAGTTAGCCTCGGCCTGGCACAGGCAGTACTGGCGGGTAGAGACAAGCTGGCGGCTCTGGCCCGTACCCTGGCTGCCACCCAACAGGCAGTCGGCAGCCCCCATCTCTACGCTGCAATCCCACACAGCCATGCGGAGCAGGCCGGGGCGCGGGCGCAGAAGCAGGCGGCTGAATTGGGCATCGCCAGCGTCGCTCTGCAAGAGGCCCGCTACGCCAGCGAGGATGAGGCGGAGGCTTACGCTGCCCTCTGCACTCTCTACCAGCAGCCCACGCCCGAAGCCGCCTACCACATCGGCCCGCCAACCGAGGCAGCCCGCGCCTTCGATAGGCTGGACAGCTTGCGGGCGGTGGCTGAGTTGTTGCAGGCGCACACGGCAGACCTCTGGCAGCCGCCCGCCCTACTTGGCACGCCACCACCCACTAGCCCGCGCACGCCAGGGACGGGGCTGGTGGAGGAGCAGGCAGCGGCGGTGGAAGCGGCGGGTTTGCTGCCTACCTATACGCTGGTGGCCGAGGTCGCAGCGGGGTTGCGGGAGCGAGGGTTGATCTGTCGTCTGGTGCCGGGGCAGGGGGCCGACCTGTTCGCGGCCAGCATCGGCGCAACCAACCTGCCAGCGACACTGCTACCCGCTGGTGGCAGGCTGAAGGCCAGCCTCTGCCTTGAGTATGCCAGCACCAGCGAAGCTAGCCTGCTAGCTTACGTCGCCGAGCGGTGGCCGCAGGCGATCCTTGTGCAAGCGACAGCCCGCACTACCCTGCGCCAGGCTTTGCGCGAGGCGGCGAAGGTACGCGGCAGTGAGAGCGAGCTAACTACTTTGTTGCAGTGGGCGGCCAGCAGTGAGCCAAAGGGAGGCGACCTTAGCCCGGCTGCGGCGGCCACCCTTGCGCTGGCCGAGGGGTTGCGCGGGCGGCCACGCTGGGGCGAAGCGAGCAGCCGCAGCCTGCTGATCCCAGCAGCCAGCCCCCCGCTGCCCCTGCACGCCGAGCCGCCGCTTGCCAGCCTCACCATTGAGCGGTCTACTGCCGCTGCCCTCGGCGCAGTGCTGCTGGACTTGCAACCCAATCCCCGGCTCGACCTCGTGCAGCAAGTAGCGACTGGCGAGATAGACCCCCAAGACACGGCCACCTGGCGGCTGATTGCGGCAGGCGAAGCAGAGCGGTTGGATGGCTGGAACGCGCCGCTAGCCGCCGCTGCCGACTGGCCTGCACTGCTAGCTGCCCTCGCCAGCTCCGACGCGCCCGCCGATCACCCCGCGACGGCGGCTCTGGCCTGGGACAGCTATTGCCTGGCCTGGGGCAAGGCGCACGACCTTACCGCCTACTACGCCGCCGCTGGCCCCGCCCTCGGTCTGCACCCGCTGGCCGCCCACCGCGAACAGTGGCAGGCAGCCTTCGCCGACGGACGGTTGGCGGCCAGCCCGCTCAACGCCAGCGGACTGCCCGTGCGCCTGTTTGGGGTGCTGCGCCAGCCGCGCCGCCTACTTGCCAACGATGGTAGCACCTTGCTGGTAGCCTGGCTGGACGACTGGCAGGGCAGTAGTCGGGTGTTCGGCTTTGGCCCGCTGGTAGAGCGGATCGTAGCCCTGGGCGAGCGTCAGCCGCTGCTGCTACTGGGCCGAGCAGTCGCGGGCCGGGATGGGCAGGTCAGCTTGCTGGTTGAAGATGCAGCCCCCTTCAGCGGTACAGTGCCGCCGCTGCCAGCCGTTGTGCAGACGGTCAGGCAAGCGCGGGTGGCTGCCCCAACTGGCGACTTCTTCGCCGCCGTGCCAGCGCAGCACGCCCCAGAACCGCCGCCTGCTCCCCCTGCGCCCGCGAATGGCAAGGCAACCACCCCGACCAAAGCCGCCGCTGCCAACGAGAGGGGCAGCAAGGAGAAGCCCAAGCTGGCCGCGCCTCCCCCACCACTGGTCACCCTGCGCCGCTTGCATCTGCGCCTGCCAGTCAGCGACGATCAGGCGGGGGATATCGGGGTGGCCCAACAGGTCGCAGACCTTGCCCGCCAGCACCCAGGCCGCGACCTCCTGCTCCTCTACATCCAGTGGAGCAGCCAGGACGTGTGCATCGAACCTTACGGCTTCGATGTTGCCGCCGACGAGTTTAGTGGGGCGGTGGCCGCCAGCCTGGGCCAGGGGATCATCTTCGCCGCCGACACGGTGGAGCGGCCCGCCCCCGCCTGAGCAGAGGCTAGACCAGCTTCAGCACATCGGCCAGCACGCCTGCTGCCGTCACCGTCGCGCCTGCCCCTGGTCCCTGCACGATCAGCGGGTTGTCGCGGTAGCGCATGGTGCGCCAGATAAAGAGGCTGTCGGTGCCGCGCAGCCGACCAGCGGGCGAGTCCTTGTCTACCGCCTGCAAGCCCACCCGACTACCGCCAGGGGTGACAGCAGCGAGGTAGCGTAGTACCTTACCCTCCGCCACTGCTGCCTGCTGTCGCTGGGCAATCCGTGCATCCACGTCGGCCAGCCCTGCCCAGAACTGTTCGAGGCTAGCTTCGGCCTTAGTAAGGCCGAGCGGCACCAGGCTCTCTACCGCCACGTCGCTGAGGTTGATGCGCTGCTCCATGCGGCGGGCGAGGATCAAGGCCTTACGGGCTGCGTCCAGGCCGCTGAGGTCGTCGCGGGGGTCTGGTTCGGTATAGCCCCGGTCGGCGGCTTCGCGCAGGGCCACACTGAAACTGAGGCCGCGATCCAGGCCGGTGCAGAGATAGCCAAGCGTACCGCTGACGCTGGCTACGATGCTCTCAATCTGGTCGCCGCTCGCCAGCAAGTCCTCCAGCGTGCTGATCACCGGCAGGCCCGCCCCCACCGTCGCCTCGTGGCGCACCCGCCCTAGCTTTGACTTCACGCCAGGGCGGGTGTAGGGCTGCATCTCTGTCAGGTCGTTGATGTTGTCTACCGCCACCCCAGTGCTAGACATGGTGCGGCCCGGCAAATCTGGAGCGATCTCCATATAGTCTTCGTAGGGGACAGCCAGGGGAGCCTTGTTCGCCAGCACGAGGTCGCAGCCATACTGGCGGCAACCAGCCAGCAGCGGGAAGGTCACCTCGGTCGCCGCCAGGTCTATGACGATCACCGGCATATTGAGGCGGGCGACCAACTCTGGCAGTGCGCTGAGGTCTGCCGTGTACAGCACACCACCGATGCCCCAAAGGTCGAGCGGACGACCGGCGACCTTGTTGGCGAGCAGGGAGGTGAGTGCGTCGGGCGACCACCCTTGCAGCCGCAGGTACAACCCCTTGCTATCGGCCAGCCCAATATATTGCAGGTGATCGAGCCGCCCCGCTGCCTGCTGGCTGCTAATCTGGCGCACCAGTTCCTTCCCCACCTTGCCCAGCCCTAGCTGGATCAGGCCCACCTTGTCTGCGATCATCTTTCACCTCCCTGGTTGTGTGGTCAGGGCTATTGTACACCAGTGACGCACAGATAGGTTAGCCCGCTAGGTTAGCCCGCTAGGTTAGCCCGCTAGGTTAGCCCGCAGCCAGGAAGGGCCGCAGGATCGCTGTCAACTGCTGATGCTCGATCAGGAAAGCGTCGTGGCCCCAGGGCGAGTCCAGTTCGGCGTACTGCACCACTTTGCCCGCGAGTTGCAGGGCAGCGGCCATCTCCTGCTGCAAGCGGGTGGGAAAGAGCAGGTCGCTGTTGATGCCAAGCACCAGCGTGCGGGCTGTCACCTGCGCCAGCCCCGCTGCCAGGTCGCCCCGCCCCCGCGCTACATCGTGCAAGTCCATCGCCCGCGTGAGGACGAGGTAGCTGTTCGCATCGAAGCGGCGCACCAGTTGCGCCCCCTGGTAGTAGAGATAGTTCTCCACCTGGAAGCGGCTGGCGGGCTGGTAGTAGCTAGCGGGGTCAGCCTCTACCCGCTCGCGGCCAAACTTGCGCTGCATCGACTCGTCCGACTGGTAGCTGATCATCCCCACCATGCGGGCGAGGGCCAGCCCTTGCTCTGGGTTGCGGCCCGTGCCATAGTATTCGCCGCCCTGCCAGTTGGCATCGATCTCGATAGCCCGCCGCCCAACCAGGCTGAAGGCGATCCCCTGCGGGCTGTGGGCAAAGCTGGCGGCGATTGGCACGGCAGCAGCGACGAAATCGGGGTAGCAGACCAGCCACTCGGCCACCTGCATCCCCCCTAGCGAGCCGCCGATCACGCAAGCCAGCCGCCGCACCCCCAGGGCGAGCAGCAGCCTATGTTCCAGACGCACGATATCGCGCACAGTGACGGTGGGGAAGCGCGGGCCATAGGCGAGGCCGTTGGCAGCGGGGCTGGCGGGGCCAGTCGTTCCCTGACAACCGCCGAGGATGTTGGCACAGACCACAAAGTAGCGGTCAGTATCCAACGCCCGCCCCGGCCCAATCAGCGCGTCCCACCAGCCCGCTCTACTCTCGCCCGCATAGACCCCCGCCGCATGGCTGTCCCCAGTCAGAGCGTGGCAGACGTACACCCCATTGTCGCCCGCTGCGTTCAGCGTCCCCCACGTCTCGTAGGCCACCTGCACGGTGGGTAGGGTCGCGCCGCTCTCGGTGGTATAGGGCAGCGGGTCGAGCCAAACCCGCCGCACGCTAAGGGCAGCCGCTGCCTGGCCTGCGAGGGAAGCAACCGAGGGATCGTCGTCTAGATTGATTGTAGCAATAGGTTCGTTCATTTATTACGCGGTTGAGCAGTTGGGTTGACGATCAGGTAGGCGATCAGGGTGACGACAACGATCAGGAAAAGGACGCGCACGAAGCCGCTACCCTTCGCCATTGCCACCCGCGTGCCGAGGACGGAGCCGCCAATATTGCAGACTGCCATTGGCAGTGCGTAGGCGTACAGGATGGTGCCGCCGAACAGTAGGAAGGAGATGATCGCCGCCAGGTTGGTGGCGAAGTTGACTACTTTGGCCGAGGCCGAGGCGGTCAGGAAGTCGAAGCCGAAGCCCGCGATAAAGACCAGGATCAGGAAGCTACCCGTCCCCGGCCCGAAGAAGCCGTCGTAGAAGCCGATGCCCGACCCAGCGATTACCCCAACCGTGACTTGCCGCCGCTGGGCCAGCTTCGGGGCGTGGATCGCGCCGAAGTCCTTCTTGACGAAGGTGTAGATAGCGACGACGGTCAGCAGGCCAATGATCAGTGGGCGCAGCACTTCCTTGTTGAGCAGGCTGACCGCCTGTGCGCCGAGAAAGGAAGCAGCAAAGGCTGCGCCCGCCGCTGGCAGCAGCGCAGTCCAGTCCAGCTTGATCCGTCGGGTGTAGCGGTAGGCTGCCACGCTGGTGCCAGCAATCGAGGCTAGCTTGTTGGTGCCAGAGAGGAAGGGGAAGGGGTAGCCAGGCAGGATCGCCAGCAGCGCAGGCAACTGGATCAGCCCGCCGCCGCCCACCGCCGAGTCTACGAAGCCCGCCAGGAACGCGAAGCCGCACAACAGGATTGTTTCTAGCAAGATGATGTAGTCAACCTGAACCTGGTTTTTGGATAGCTGGCTAAGAGGGAAAGCTGGTCGGACGCTATACAGTCCTGCCCTGGTCTCCTTGTGGAGCGACCGTCCGAGCGGCGGCCAGCTTCCTCTCAGCCCAGCGGGTAGTAGGCGGCAGCAATGCTACACTACCGCCTGATTGGCTGCTGGCTAACGGCTGCTGGCAACCGGCGTGCGGGCTGCGCGCTGGCTGGCGGCAATCGCCTGGTCGAGGTCAGCGATGATGTCCTTGATGTCTTCCAGGCCGACGGAGACGCGCAGCAGGTCGGGCGTAACCCCGGCAGAAATCTGCTGCTGCTCGTTGAGTTGCTGGTGGGTGGTGGTAGCCGGGTGGATGATCAGCGACTTAGCATCGCCGACGTTCGCCAGCAGACTGAGCAGTTGCACGTTGTCGATCACCTTGCGCCCAGCCTCGCGCCCGCCCTTGATGCCAAAGTTGAGCATCGAACCGAAGTAGCCCGCGCGGAACTGCTGCTTGACGTTGGCATGGTAGGGGTGATCTGCCAGGCCGGGGTAATTGACCCACTCCACGGCAGGGTGCTGCTGGAGCCACTGGGCCAGCTTCAGCGCGTTGTCGCAGTGCCGCTCCATGCGGAGGGAGAGGGTCTCCAGGCCAACCAGAAAGAGGAAGCTGTTGAAGGGGCTGAGGGCAGGGCCGAGGTCGCGGTATGGCTCGACGCGGGCGCGCACGATCCAGCCGAGCGCGCCAAACTTGTCCATGTAGTCGTGCATCTTGGGGAACTTGCCGTTCTTCCAGTTGAACTTACCGCTCTCCACCAGGATGCCGCCGATAGAGGTACCATGCCCGCCGATCCACTTGGTGGCCGAGTGGATCACGATGTCTGCGCCATGCTCAATCGGGCGGCACAGGTAAGGGGTGGCGAAGGTGCTATCGATCAGCAGGGGCAAGCCCGCGTTGTGCGCGATGTCGGCCACGGCCTGGATGTTGATCACGTCCAGCTTGGGGTTGCCAACCGTCTCGATGTAGATCGCCTTCGTGCGCGGGGTGATCGCCTGCGCGAAGTTGTTCACGTCGCTGGGGTCAACGAACTTGACGGTGATGCCGTGCTTGGGCAGGGTGACAGCAAACAGGTTGTAGGTGCCACCGTAGAGGCTGCTGGCCGATACGATCTCATCGCCAGCCTCAACGAAGGTGAAGATAGCAGTAGAGATTGCGCCCTGACCGGAGCCGGTCGCCAGCCCCGCAATGCCCCCTTCCAAAGCCGCAACGCGCTTCTCGAACACGTCATTGGTAGGATTGCCGAGGCGGGTGTAGATGTTGCCAAACTCCTCAAGGGCAAAGAGGCGAGCAGCGTGATCCGCGTCGTCGAAGACGTAGCTGGTGGTCTGGTAGATCGGCACGGCGCGGGATTTGGTGGTTGGGTCTACCACTTGCCCAGCGTGCAGTTGCAAGGTGTCGAAGCCCCACTGCTGCTCAAGGCTAGCCCGATCTGGCCGCGCCTGGGCCTGCCCCAGTTCGTCCAACGGGGTGCCAGTCGCGTCGAAGGGGGTATCCTGGAAGCCCTCCGCCTCGTGGTTGCTGCCGTTGCCATTGCCGTTACCGTTGTGCTGATTGTCCGACATTGTTCTGATCCCTTTCCAGAGGCGATCCCGCCCCTGTTATGTGTGGTTAAGGAGCGTCTGGCTCCCATGTTATGTGGTTAAGAGGCTATGCGCCCCCATGTTGTGTGTGATACCGCCCATCTACCCCGATATGTAACCCTGGGCCTTCAACAACTCGGCGATCAGGATCACGTTGCCAGCCGCCCCGCGCACCAGGTTGTGGCCCAGCAGCACGAACTTCCAGTCTAGCACGCTACACTCGCGCAATCGCCCAACCGACGTACTCATCCCCCCGCCAGCGTCGCGGTCGAGGCGCGGCTGTGGGCGATCTGCTTCGCTGCGATAGATTACCGGCTGGGCAGGGGCGGTTGGTAGCTCCAGCCGCTCTAGCGGTCGCCAACTCTGCCAGGCGGCTAGCATTTCGGCAAGCGTTACCCGATAGTCCGTCTTGACCGAGACGCTCTCAAAATGACCGTCGATTACTGGCACGCGGGTGGTAGTTGCGCTTATCCGCAGCGAACCCAGCCCATGCGCTGGCTCCCTACCAAGTATCTTGAGGGTTTCGGCTTCGATCTTCTCCTCCTCGCCACCGATGTGTGGTACCACGTTGTCGGTGATGCTGAGGGCCGAAACACCGTCGTAGCCAGCCCCACTGATCGCCTGCATCGTTGTCACCAGCACAGCATTGAGGGCGAACTCGTTGCTGATCGGGGCAAGGGCAAGCACTAGATGAGAGGTGGAGCAGTTCGGGGTGCAGGCGATCAAGCCAGACCAGCCCCGCTTCTCCTGCTGTTCCTTAATCAGCCGCGTATGATGGTGGTTGATCTCCGGAATCAGCAGCGGTACATCAGCGGCCATGCGGTAGCTCTTGGCGTTGCTGACTACTGCGTGACCGGCGCGGGCGAACGCTGGCTCCAGGTCCTCGGCTTCCGCGGCCTGCAACGCGCTGAGGATGATCGGGGTGCCGAAGTTGCGCGGCTCGCTCGCCACCACGGTCAGATTAAGCGCGTCGTCGTCGATGCCCGTATCGTCGCGCAGCACGTCGCCGTAGCGTTTGCCGACCGTGCGCGACGAGCCGCTGACCGCCCGCACTGCGAACCAGGGGTGGCCGCGCAGCAAGCGCACGATGCGTGAACCAACCAACCCGGTCGCTCCTAGAACGCCGACCCCAATCCGATCCATGGCCTTGCTCCTTCCTGGGCGATGCTCTCCCCCTGCGCTGCGACGCGGGCTGCGTCGGCGAAGTAACCTGCGTTGTCCAGGCAATGTACCTTGTGCAGCAAGCGCATCGCCTCCGCCGACTGTTCGCGCTCAATCAGGTAGGTGAGGCGCAGGGGCGAACCCTCGACCGGGATCGCCTCGATCCCCTGGCGGCGCAGGCTAGCGCGCGAGATTACATCCACCCGCTGGGACTCGCCCACGCCCAGGCCGACGAGAGAGATGCGATCTTCCTCGCTACCCACCCCATCCTGCGGGTTGTACTTGAGACGGGCGACCCCCCGCACTAGCGTGTCGCGCTGCGGTTCGCTGCTCTCTGGCACCGCCACTGCTGCCTGCACGTGGGCAACGAGGGTGCCGGGGTGGTTATTGAAGCTAGAGCGCACAAGGATAGGCAGGTTGTATTGCAGCCCGACCCGCACAGCACGGGGGTGCAAGACGCTCGCTCCGTGGGCCGCCAACTCCAACATCTCGGCGTAGCTGATCCGCCCAATGCGGTCAGCCCGGTGGACGATGCGCGGGTCTGCGGTATACACGCCGTCTACGTCGGTGTAGATTTCGCACCAGTCGGCGTGCAGAGCGGCAGCCAGGGCAACGGCGGTGGTGTCGCTCCCCCCTCGGCCCAGCGTGTTGATCTCGCCCGGCTGACCAGCAGCGCAGCCCTGGAAGCCCGCCACGATGGGGATGAAGCCATGTTCGATGTCGCGCAGAACCTGCCGCTCGTCGATGGCCGCGATCTCTGCATTACCATAGTTGCCGTCGGTGTGGATACCTGCTTGGGGGCCGGTCAAGGCGCGGGCTGGCAGGCCGAGGTGCTGCACCGCCAGGCTGAGCAGGGCGCAAGAGACGATCTCGCCAGTGGAGAGCAACAAGTCCATCTCGCGCCGTGCCTGTTCAAGCGTGCCATTCAACTGGCCCGCCAATTCAAGCAACTCGTCGGTAGTGTCGCCCATCGCTGAAACAACGACGGCCACCTGATGCCCCGCCTGCACCGTAGCTGCCACTCGCAACGCGACGGCGCGGATGCGGCCCACGTTCGCCACCGAGCTACCGCCATATTTCTGAACGATTAGTGCCATCGCTTACCCTTCCTGGTTAAAAAAAGCCCCGTCCCTATCAATTGAGGGACGAGGCTATAATAGCATCGTGTTTTCCACCCTGACTCACAGCCACCTTGCGGCAGCTAGCCTCAGCAGGTCAGTCCCGTAGCCCCAGCCCCGGTGGGAGCAGAGCATTGCGGGTTGTGACCCAGGCCCAGATAAACGAAGGCCGATCCGTCCACCTTTACTGGGCAGCCGATCCTTGCCGTCGCGCCGACGCGACCAGACAGCGATGCCGTTCAGAGTAGCCGCTTCGAGGTGGTATTCCGTTCGCCTCAACTACCGCCCTTGCACTATCGGCGGCTCGCTGTCAGTCTGGCGAAACGTACTCGTCCTCATCTGCGCGTTTAGAGGTTTATGCTAGAAAGCTATTCCCTAAACAAAAAACCGCTCTCTGGTTAGGAGGCGGCTAGCGTTCAGGTATAGCAAAGACACCTGGCGGTTGCTCGCTTCCCTTATCTTACCCCTTGCGGGGTCGGAATTGGCACCTGGACTCCAGGCGGCACTGCCTGGGTCTGGTTGTCGGGTTTCATCGGGCCGGTTCCCTCCACCCTCTTGATAAGAGCGCAACTTCATATTAACTTGCGCGCATTATAGCACAGGCGGTGGCCTGCTGTCAAGGACGGTGCGGAAGCGGCGCGCTCAGGGTGGCTGCGCTTGGCACGGCCTGGACGAGCGGCCCCAACGCCCCCTCGTTGCCGAAGCTGTCTACCGGCACGACGGCGAAGTAGTAGGTGTTGCCGTTGAGCAGTGGTTGCGGCGACTTGCCACTACGCCAGGCCAGCAACTTGACCCGCGTCTGCTGAGCCACCGCGTCTAGCTCGACTACGGGCGAGAGGCTGGCAGTGCTGGTGATCTGCTGCTGGCTGGCGTAGATGCGGTAGGCCACTGTGCTGGCGGCGGGCCGGTAGCTGCGCCAGTCAAGCTGGATCGTGCCACTGATGCCCGCGTCGCTGGCGAGGGGCGCGACCGGCGGCTGGGCCGCTAGCCTGCGCTCGACCCTGAGCAGCACTGGTTCAGAGACGCTTAGTTGCTGGCCCGCCTCTGGTAGCAGCAGACCCACCCGCAGGCTGGCAATCTGGCGCAAGTCAACGTGCCGCTCCAGCCGCGTCGTCGCCTCCTTCAGCGGCAAGACTAGCTGGGTAGCGTGGCCCTGCAGCAAGGTAGCCTGCCAGTTGTAGGAGTTGCCGCCCGCCTCGGCGATGTTGACCCGCACCTGCGCTTGCCGCCCACTGCTGCGCGGGTCTGTGACCGTCAGCAGCAGGTAGTCGTAGCCAGACCAGTCGGTAATCGTAGTGGTGCGCTGCACG
Organism: Chloroflexia bacterium; assembly: GCA_038229595.1. GTDB lineage: Bacteria > Chloroflexota > Chloroflexia > QHBQ01 > QHBQ01 > JBBROH01. Next base: position 7,547 of record JBBROH010000070.1, on the reverse strand, counting down.
AAGGCCCAGGAGTAGCCCGCCACGCTGCCGCTTGCGCCGCTAAATTGCAGGGTGCTGCTGACCATTACGCTGGCGGGCGGGTCGGCCTGCCAGGTGCCAGTGATCGCTGAGGAGCCTGCTGTCTGGCGCAAGTAGAAAGGTTGCGGCACGCTGTAGGCTTCTGCATCCGTGCGCCGGTCGTCCTTGCCAACCGCACGCACGCGCCAATAGCCGCGCCCGCCGCCATAATCGGGCAGAGGTAGGCTAGCAAGTTGGCTGGCAGTAGTGGTGATTGCTAGAGGCTGGGCGAAGTCTGGGGTCTGCGCGACTTGCACGACGTAGCTGCTTGCGCCCGCGACCGGCTGCCAGGCAGCGGGGTGGCTTGTATCGCGCCGCAAGTCCATGCTGAACAAGGTTGCGTTATAAGCGGGGGCTAGCGGCTGTGGCACGCCGATCCTCTCCGCCCGACCACGCCGTACCTGGTACACGCCCTCGTTGACGCTAGAAACCTGCTGCACGAAGTCGGCGTAGGGCTGGTCGCTTGCTGTCACCAGCCCCCAGTTGTTGCTCTGCTCAGGCCGCTTGCCGATAGCAGGGTCGTCGGCGTAAGGGAACCAATGCACGCCAACCACAAACGGACGCTGCAAGGCGGCAGCGATGAAGGTGCGATAGGCGGCGGCGCGGGTGCGCTGGTCGGGGGCAACGGCACCAGGGGCGGGGAAGGCGTTGGGCAGCCCGCTGTCCGCTGCCCGCGCCGTGAACTCGGTGATCAGTACGGGTTTGCCGCTCCACGCCCCGATCTCATCCACAAAGCTGAGGTCGGGGTTGCTAAAGTCGCGCACGTAGAGGTTGATCGTCATCACGTCTACGTAGGGGATCGCCCCTTCGATGATCGAGCGGAAGGGCTGCGAGGGTAGCCAGCGGCAACCGAGGATCAGGTGGTTGGGGTCGCGGGCGCGCACGGCTGCGCTCGTCGTCTTGAAGTAGCGGTCGGCGATCACTTTGAGGAAGCTATCCTTGTCTGGCAGTGAGCCGCTGTAGGTGATGCTCTGGGCCGCCAGCAGGCTGGCTGGGCCGTCGCGGAAGCTGGCGTAGCTGCTGCCCCAGGCTGCGTTCAGCCCCCCCACCGTGCCGTAGCGGCTCGCTAGATGGCTGACCCAGGCTAGCTTGCTGCTGCTGGTGATTGGCAGCGCGATGATGTTCTCCACCACCGTGTTGTGCGGCGTATCGTAGTACACACCATCCTTGTACCACCAGAGTTCGTTGTCCAGGTAGTAGCCGAGCAACCAGGGGTCTTGCACGTCTGCTGCACTGATTTTGGCGGCCACCTGCTGGCGAATGTGCCGCTCCCAGGCGGGGTCGAACACGTCGGGGAAGACCCAGTTGACCCGGCTGGGGGTGTCGCCGACCAGCCTGAGCAGGCGGGTGTGGGGGAGGCCACGCTGCTCTATGCGCTGGTCGCTCCACGCACCGACCGTGTTGAAGTGCCAACTTTGCAGGCGAGCCGCCGTCGTCTGCGCCCAGGCTTGCGGGTTGGCATAGCCGCGGCTAGCGTAGCTGGCGTAGCCGTCGGCGGTGTCCAGGCCGAAGGTAGTGCTGATCGAGTTCACACCGAGCGAGTAGAAGGCGTGGCCGCTAGGCGTGACTAGCCACCAACGATCCCCCTGCTGCGCCGTGCGGAAGTAGCCGGGAGCGGCGGTCAGCTTGAGGCCAGCGTCGCCGCCGTACTGATCGAGGGTGGGGGGAACAGGCAGCGGCCTGGCGGTGGGCCGATCCAGGGCGAACGAAGCCCCGCTTGCCAGCAGGATGGCAGCGACAAGGGCGAGAGCAAGATAGGGACGACTACGTGGCATGGCGACTCCCTCCAGTTGGCTGGGCTATGTTATAATATAGGCACCATGCGCCGCTTTGCTTCAGCCGCCGAAGCAAACGGGGCAAAGATGACTATCTGGAGGGATGAGAGCTAATTTGCTAGACAAGCTAAAGCGGCAGACGGCGGCTGTGTTGCTGATGGTGTCGCTGGCGGCGGTTATCGCCCTGCTGGGTGGGGGCTTGCCCTCCCGCTATCTGCTGGACATTGGCGGGGCCGATGGCTCCTACGTAGGCGGCATGGCCCTGCCCACCTTCGCTGGCGACAAGCGCGAGATCAGCTACCGCCTGACGGGGCCGCAAAGCAGCCTGCGCTTTCCCGGCTGGCGTGGCCCGGCTACCCTCGCCCTATATGCTTACTTCGACCCGACTCAGACTGCGCCACCGACGGACGTTCTCACCCTCACCGTCGCGGTTGAGGGGCGGATAGCTGGGGCGCAAACGATCATACCAGGCTGGAACTGGTACAGCTACACGCTAGCCAGCGCAGGCGACCAGATCGCCCTGACCACGCCAGTGTTGACCGACGTAACCGGGATGTACCAGGTTGGCGTTGCGCTCGACCTGGCCCTCCTGCAAACAGAAGCACCCGTGCAGCGGTTCGACCGCTGGCCCGCCCTTGCGCTGCTACTGATTGCGGGGTTGGCGGGCTATCTACTGGCGCGGCTGCCGACGCGGACGGCGGTTGCAAGCGGTGGGCTGGTGCTGCTGGGGCTGGCAGGGGCGTACATCTTCAGCCCACGCCTGTTCATCCTCTATGCTGCCAGCTTGCTGATTGTGCTGTTTGCCTGCGTGCTGCTGCTGCGCTGGCAGAGGCCGGTGGGCAGGCTGGGCGGCTGGCTGTTCCTCAGCTTCTTGCTAACCTACCTGTTCTTTGTCAACGGTCAGATTTCGTCGGACGACGACCGCATCAAGCACGCGACTACGCTGGCGATCACCCACCTCGACCTCAAGCTGGACAGCCCGATCCTCGGCACTTACTACAGCAAGTATGGCATCGGCCACAGCCTGGCCGAGCTACCGCTGCTGCTCCCCTTGCGGCTGGCGGACGCAGTTAGCGGTGGCAAGCTGCCCTATCTGCACAAACTGAGTCTGCTGCTGCTCAACCCGATCATCGGCGCGCTGACCGCCTGGCTGCTCTACCTCACGGCGCGCCGCCTCTACGCCAACGACCGCCTCGCCCTGGCCGTCGCCCTGATCGGCGGGCTGACCACGGTCAGCGCGGCCTACGCCCTACTCACCTACAGCGAGACCCTACTTAGCTGCCTGCTGCTGACTGCCTTCTACGGCTTCCTACGCCACTTTGAGGCGGCAGCACGCGATTGGCAGTGGCTGGCAGTAGCTGGGGCTGCCCTGGCCGCCCTGATTGTAACCAAGCAGGAATACGTGCTGGTAGCAGGGCTGGCGGGCGGCTGGTGGTTGCTGCGGAGCCTGCGAGCGCAGGGCTGGCGGTCGTGGGCGCGCTTGCTGGGCAAGGGGCTGCTGCTGGCGGGGCCGATAGCAGCGGCGGTCGCCTGGCTACTGATCTACAACAAGATACGCAGTGGCAGCTTTGGCAGTTCGGGCTACAGCAGTTTTGGCTTGCTGCTACCCCCCGTGGGGGAGTGGCTGAACGGCCTCTACGGGATGTTCCTCAGCAGCGGCAAGAGCATCTTCCTCTACTCCCCTCCGCTGCTGCTGCTCCCCTGGGCGATCAGCCGCTTCTGGCGCAGGTGGCCCTGGGAGGCTGGGCTGATCCTCAGCATCAGCGGGCTGCTGGTACTGTTCTACTGCCGCATCAACTTCTGGAGCGGCGATCTGTCGTGGGGGACACGCTATCTTGTGCCGCTCACCCCCTTGCTGGTGCTGCCGCTAGGCGCACTGCTGCGTGGCTATGGGGATTGGGCGCGAGCGCAAAAGATCGGGCTGGCGGGGCTGCTGGGTGCAGGGCTGGCGGTACAGGGGCTGGCAGCGGTGGCTGCCTTCTCGGTCGCCTTCTTCCATCAGTACAGCGACAACAGTGCAGGCAACTACACCAACTGGCAGTACATCCCTGCCCGTAGCCCCTTCCTCGCCCAGGTCAGGGTAATCTTGAACGGCGATTACAACATCCCGTTCAGCAGCCAGCTAAGCAGCTTTGGCTTGCCCGCGCTACTCGACTACCTGCTACCGGGACTGCTGCTGGCGGGCATCATGCTGGCCTGGCGGCAGGTCTGGCGGTGGCAGCAGCAGTCAAGCAGCCACTAAACGCGGCTAGCTGGCAAGTGAGAGGGCGCACAGCCTACTTGCTGTTGCCATTACCATTGGTGGCAGCAATTGGGGCAAAGGTGGCAAGGGCTGTGCTGCTGGGCATCAGTTCTTCGGCGGCGGTATCATCCTTCATCGTGCTTTGGCCGCGGAACAGGCCGCCCTCCTCGATCAGCAAGCTGGCAACCGTGATGTCGCCCCAAACCTTGCCGCTGGCGACGATCTCCAGCCGATGGGTGGCTGTAACGTTGCCCCGAATCTGGCCCGCAACCATCACGTTCTGGGCGGTGATGGTCGCAACCACCTTGCCACTGCGCCCCACGATCACGTTGCCAGCAGTATAGACTTCACCCTCTACCATGCCCTCGATGCGGATCGTACCTTCAGCCCGCAGGTTGCCATGGATGCTAGTGCTAGCTCCCACCAGCGTCTCCGCCTTCTCCTCAACCATGTTGCTGGGCGGCAGGGTCAATGCACCAGTAATTTGGCGCGGGGGGTTCGTCACCTGCTGATTGTTGTTGCCATTGTTGTTGCGAAAGACTGCCATTGCCTACTGCTCCTCTCACCTTAGCTGCACCAAAGAGGCTGGTGCAGAAGACCTACACGGTAATGCTGGCCCGTATTATACCAGATCAGCGGCGGAAGCGCATCGGGTTGAGCGCGACGTGGTCGCCGTTGTAAACGCCGTAGTGAATATGGGGGCCAGTAGACATTCCGGTGCTGCCGCTGCGGGCCAGCAGATCGCCGCGCTCAACCAAATCTCCGCGCTTGACCAGCAGGCGCGAGTTGTGGGCATAGAGGCTGGTGTAGCCGCTGGGATGGTAGACGCGCACCACGCGGCCATAGCTATCGTCCCAACCTGCGTAGATCACCACGCCGTTGCCAGTGGCGTAGACGGGGGTGCCAGTATCCACCACGATGTCTACGCCGGGGTGGAAGCCCACCTTGCTGCTGTCCCAGGGCGACCTGCGCCAGCCGAAGTACGAACTGACCTCGCCGCCAGAAGGGAAGCCGTGGGGGGTGTTATCAAGCGCGTACTGACGAGCAGAGGCGGCGGCGGCAGCGTCGTTCTCGTCCTTGCGCGCCTTCTCGGTGGCCCGCGCCTGGGCCTTCACCTGCTCTGCCTGCGCCCGCGCCTCGGCTTCCTGGCGCAAGGTCGCATCAGCCTCAGCCACCGCCGCCTCGGACTGCTGACCGGCCAGCATATCTACAGAGAAAACCATCATGTCGCTAAGTTGCTGGCTGGTCTGCTCTGCTTCGTTGCTCAGGCTGGCAAGCCAGACCTGGTAGCTGTTCGCTTCCTGGCGGTAGTTGATAGCGAGGTCGTCTAGCGGGGCCGCTTCTACCTTGCTGTAGCCAGCCTGCTCCAGAATGTAAGCGGGCTGGAAGCGGTGGGGCGTAGCTGGGGGGGGGGTTGGGGCAGGGGCGGTGGAGTTGACCTGGCCGCCCTGGGGGTCGCTGCTTGGCCCGCCCTGGAGCAGGTCGCCCAGTTGCTTGCTCGTCGCCTTCAACTGGTTTAGCTGCCCTTCGAGGCTGCTGATCTGCTCTTTGAGGGCTGCCAGCTTGCGCTGTTCCGCTTCGAGGGTGCCGCCAGCGGTTGCCAACTGGCGTTGCTGGGTCTCTACCACCGAGTTGAGGCCACGTTCGCGTTCCTGCACCAGTTGGTGGCTGGCCGCCCCCTGCTGAAGCTGGTTCTGCAAGGTGGCGTTCTGCTGGTAGAGGGCGTAGAGGCCGCCGCCAACCAGGAGCAGCAGCAAGCTAGCCGCCGCTATCGCCAACCGACCCAGGTGCAAGGTGATCGGCTTGCCGCCGCGCCCAGCGATCAGCACCAGGGTGAGGCCGCGCCGCTCGTTGCGGGCCGCTTCACCGTTAAGGTCGCTCAGTTTGTGTAGCCTCGCCGTATTTCGCAAGCTAGGTTTCCTTAGGCTGGGGCGGGCAAGCAACATTCGCCGCTCGCGGTTGGTTCTATGTCCAATATAAAGCAAGCCGCCCCTTATTGTCAAGTAGCCCAGCCAAATGTACTACCCTCTGCCAGCTAATAGTACCCCCAACACTGGCTTGGCAGGATTTAAGTTGCAAGATCGTGTGGTTTTCTGCTACAATGTTAGGACAGCAACCGTGTAAGTGGAAGGAATAGAGGATGACAGACGAGATTGGCCGTATCCGCCAGCGAGGGATCAAGCTGGTTCTATTGATCTTCAATTTCGTGATATGTACCTATGCTCTGTATGCGCTAGCTCAACCTCAATCAAACATACAGCTTGCTTTTGGCATCCTCTTTCTGCTGCTAGGCATTGTTTGCTTTGCGCTCACCTATCGCAACCGATTGCAACCACCTAGCTACATCCTCTTTTTTGTCATTATGCTTGGTGCTGGCATAAGCATGGCGGTAGCTGGCCCCTTTACGGGCGTGTACATGATCGTGTTTGTTATGATCCCCGTGGGATCGCTTCTGTTCAGCGCACGAGCATCGTTGGTCGTCGCCGCTGTCGCCATTATCGACGTAGCAGTAAGCGGTGCAATCTACTATTTGGTCAGTGAACCCGCAGCAAGCAGAGAAGACTTGCCGAGCAAGAGTGCAGCTATGGTGATAGGGGTTACGTTCCTTATTGTGTCAGTATGGAGCGCAGGGGTGATTAGCGAGACAGCGAATCGTATTAGTACCAGCCGCACTCAAGAACTGGAAGCTGCGCTTGCTCAGGTACTCAGCAAACACGCACTAGAGGAGCAGACCAGCGCGGCGATCCTCAAGGTAACGGGCGGGCTGAATGAAGTTAGCGGTTATCAGCTTGCCAGCGCAAATGAGCAGGCAGTTGCGCTCTCCCAGGTGACGACCACGATTGAGGAGTTGTCGCAGACGGCCCTCCAGATCGCCGAGTCTGCCGCCAGCCTCGACAACAACGCCGAGCAGACCTTGCAGGCAGTCTCCAACTCGCAGGCAGCAGTGAATGACAGCTTGCGAGCGATGGTGCAGATCAGAGCGCAGGTGCAGCAGATCGTAGAGCGCACCATCGCCCTCAACGAGCGCATCCAGCGGATCAGCGAAGTGGTCGGGGTAGTATCACGCGTCGCGGCTGAGATTCACTTGCTGGCCCTCAATGCGGCGATTGAGGCAGCGGGGGCGGGCGAGGCGGGCGAACGCTTTGCTGTGGTCGCCAGTGAGGTAAAGAAGTTGGCGCGTAGGGCGCAGGAGCAGGCGGCGGGCATTCGGGGGCTGGTGATCGAGGTGCAAAGAGCTAACTCTGCCAGCGTGATGGCGACCGAGCAGGGTCTGAAGGACTCCGACAAGGGGGCAGAGCAGGCTCGGATCGCCAGCGAAGCAAACATTGAGGTGATAGACCTGGTGGGCAGCACTACTGCCCGCACACGGGCGATCACCCTTGCCACCCAGCAGCAACGCAGTGCCAGCCAGCAGGTGGTGGAGACGATGCGGAGTCTGCAAGTGGCGGCAGCGGGGGTTGCCGCCGCCAGCG
>JBBROH010000069.1:0-18619 GCA_038229595.1 Chloroflexia bacterium | reverse complement strand
TGCGAAGTCGGCGGATGCCGCTCTGTGCAAATCCTCGGAGATCAGCCCGCCGGGGATGCCCTTGTAGGGGCGCACAGCTTCCTCAAACTGGCCCCAGACCTGGGTGCCGACGTGGGCCATGAAGTTGCGGCCCACCTGCCCACTACGGTTGGCGAGGTCGTTGAGTAGCAGCAGGCGAGGGGTCTCGACTGCCCCAGCGCAGAGGAAGACCGCATTGCATCGCTGCCGCTGCTCCAGCCCAGCTTGCTGGTAAATCACCGCACTGACCTTGCCTGCATCGTCGCGCTCAAAGCCAGTGACGAAGCACTCTGCCCGCAACTCTGCGCCTGCTTGTAGCGCGAGGGGAATGAAGGTCACGTCCATGCTCGCCTTCGCCCCTACACTGCACCCGGCCTGGCAGAAACCGCGATTGGTGCAGGCCCGCCGCCAACCAACGCCCCGCTGGTAGTAGGCGGCGGAGAGGGCGGCATTGGCGGCGGGTGCCGTGCGGATGCCCATCGCTGCACCACCACGCTGCATCAACTGGGCTGCGCCGTTCAGCGGCAGGGGCGCGAGCGGGTAGCCCCGCCTGCGCGCTGGTCCCCAGGGGTAGGGGGTGGGGCCGGAAATGCCGAGGAACTGCTCAAGCTCGTCGTAATATGGCTCTACCTCGGCGTGGCTAATCGGCCAGTCTACGCCCACGCCAAACTCGCTGTGCAGGCGGAAGTCGTCGGGCTGGGCGCGGGGGGTGTAGGCAGTATAGTGCAGGGTCGAGCCGCCCACGCCGATACCAGAGTTGTTCTTGCCGAAGGCTAGTGGCCCTGCGCCTGCGCTGAGGCGTTCGTCGCTCCAGAACAGCTTGTTTTGGGCGTGTTCGTCGGTGGCGAAGTCGCGCCCCGGCTGCCACCACTTGCCCGCTTCCAGAATGACCACTCGCAAGCCAGCCGCCGCCAGCCTTGCTGCCAGTGGCGCACCGCCTGCCCCACTACCAATCACCACCACCTCTGCTTCAGGTGAGGGTGGGGACGCGGGTGTGGGGTGAAAGCGTGGCTGCATCTCTTTAGCACTCTTTTGCGGGAGCAAGGGGATGGCGGGATCGCCCGGCTGTGGCTCCCACGCCTCGCGCTGGTCTAGCTGGATGCGCTGCCAGCCAGCAGCATCGGCCATACCTACGTAGCCAATCTCCTCCTGTGCGCGGGGATGGCTGTAGTAGAACTCGGTGAGAGTAGCTAGCAGTTCTTCAAAGTAGCGGCCTGGGTCGAGCGTCTGCCAGGTCGCGCCCTCCGACTTGCCCTGTTGCACCTGGGTTAGCACTATGACTTGCTGCCTGGGAACGAGGCTGGCGAAGGGAAGACCGTGCTTCGCCAGGGCAGTCTGATCCAGACCCGCCAGCCCACCCCGGTGCGCCTCAGCGTCGGGCGGCATGGTATCATACCGCCAGCCATCACCGCCGCCATCTGCTAGCAGTGCGTCGAGGGCAGCAGCGGGGTCGCTTTGCTGCGCCTCGGCGTGGGGGAAGAAGCGAGCGGCAACCTGCCGCAAGGTCGCCAACTCACTCCCGCTGAAGAAGCGTGGCTGGTAATCCTTGTTCGCCTGCCAGCGTGGTTCAATGGCCGCCCGCGTTGCCTCTGTCACTAGTTCGCTCTGCAACAGCGCACGCACGCTGCCAGTGGGGTATTCTGGTGTCATCGCCCTGCTCTCATAGCCAAAAGTAGCGGTTGCTCACTAAACTGTTTACGCCAAAAAGGTACTAATTAGATTGCCAAGTGCTATGGGGGCTTCCAGCGGCAGGAGATGGCTGCTGCCAGCCACCCGCACTAGCCGCCCGTTACTCAGGTGTGGCATTACCTCGCGCTCGATCAGCAGGCGCGGGATCGTCTCGTCCTCGTCGCCGCTGACTACCAGCGTCGGGATGCTGATCGTACCGACGCTGGCAGCGATGTCCTCGCGGCTACCTTGCTGCAACCAGGTGCGCCAGGCAGCCGGGTCGCTCCGCAGGTTGTCGGCCACGGCCTGCGCCTGCGAAGTAGTGGGCAACGATTGGGCTATGATCTTCGCCAGCGTCTGCTCGGCGGCTTCGCGCTGGCCGTGGGTGGTCAGCAGCCTTGCCCGCTCACCGTCAGGGATCGGCTCTGGCGAAGGTGGAGAGGGCGCGACCAGCACCAGCCTTTCCAGGCCAGGCGGCTGCTGGGCGGCGTAAGCAAGGGCGATCTTGCCGCCCATTGAGTGGCCGACGAGGGTGAAGCGGGCCAGCTTGAGGCTAGCAACCAACTCTTCAAGGTCGCTCACGTAGTCGGCAAGCTGGTAGCTGGTGGCGTGCGCTGCTGACTGGCCGAAGCCACGCAGGTCGGGGGCGAAGCAGTGCGCTGCTGCCAGCCCCGCCATCATCGGCTGCCAGCTAAGGCCGCTGCCTGCGAAGTAGTGGAGCAGGACGAGGGTTGGTTTACCCGCGCCCTGCTCGTAGAGATGATAGCGGTTGCGGTTGATGGTTAGTGTCAGGTGCTTTAGCGGCAGGCTAGCCACTAGAGAGCTTGCCGCCGGTTACTTCGAGGATCGCGCCGGTGATGAAGCTGGCATCTTGCGAGGCGAGGAAGACGTAAGCCGGAGCTAGTTCCTCCGGCTGGCCGGGCCGCTGTAGTGCAACCTCATGGCCGAAGTTTTTCACCTCGTCCTTCGGCATCGTAGCGGGGATGTTCGGAGTCCAGACCGGGCCGGGGGCCACGGCATTGACACGGATACCACGCTCGGCCAGGCTGAGGGCTAGCGACTTGGTGAAGGCGTGGATTGCACCCTTAGTGGCAGTGTAGTCGATCAGGATCGGGTTGCCAACCAGCCCGACAATGCTACCGCTGTTGACGATAGCATCGCCCTGATGCAGGTGGGGGAGGGCCGCCTGCGCCATGTAGAAGTAGCCAAAGATGTTAGTCTCAAAGGTGCGGCGGAGTTGCTCCTCGCTTATGTCCTCAAACCTCTGCTGTGCCATCTGGTAGGCGGCGTTGTTGACCAGGATGTTGAGGCCACCATAGTGTTCCACTGTCTGCTTGATCGCCGAGCGACAGAGGTCTGGTACGCGCACGTCGCCCTTGATCACCAGGCAGCGGCCACCCTTCGCCTCCACCATTGCCTTCGTCGTCGTTGCGTCGTCGTCATTCTCGTTGTAGAAGATAGCCACGTCCGCGCCTTCCATCGCAAAGGCGATAGCGACGGCCCGCCCGATCCCGCTGTCAGCCCCGGTGATGAAGGCTACCTTATTCGCCAACTTGCCAGCAGGCTTGTAGCTGTCGAGGCTACTCTGCGGCTGGGGGTTCATCTCCGACTGCTTCGCGGGATAGGGCAACTGCTGGCCGGGGATGTCGCTTGCCTTGGGTCGCTGTTCTTCGCTGGTCATAAATGCCTCCTGTTTTGGTCTTTAGCCAAAAACAGGCAATAACAATGCCAGCATTGCGGCTGGCTATGTATGGTGGCGACCAAGCGACGGGGTGCAGTTTTGAGGCTGCACCCCGCCACTTACTTCTGGTTGGTTGTGCTTACTTGAGGGTGACGATGACCGGGATGGTGCCGGTGCCGCTTTCGAGGCTGCCGAGAGCCTTGCCGATTACTGCGCCGCTGGTCTGCGACTTGTCGCTGGCCTTCATCGCGTAGCCGGGGTTGCTGCTGGCAACCAACAGGTCACCCGCCTTGATTGGGCCGAAGCTGGCATCTACCTTGACTGCCTTGTAGCTGCCGAGGGTGACGACGTTGATGTAGCTACCAGTGGCCGCTCCGCTGGCGGTGGAGATGGGGTGGGGGCTGCCATCTACGTCGTTGATCGTCGCAGGGGGAATGTCGATGGAGGCGGGCTTGGTCTTGCCATCCTTAGCGGCGGCAACAAGGGCTTCCTGGCGACCCATTGCCTCGCGGCGGGCATCCTCCTGCGCCTTGTACGCGGCCCGCATCTGCTTGCTCGGCACGCTCATCACCTGATCCACCACGCCAACCACGCCAGTGTCGTAGGCACTGTTGGCCTTCTTCACGGTGACAACCGGGATTTCGCCGTAGACTGCTTCGCTGCTGCCGCCGCCAGCGATCACCACCACGTCGCCTGCCTCAAGAGCCTGGCTGTCAACGTTTTGCATCATGTCTACTACATAGCCGCCCTTAGAGCCGCTGACGCTCAGGTTGCCCGCGATGGTGACGTTGCCATTGAAGTAGCCAGCCACCGTCGAGCCAGTCGGGCTGTCTACGTAGAGTGAGTACCATGAGGTGCTGTTGTTCTTGATGTTGGCACCGCGATAGAGGTTGCTGGTAGCTGAAAAGCCGTAGGAACTGGCCGCATTGCTGTAGCTCTCAAGAGCCGCAGTGCTGGTGGAGCTAGTTGTGACGTAGACACCTTTGCCGCCGGAGAAGTAGCCAGCGTAATCACCAGCAAGAGCACTACCATACACGGCGAAGCAGTTGTTGCCAGCAGTGAGGCAGGAACCATAGATAGCCTCGCCACCACCGACCACGGAGCCGTAGACACCGTAGCAACTGTTGACCGCGAGACACTCACCACGGATCGCTTCGCCATTGCTGTTGGTGCGGGCGATCAGCGTGTCGTAGGCTGTGCTGCTGATCACCAGCGAGGCACCGATTGCGTCGGCGATGTTGCGTCGCCCGTTGTCGATGAACTTGGAGAGTTCATCGCGGCGCACGCTGTTCGCTGGCCGGTAGTAGGGCAGGTTGTCGGGAGCCACGCACGGCTCGCTTGGGTTCGCGCCGCAAGAGTAACCAGCTACGATGCCAGCCGTCCTGAGGTTCGCAGTGAAGGTGTAGAACAAGCTGCCGACCTGTATATCCTGGAAATACTGCCCGGTAAGCTGTGGTTGGTTGGCCTGGCTAGCAGGGGCAGCGGCTGCCTGCGGCTGGCTGACCGCCGCTTGTGCGCCGTTGCCCTGCGCGAAGGCACTGAAGCCGCCGCCCATCAGCACCAGGGCGAGCATCAAGCCGAACACGGCCAGCAGCTTGCTAGCCTGGTTACCCTGTCGTCCGAAAAGACCGTTCATCGCAATCTCCTTCTATTCTTCTGGCCCGGTTGGGCCGCCAGGAACGCCGCTTGCAATAGCACGTTTGCCACATCTGTTGCAAGCCCTAACATCTTAACAGCGTTTGGTTAGCTAGTCAATACCCTGTTTATGGTATCTTTGGTGGAAACAGCCCGCAACTATGGTTTAGAGTACCACTGCGACGACCCCGATCAGGGTGACGAACGCGCCCAGCAGCGAGTTGCCACTCGGCTCGCGACCCAGCAGCCACCAGGTGAGCAGGATGCCGCCCGTCACCTCCTGGGTAGCAACCACATTGATGTAGGTAGCATGGATCAGGCGCAGCCCTGCGTTGTAGAGGGTGTGGCCGAGGGCTAGCGGCAGCAAACCGAGGCCGACTACGGCTAGCAATGCCCCCGCAGGGAAGTAGCCCCCAGGTAGCGGGGGCAGGCTGAGGCGGCTGACCCCCCCGTAGATTGCGCCAACCGCCAGCCAGCAGGCGGCCAGACCGTAGACAGTGCTGGCGTAGCTGAACAGGCTGTAGCGGTCGCGCTCGTAGCGGCCCATCACCGAGTAGAGGCCGAAGCAGACTGCCGACCCCAGCGCGAGCAGGTCGCCAAAGAGCATCTGGCTGCTCTCGTTTGGCTCAAAGCCGACCAGGATTACCACCCCAGCAATGGCGACCACGATGCCACCCCATTGCCGCCGCTTGATCGGCTCATGCAGAAAGAAGGTGGAGAAGATAGTGACGAAGATAGGGGCGGTGTAGACGATAGCTAGCGAGTGGGCGGGGCTGGTGTAGAGCAGGCTAGCAATGTAGAGCAGGAAGTGTAGGGCGGCAACCAACCCGTAGCCGACGAAGCGGGGTAGGGCAGAGCGCGGCGGCAGCTTCTCGCCTCGCCAGGCGCGTAGCAAGCCGACCACCACTGCGGCCAGAGCCATGCGGCCAAACGTCTTCTCGTAGGCCGAGAGGGGGTCGGCCCAGGCTGCGAACACCGGGCTGGTACTGAAGAAAAGCACGGCAATGCCAACGTAGAGCAACCCGCGCCCTTCAGCCTGCGCGCCTTCGGCTTTAACTTCGCTCCTAGTTTCGCTTTGCATATGGCTCCTCTGGCGGTTTGCAGCGGGGGTGGGTGGCTGTGCTATAAGACGGCCTGATTATACCACCTCCAACTCTATCACTTACCAGACACAGCACTTTATGAAAAGACACATCATCCTGGTCGGCCTCAGCGGGGTTGGCAAATCGAGCGTCGGGCGGCTGCTGGCCGAGCGGTTGGGCTGGCCGCTGCTGGACAGCGATGGCGAAGTCGCGCACCTGGCGGGTCGTAGCGTCGGCGCGATTTTCGTTGAGGCGGGCGAACCAGCCTTCCGCCTGATGGAGAGCGGCGTGTTGGCCCGCGCCTGTCTCAGCCAGCAGCCGCTAGTAATCGCCACTGGCGGCGGCGCAATCCTGAATGAGAGCAACCGGCGGCTGCTGGCCGAGTATGGCCGCGTGGTCTACCTGACCGCTCCCGTCGCCACCCTGCTCGCCCGCTTGGGGCAGCGTGGGGAAGACCGCCCCTTGCTGCACGGTGATGCTGCTACGCGCCTGCAAGTGATGGCCGCTGAGCGCGCTCCTATCTACCGCGCGCTGGCCGACGTGGTGATCGCCAGCACTGGTAGTACCTGGGAGACAGCAGCGGCCATCCTTGACTGGCTGGCGGCCAACCCCGCCGCTAACATCCGCTTCGCCGAGGGGGAAGACCTGCTGGCGGTGGCTAGCGAACTGGCGGGTGGCGCGGCCAATCTGCGTCTGATTAGCGATAGCAACGTCTGGCCGCAGGTAGTTGCGCGCTTCCGTGGGCTAGCCGAGCAACATCGCTACTTGCTGCCCCCTGGCGAGGCGGGTAAGTCGCTAGCCGAGTTGACCAGGCTGTATAGCTGGCTGGCGGCCAGCCGAGCGGAGCGCAGCAGCGTCGTGCTGGCAGTTGGCGGCGGTGCTGTTGGCGACGTGGCTGGCTACGCTGCGGCTAGCTACCTGCGTGGCCTGCGCGTGGTACAGGTGCCGACGACGCTGCTGGCGATGGTGGATGCCAGTATTGGCGGCAAAACTGCTGTCAACCTCGACGTGGGCAAAAACCTGGTGGGAGCCTTCCACCAGCCCACTCTTGTGCTGCTAGACCCCGCTTTTCTCGGCAGCCTGCCCGTGGCCGCCTATAACGAAGGCTGGGGTGAGGTGTGCAAGTATGGCATGATTGAGGTGAGCATTGGGGGAGCGGGCGGGTTGCTGGCTGAACTCGAAGCGGCGGCCCCGGCGGTCGCGGCCTACCTGCTGGGTAACAGCAGGCTAGACCTGGCCCTGCACCGCCGCATTATCAGCCGTTGCGCGGCCCTCAAGGGGCAGGTGGTGGCGGGTGATGAGCGCGAGCGGGAGGGTGGCCCGCGCATCTTCCTCAACTACGGCCACACTATCGCGCATGGGTTGGAGAAGGCGGCGGCCTACCGTCTGCTGCACGGCAACGCGGTGGCGGTCGGTATGGTCGGCGAAGCTGAGATTGCCCGCCGCCTCGGTCTATGCGGCGACGCACTGGCAGCCCGCCAACACGCGCTGTTGACCGCTTACCACCTGCCCACCAGCGCGGCTGGTTTGGGGTTGACGGTAGCTGCGGTGGTGGCTGCCCTTGCGTTGGACAAGAAGGTGCAGGCGGGTGAGCTACGCTGGGTGCTACCGATAGCCCCCGGCCAGGTGGCCTTGCACAGCGCAGTACCACCCACCATGATTGCCGAGGTAGTCGCGGGGCTGTTGAGCTTACGAGGCAAAACCACCCAATCAGGGGCCGAGGTGAAGCAGGCGCAGGGCAGCCAGCACCCAATCTGGATGCTGGCTGGAAGAACCCACTGCTACTGGCTCGCTGCTCGCTGTTGGCCTACGGCTGGCTCTCAATGGCGCGGCGCACCACCTTGCTCAGTTCGCCCCGGCGGATGTTGTCGTTGGGTCGGTAGCAGAGGCCACCGTTGCAGGCTGCGCCGCCGATGATGTTCAGGTGAACCAGCGTCTCTACGGCAGTGTAAGCGAAGTTGTTGGTAGCTACGTCCTGGAAGGTGGGCGTAGTTGGGGTGAAGACAGCGTAGTTGCGGGCGCGCTGCACGATCACCGCCACCTGCGCCCGCGTGATGTTGACGTTGGGGCCGTAGCAAGGTGTTTGTACGCCGAGCGACTGGCATTGCGCGGCGGTCAAGCCGTTGACCGTACCTGAGTGCAAGGCAGCCTCGACGTAGCCGTAGAAGACGCTGTTCTGGCCTACATCGGTGAAGCTGGGCGCAGTTGGGGTGTAAGCGGGGATGCCGAAGCCATTAACTGCGATCTTGGCGAACTGGCCGCGTGTGGTGCTGGCGTTGGGGCGGAAGGTGTTGTCGGGGAAGCCACCGACGATGTTGCGGCAAGCCAGATAGTAGATGTCGTCGTGGAAAACGTTGGTGGTAGGTACGTCACTGAAGTTGACGCTGCACTGACCTGGCGTGGGTGATGGTCCCGCCGTAGCTGTCGCTGTGGCGGCACTGGTTGGCGAGGCGGCACTGGTTGGCGAAGCGGCGGGCGGTGGTGGGGTTGGCACGCTCAGGTGGGTGACGAATGCATCCCTGCCGCCAGCATTGGTCGCCTGATAGGGGCTGACGGTGACGAAGTTGCTAGAGCCGGTCTCACCGACAACGTAGACCTTGTTGCTGCCGTCTACCGCAATGCCAGTACCAGTATCGCTGCTGTTGCCGCCCAGGTAGCTGGCGTAGCCATAGCCACTACCGTTGCTGTTTACCTCGGCCACGAACGCATCGGGGCCGCCGCCAGCCGCAGTCTGGTCGGCATTGACAGTGGGGAAGTTGGTGGCACCCTGGAAGTCAGGGTTGGTCTGGCCCGTAATGTAGGCGATCCCGCCGCTGCTGACTGCAATGGCGTTGCTGTAGTCGTTGCCGGTGCCGCCCAGGAAGCGCGAGTAGACGAGGGTGTTGCCCGCAGCGTTGAGCTTGACGATCACGGCATCGTAGCCCCCGGCGAAGCTGCTGGGTTGGGTGCTGGGGAAGTTGCTGGCGTTAGTGAAGCCAGTCAGGTAGATGTTGTTCGCACTGTCTAGCGCAATGCCAGTACCATAGTCGTCACCAGGGCTGGTGCCAGCTGCGCTACTACCCAGGTAGGTGGCGTAGAGCCGCACCCCAGTGGGGCTAAACCTGGCAACAAACAGATCGCCGTTGCCGCCTGCGTAAGCTGCCTGGTAAGGGTTGAGGGTAGGGAAGTTGCTGGATGCTGTGGTGCCGCCGACGTAGGCGTTGCCCGCGCTGTCCATCGCCACTGCCCCAGTGAAGCGGCCAGAGGGCAGGCTGTCCTCGTAGTTGCTGCCGCCCAGGTAGGTGGCGTAAACCTCTGCTGCGTTAGCGTCAATACGGACGACGAACGCATCGCTGACTCCTCCACCGTAGGTTGGCTGGCTGGCATTGCGGGTGGGGAAGTTGCTAGATTCGGTCATGCCAGTGACCACCACACCGCTGCCGTCGGTAGCGATACTGTAAGCCATGTCATCGTTGCTGCCGCCTAGGTAAGTGGAGAAGACGAGGCCGCTGCCCGCCGCGTTCAGGGTAGTGACGAACGCATCGAAGCTGCCCGCCCGGTTAGCCTGGATCGGGTTGAGGGTGGGGAAGTTGCTGGCGTTGGTTGTACCCGCCACCACCACCGAGCCGTTGCTGAGGACGACGAGGCTGTAGCCAACATCCTGTCCCTGCCCGCCGAGGTAGGTGGAGTAGACCAGGCCGCCCGTGCTGTTGAACTTGCTAACAAAGGCATCGTTGACCCCCTGGCCGAAGTTGGGCTGGTAGGCACCTGCCGTGATCGGGAAGCCGCCACCTATCCCATTGGGGGCCGACTGGGTTGCACCAGTGACGTAGAGGTTGCCGCTGCTGTCCACTGCTACCGCGTCTGCCCCATCGAGGTCTGCGCCGCCAAGATAGGTGGAGTAGATCACCGGGTCGATCACCAGGGCGCGGCTGTGGTCGTAAGCGGCGACCTGGAAGCCATACTCTCCGTCACCCACCATGCTGTAGCGGCCCACCACCATTTGGCGGCCAGCGGCGGTATCCTGGTAGATGCGAGGGGCAGCCTGGCGCAGTTCGCCTGCCGCAGTGCGGATCAGTAGTTCATCACCCTGCATTGCTACTTGCTCGGCCCCGGCCACCTTGAGGCGGATCGGGCTGAGGTCGGCACCAGCGGCCACCACAAAGTCGTACTCTAGTTCGCTGCCGTTGCCGTAGTAGGCGAGGTCTACGCCAGGGTAGACCCCCTGGTAGCTGACCCGCGCATAGTTCGGCACGTTACGCAGCCACTGGCTGCTATCATTGCCCAACAGGTAGTTACTGGCGGCGGCCAGCTTACCCTCGGCAACAAGGTTGGCGGCGTTCGCCCCCTGCAACTGGAAGCGCAGTGTCGTTGCAGCCTGTGTGGCACAGCCCTTCTGCCCGCTGCAAGGGGCCAGCACCATCATTGCTTCCTTGTCGCTGAGGTAGAGACTATAGCCAGCGGTATGAGCGAGATAGCGCACGCTGGGGTCAGCCTGCCCCTGATTGGCCTCGAAGTGGAGGGCTGCCTGCGCTATTGTTGTTCTGCGCGCCTCTGCGTTGGCAGCCTGTGGGTCGCTGCTAGGCTTGCTCATGCTGTCAGTACGCCAGGTAGTGAGGCCGACTGCGCTGCCGAGGACGATTAGGACAAGGGCGGCAGTGAGCCAGCGGTGGAAACGGGTAGGCATGGGAATGGTTCCTTTCTTGTAGCTGCGGTCATCTTGACCAGAGTTGGTTGCGGTTGGCCCGACCAGCCAGCCGAGGAGTGGGGGCGACCATGTTCAGGTCGGTTATCCCTGGCAATTGATGCCCATGAATCGCCGCCCACCTGAACATTGTAGGCGACGACTAGCGGTAAAAGTTGGTCTTTGTTGGTCTGCCAGTTATGCTGCTTGGCCGTTGCTGGCAAGAAGAAGGGCGACCAGGGTGGCCGCCCTTGCAGAGGGTTGATGATCCGGGCCAGCGGCTGACCTTACGGCCTGCTGCTCAACCATGAGGGTCATCGAGAAAGGCGAGTCTACGCTGACCGAGCAGCGCGTTGATTAGAGATAGGAACTTCATGTCGTGCCACCCTCCTGTGTAGGGTTACGATCAGCCAGCCCAGGCAGAAGTGCCGTCTGGCGCAGGGTTGTTGCTAGCGAGGGTACGGTGGCCCAGCAGGGCGAGGATCAGGTGTAGGAACTTCATGGCGTGTTCTCCTTTCGTTAGTATTCGTCCCGCCGCTTGCAGAGTCGGGTTCAGCAGGAACGTTATGCTGCCATTGTAGCGTGGCTGGATTGCCAAAAGTTGGTCTTTATTGGTCTCTGGCTAAAGTTAGCAGCAATTTGGCAAAAAGAAAGACGCTCCGGTGAGCGTCTTGGGTTGGTTGCTTGTGGGGGCGGCTAGCCAATTTGCTGCAAGGCGTAGGCAACCGCCTGCTCAAACGACATCGCCCGACCCTCGGCCCAGGCTGCGGCAAAGTCTGGGTTGCTCAATGCTGATCGCGCTTTGCCAACCAATGCTTCATAAGTAGCAAGGTAGTCAACCGGTATGGGTGAACCGATTGTGGCGCGCAGCCCCTCCTCTGCGCCAAGCAGAACGGTAGCTACGGCTGGCTGCTGAAGCACGAGGATGGTTGCCAGTTTGTAGAGCATGGTAGTTAGTCCCCGGCGGTCATGCAACTGAGCGAGCAGCCTAATAGCTTCCAGCGCGAAGCGAAGGGCAGCCGCATGGTCGCTCAGCGCAGTTGCCACGTCTGTCGAGCTACCTAGCAAGTTAGCCATCAGCCAGCGATCTTTCAGCGTGCGGGTGAGTGAAACGGCCTCTGCCAAATCTGCCTGTGCATTCTCATAGTCAGCACGCTTGATTGCAGCTTCTGCGCGCATACCCAGCGACTGGGCCACCCCCCGCTTGTCGCCCAACTCGCGGCGCAGGGCCAGGCTCTCTACCATCAGTTCACTAGCGGTGTCGCCAGCACCGAGGATGTTAGCGACAATTGCCAGGTTGTTCAGTGAAGCCGCAATACTCCATTTCTCCCCCAGCCTGCGCTGGATGGCTAGGCTATCCTGGTATAGAGATTGAGCATTTAGATAGGCACCTTGATATTCAGCAATGATACCCAGGTTGTTCAAGGCAGCAGCAACCCCTTTCTGGTCGTGCAGCTTGTCTTGGAGTTGCACAACCTGCTCATACAGTTGCTGCGCCTTGTGGTAATCACCCTGTTGTAGAGCGATGTTAGCCGCGCCGTGCAGTGCCTTTGCCGCTGCCGCCGATTCTGTACTGCCAGCGGCGGCCAGCGCGACTGCCAACCACCTTTGGCCCTCGCTAAGATGGCCGTGAGTGACCCAAAAAGTCCAGAGGCTACCGCTCAGCCGCAGCGTCAGGTCGGGGTCACTGTGGCTAACTGACCACTGCAAAGCGGCGCGCAGGTTGTCATGGTCGGCCTCCAATCGGTTCAGCCACTCGGCCTGTTGCGCCTTGCGTAGCTCTGGCTCGGCGGTTTCGGCCAGGCGCAGGTAGGTAGTGGCGTGGCGAGTGCGAACCACCTGCTCCTCGCTGCTAGCCGCCAGCTTCTCCGCCGCATACTCGCGGATCGTCTCCAACATCTGGTAGCGGGTCGCTCCAGCCTGCTCCTCTTTGTTGAGCAGCGACTTGTTGAGCAGGCTAGCGAGCAGCTCGAAGCAGCGGGCGGTGGGCAGGTTAGCATCTGCACAGACTAGCTCGGCCTCATCCAGGGTGCAGCCACCCACGAATACGGCCAGCCGCGCGAAGATGGTTTGTTCCAGGGGGGTGAGCAGGTCGTAGCTCCAATCCACCAGCGCACGCAGGGTTTGCTGGCGGTGGGGAGCAGTGCGCGGCCCACTAGTGAGCAGGAGCAGGCGTTGGTGCAACCGCTCGGCGATTTGGGCTACCGCTAGCACTGCCACCCTTGCTGCCGCCAGTTCGATAGCCAACGGTATGCCATCGAGCAGTTCGCAGACTGCCCGCACCGCCCCCGCATTCGCTGCGCTGAGGCCGAAATCAGGGCTGGCTGCCTTCGCCCTTAGCACGAACAGGCGCACTGCCGCGTAACGGGGTAGCACTCGCGCATTGGTCTGCACCGCTGGGGGCGGGAGGGCAAGGGGTGGCACCGGCCAGACCTGCTCACCAGCCACCCCCAGGCTCTCGCGGCTGGTTGCCAACACCCGCAAGCCAGGGCAGGCAGTCAGCAGTTGGTGGCTGAGGGTGGCGCAGGCTGCCAGCAGATGTTCGCAGTTGTCGATTACCAACAACATCTCGCTCTCGCGTAGGGCAGCAATCAGGCTTGCCGTCAGGCTGGTACCCGCCTGCTCCTTGACCCCAACCGCCTGAGCAACGGCAGCCAGTACGAGGCTGCCATCGCTGAGGCCTGCCAGTTCAACCAGGGTGGCACCAGCAGCGAACTGCCCAGCCGACAGCCCAGCGAGTTCGAGGGCCAGGCGGGTCTTACCTCCGCCACCCACGCCAGTGATGGTCAGCAGGCGGTGTTCGGTCAGCAAGATTGCTAGGCGGCTCAACTCCTCCTCACGGCCCACAAAGCTGGTTAGTGCAGCGGGCAGGTTGTGGCGTGGCTGCCTGCTAAGGAGGGCGGCACGGTGGGGGCTGGTAGCAGGGGTGAGCAGGTCGAGCGGTGGCGATTGCCAGTCGGCGGGGCTGAAGGGCGGACAGCCAACCAGGGTAAGCAACTCATTCGCTTCAGCCTCGGTGACGATTGCGCCCCACTCGGCCAACACGCAGATGATCGCCCGCACGTTCTCCTCGGTCAAGGGTTCGCTGCGGTGGCCGTGTAGCCGCTTGCTCAGGTTGGTAGGGTCGAGGTTGATTGCTTCAGCCAGGTCGCGCTGGGTTGGCTTGCGGCCCTCATAGGGGTCGCTGCGGCGGTAGAGTTCGCGGATGCGCTGGCGGAAGCTGCTCAGGTTGTACATTGCGCCACCAATCGGTTGGCCTGCTTGCTTCGCGGCAGGGGTGCGTTGCTGCCTGGATACTAGCACAGCCCGCCAGCCCCTGTCAACCAGCAGCCCGATCACCTATAATAGTGGCGAACAGTAGGCTGTGGGCTACAAACTCTTGAGGAGGCTGGCATGAATAGGGCAAAGCGGTGGCTGCTGGGGCTGGGCCTGGCAGTGATGTTGGTGGGTTGTGGGGCTGGCGAGCAGGAGACCCCGACGGTCTCGCTGCCGCCTGTGCCAACCCTGCCGCCCAGGGGAGCAGCGATTAGCCTGCCAGAGACCGCCCAGGTCGCCCCTGGCGAGAGCGCAGTCTACCCCTTGCGTGTAACCAACCGCGAGCCTGTGACCGCCACCTATCAGCTGACGGCTAGCTCTGCCCTCGGCTGGCTGGCTGCTTACCCGCCCACAGTGGCTCTGGCAGCGGGAGCCAGCACTGTCGTCAGCCTCAACCTCAATCTTCCGCTGGGGGTCAACCCCCGCACGAGCGACGAACTGCTGGTGCAGGT
The DNA here is from genome assembly GCA_038229595.1 of Chloroflexia bacterium. Classification (GTDB taxonomy): domain Bacteria; phylum Chloroflexota; class Chloroflexia; order QHBQ01; family QHBQ01; genus JBBROH01. The sequence continues at coordinate 4,105 of JBBROH010000069.1, read as the reverse complement.
GCGGGGTGCCGACGACGAGGCTGATGCGCGCGCCGTGACCAGCGTGGCTAGCAGCTACGGCTCTGGCTACGACTATGGGGTGGACATCGAGGCCGAGCCGATTGGCTACTATGTGCTGCCTGGTGGTACGGTTAGCTACCAGGTGGTCGTGACCAACACTGGGCGGCTGGCCGATAGTTGGCGGCTGGATGCGCGTTCCAGCCTCGGTTGGGCGAACCTGCGCGGCTTGCCCGCAACCATTAGCCTGCCTGCTGGGGGGGTAGCCCGCTACAGCGTAGCCGCTAGCGTGCCGCGTGGGGCCAACTCCAGCGCGATTGACGAACTATGCCTGTCGCTAGTCAGCCCCGCCAACCCGCTCGGCGACGAGGTGAACCCAATTACGATGGGCCTGGGCCAGAATGCCAGCAAACCAGAGCGGTCGATTTATCGGGTGGAGAACCCGCGCAGCGATGACCGCCGCGCCGTGCTGGTCAGTGAACCGGGGGGGCTGCTGACCGAGGTAGGTGCGACCCTTAGTTATAGCGTGACGATTAGCAATTTTGGTACGCAGGTGGAGGAGTATGGGCTGCTCGCTAGCGACGACCACGGCTGGGCCGACCTGCGCGCCATCCCCGCCCGCCTGCAGCTAGAGCCGGGGGCGCAGCGTGGCTTCAGCATCAGTGCGACAGTGCCGCAGGACGCGGGGCCGGGCAAGCTCGACCGCATCAGCGTAACCGCCCGCAACCAGAACGCCAGCCACAGCGCAATCACCGTCCTGTTCGTCCCGGCCAGCCAGCCTGGTGAAGGCCTGGTCAGTAGCAAGCAGGGGGCTGCGCCTTACGCTGCCAGCCCTGCCTCGTTCACCCTGCCCCTACCACCAAGCCTTCTTCGTGTCCCACGCCGCAGCCGCAATCTGGGCGGCTCCCGAACCGGGGCCGCTAACCTGCGGCGACGCGCACAGTCAGCTTCGCTCTACCGCCCAGCAAGCATACGACGAGTTGCTAGCAACAAAGGTGGCAGGGGCAGCGGGTAACGGCACGTACTATGGCAACGCCTGGCGGCTGTTCGCCTTGCTACTACTAACTGGCAACTTCCCTAACCCGCTGCCCGCAGCGCGGCAGACCCCTTGAGCCGCAACCTGCTAGCCAATGCTTCACCATCCGCTGACAAAAACCTGTAACAACGTTATGATCTAAAACGTTGGTAGGAGACGCAACATGGTTATTCAGCAGCGCAAAGAACGTGACAAACTGGCCCGTTATGAGCGTGTCTTGGATGCTGGGGTGAGCAGGTTGCAGCAGTGCTGGCGGGCATCTACGGACGGGCGGTGCGGCTGCGCTTCGCTACCCGGCGGTGAGTGGGCTGTGTTCGTCGGTTGCCAACAACCTGAAGCTGTGCTACACTATAGCCAACAACTTGCTTGAAAGTGAGGACACGATTGTGGCAGTTAATCATGAACAGCTTAATCGCGCACAAGGCGTGCTGCTCGGTCAACTGGCCGGGGACGCGCTCGGCAGCATGGTCGAGTTTATGGCGGTCGAGCGCATCCACCAGCTACACCCCGGCGGCTTGCGCAAAATCGGCCCCAGCCCTGTGTTCGGCACACTGGCCGGGCAGCCAACCGACGATAGCGAGATGGCTCTGGCTTTGGCCCGCACCCTCGTGCAGCATGGTTTCGATGTGGAGCAGATTGCTTGCGCCTATGCGACCTGGATGGTCAGCCCACCTTTCGATAGCGGCGGCACTACCAAACAGGCGTTGCACCCAGCCGCGGCTGCGTTGCGGCAAGGCCAGCCGGTGGCTGAAGCGGCCCGTATCAATGCCAGCCGCGACAGCGAAGCTAATGGTGCATTGATGCGCCAGTCGCCGCTGGCAATCTGGGGCGCGAACCTGCCGCCGGAGCAGTTGGCGGCGTATGTGAGTGCCGACACCGAGTTGACCCATCCCAGCCCCGTGTGCGTGGATGCTTCGACCGCCTACATCGTTGCGCTAGCGGCAGCGGTGAGTGAAGGGCTTGATGCCCGCGCCACGTACGAGCGGGCAGTAGCGTGGCAAGCCGAACATGGTCGCAGCCAGCGAATCACCGACGCACTGGCCGCTGCTGCCAATGAACCACCCCACGACTACCAGACCCACATGGGCCACGTACTCATTGCCCTGCAAAACGCCTTCTATCAGCTGCTCCATAGCGACAGCGTTGAAGCAAGCGTGGTGGCTACCGTCATGGCTGGCGGCGACACTGACACCAACGCGGCCATCGCCGCTGCGCTGGTGGGTGGGGTGTACGGTCTGGCAGCGATCCCACAGCAGTGGCGCGAGGCGGTGTTGAGTTGCAGGCCGGAAGCTGGGCCAGGCGTGCGCCAGCCGCGTCCACAAGTCTACTGGCCGCTGGATGCGCTGGAACTGGCGGAGAAGCTGCTGAGGTAGCAGGGCAGGCGTGTTTTAGCACAACTAGCTGCCAGCCCGCCCGCTCTTGTTGTCCCGCTACTTAGGGTCGAGCGAGATACCCACCACATAGCCGTTGGTACCAGCGTAGAGGGTCACGCCGTCGCTAGCCAGCCTCATGATAGCCCGTCCCCCAGGCCATTGCTGTACGTCGTGGTGCCAGTCTGCAGGTCTAGCTGATAGGCGTAGCCGTTAGCCCCCGCGAACAGGCGCACGTTGTCGGCCAGCACTGCCACCGGTGTGCGGGCGAGTGCCGAGAGGTTGTGTGATAGACTGAGCAAAGCGAACCAGTGGTGCCTGCGGTTCATAGCTGGGCTTAAGCGGCTGACCGCAGCGGTCGCAGCGCACCACCTCAGTCGCGCGCAACCCCTTCGGCGTGACGGTCAGGCGGAACTCTAGCAACTGACCCTCAGCCAGTGGATACCCTTCTGCGTCTTGTACCTTCGCCTTGTGGATGAAGATGGTGTCACCAGTGGCGATAGTGACAAAGCCATAGCCCTTAGCCGAGTCGTACCAGCGCAGCATCGCCTGGTGGCGGCTCCGCAGCAGTTGGTCGTTCACGCTAGGTGGTAGGCTCGGCGGCAGTAGGTCAGCAGTCGGCTGGTAGCCGGGGTCAGCGACCACCCCCAGGGCTTCTGGCCCCTGCGGTCGGCTCTGCCCGATGCTGAAGCTGACTGGCTGTCCCTTGTAGAGGATGCAGCGTTCGTCGCCAGTCTCTACCAACTGGCTCTGGTGGACGAACAACTCCATCTCGTTCTCAGCACAGACGATGAAGCCATAGCCCCGCGTGGGGTCGTACCACTTGACGCTGCCGCTCATGCGATTCTGGATGCCTGGGCTGTTCTTGAAGGTAGTAGTGCTGATGCTGGTAGCCATGTTGTTTCTCCTATGCTGTAAATGGGTGGCGAAGTCGAGACTGTCGCTAAACTGTGGAGGTTGGGGCCGAGCCAACCGCGCAGGTGGCGGGGCGGCTGCGGTTCGCTGGGCAGTAGCTCATTTTGTCCACTAGCCACTTTCTCTCTCCTCTTCCTAGACACCCCTCGTTTCTTGATACCTCGTATCAACAACGTTTGCAGGCACGCCGAGTGGCTGGCTTATTGGTGCTATCATAGCACACATCCGCGCCGCTTGTCAATGCTCATTTACAGTCTCAATATGAATGCCTAATTGATACACCTATTGACAATGTATCCCACTGCGGTTATACTGGCTTTGTGGTAAGGAGGCTAGCTTCGGCCCAGCCTCTGCTTCGGCCATGTAAGATACCGCGTATCACTAGCTTTGGGCGTAGTCCGCGGTTTATTGATACCAAGTTACAACAAGAGAGGAAGAACTCAGCAATGATGAAGTTTGTACAGGGCTGGCGCAAGCTCAGCCTGCTAGCGGTACTACTCACCATCAGCGTTAGCCTTGCTGCCTGTGATAACAACAACAGCAGTGCTACCCCGACTACCAAGCTAACGGCTACTAACGCAGCAGCCATAGCCGCGCCCACCAGTACAACGGCAATGGCAATGGAGTCGCCGACCACAATGATGGCTATGGCTAGCCCTACTACGATGATGGCGATAGCGACGATGACCAACGGTGGGATGATGACCACACCGCTAAGTGGCACGACAAGCAGTGGCACAAGCGGCGGCAAGAAGCTGAAGGTGATAGCTACTACTACCCAGTTGCA